>CAYLTU010000052.1:0-24990 GCA_964386465.1 uncultured Rhodospirillaceae bacterium
TTTTTCGACGATCGCTCGCAGCGGCTGCTTTCGCACTTGCCGGGTTTTCGTGCTTAACAATTCCAGCCGAAGCTCGACAACCCATTGAAAAATTTAACGCTCTGTGCACAAAGGCGGTTCAGACCGAAGAGCGCCGAAGCGGCATCCCGAGGCGGCTGCTCGAAGCTATCTCATCGGTCGAGGCTGGCCGCTGGAGCGGCTCGATGCGGGCAAACATTGCCTGGCCCTGGACGGTTACCGCGGAAGGCGAAGGCAATTTCTACCCCTCCCGGCAGGCGGCGATCCGGGCCGTCGACGCGCTCCGCCAGCGCGGGATCCGCAATATTGACGTGGGCTGCATGCAGATCAACCTCGGCTATCATCCGGATGCGTTCGAGTCGCTCGACCAAGCCTTCGATCCTGTGGCAAATGTCGCCTACGCGGCAAAGTTCCTGAAAGCGCTACGGACGCAAAAGCGAAGCTGGGACAAAGCCGTTAAATTCTACCATTCCTCGAATCCTGAACGACAACGCTATTACGGCGGCAAGGTCTACAAGGCGCGTCAGGAAATCCGCCTGCGCGACGCGAAGCAACGCCGCGGCCAGCGTACCGCACTGACCAAATCGCACCGAACCGCTCCTAAAGTCGCCGATAGCGGTGGAACAGAAATCACGCCCGGCAGCGTCCCCCTTTCCTATTGGCCGCCACGAAGTTACCGGGCGCAGCGCCAGCTTGAGCTTCGGGCCCGCAACTGGGCCTTCAACAAGCGGCGAAACTAGTGGACACAATCCTGTTTGCTCCCCTTTTAAAGTTACCCTAGTTTTGAACCTCCTGGGTCTTAGGCGTGCGGTACGGGATGAGCGGATCCGAAAATTCGACGGCGGGCGCAAACCTTCTTGAGTCCGTGATCGGCGCGATCGATGTCGGAATCCTCGTGTTCGATACCGGAGACCGCCTGGTTCTGGCGAATCCCTGGGCGCTAAAGCTGTTCCCGGCACTTTCGGACTCGGTGGCGTCAGGCGACAACCGTCAGGACATCAACGCGCTCCTTCTCGGAACCGGCGGAAAAGGGCTGGACGCTGCCGAGCTGCAAATTTCCGACCGCTGGATCCGCACCCGGTCACGGCGCGCCAAGGACGGCGGCGTTATCGTCGTACTAACAGATATCACCGGCGAGAAGCAGGCGGAAAACATGCTGGTCGACGCGCGCGACAGCGCCCTGCTTGCGGATCGCGCCAAATCCGAATTCCTCGCCAACATGACCCATGAGCTACGCACGCCCTTGAACGCGGTAATCGGATTTGCGGAGGTTTTGCGCGATGAACTTTACGGTCCGCTGGGCAACCCGCAATACAACGACTTCGTCGCCGATATCTACGACAGCGGACGGCATCTCCTGGCGGTGATCGACGATATACTCGACCTGTCGAAGATCGAGGTCGGCCGGCGCGAACTGCGGCCGCATCCGATGGACATAGCGCGAACGATCGATTCGGCGGTTCGCATGCTCGTCCACCGAGCCGACTCGGGCGGCGTTTCCATATCGTGTGATTATGACGAAGATCTACCGCATCTGGACGGCGAGGAGCGCGGCGTGAAGCAGATTCTGCTGAATCTGCTGACGAACTCCGTCAAGTTCACGCCACGGGGCGGCGAAGTCACCATTACGGCGAAAGTGAATAACGGTCTCGACATAGCGGTGGCGGACAACGGCGTCGGCATCGCCGAAGAAGATCAGCAGCGCGTCTTCACGCCCTTCGTCCAACTCGAAGCCGGCGGCCTGCAGCGTTACGAGGGCGCCGGGCTGGGCCTGGCGCTGGTCAAATCGCTCGCGGAAATGCATGACGCGACCGTCGAGATGGAAAGCGTCGTGGACGAAGGCACGACGGTCACCGTCCATTTTCCCGAGGCCGCCTTGGTAAGCCGTTCCAACAGCAATTGATCCCTTGCGGAATATCCGGCGAAGCGGTAACTGCTCGTTGGACGCAAGGAGGACCGCATGAGCATCGACGTCGCGCGCGCGCGGGCCGAGACGCCCGGCTGCGAACACCGGATACATTTTAACAACGCCGGCGCGGCGCTGTCGCCGAAGCCCGTGCTCGATACGGTCATAGCCCATCTGAACCGAGAAGCGGAGATAGGCGGTTACGAAGCTGCCGATGAAGCCAACGCCCGGCTCGAACATCTTTACGCCGCGGCCGCGCGGTTAGTCGGTGGCAACCCACGCGAAATCGCCTATATCGAGAACGCGACGCGGGCATGGGACATGGCGTTCTATGCGATCGACTGGCAGCCCGGCGACCAGATCGTCACCGCCCGAGCGGAATACGCCTCCAACTACATCGCCTATCTGCATATGGCGCGGAAACGCGGCGTCGAGATCCTGACCGTCCCGAACGACGAGCATGGCCAGATATCCGTCGACGCTTTGGAGCAGCGGATCACCGGCCGGACGCGCCTCATCGCGATCACTCATATCCCGACCAACGGCGGCCTGGTCAACCCCGCCGCAGCCGTCGGCAAAGTCGCGAAAGCGCATAATATTCTCTACCTGCTCGACGCCTGCCAGGCGGTTGGACACATTCCGGTCGATGTCGAGGCGATCGGCTGCGACATGCTCTCGGCGACCGGTCGGAAGTATCTTCGCGGACCGCGCGGCACCGGCTTCTTGTGGGTGCGGGAGGCTCTGATCGAATCGCTCGATCCGCCGCTCCTCGATCTCCACGCCGCCAAGCTCACCGGTCCGGACAGCTACGAAGTGCGCGGCGACGCCCGCCGTTTCGAGAACTGGGAAAGCTTCGTCGCCGGCCGGCTCGGACTGGCGGCGGCGATCGACTATGCACTAGATCTCGGCATGGAAGCGATCCGCGACCGTATCTACCGGCTGGCGGAACGGCTGCGCGGCGGCCTCGACTCGGTTCCCGGCGCAACGGTGCGCGATCTGGGACAGGAAAAATGCGGCATCGTCAGCTTCACCGTCGACGGCCATGAACCGGCGGCCATCAAGGAAACGCTTGAAGCGCAAAGGATCAATGTCTCGGCGTCACGCCGACCCTCGACCCTGCTCGATATGACCGAAAGAGGGTTGGATTCTGTCGTCCGCGCCTCGGTGCACTATTACAACTCGGAGGATGAAGTGGACCGATTGATCGACGCCGTAAAATCGCTTTAGCCCCAAAGCGCAGCATCGGGCGGGTTCATGACGCTGCCTTCGTAGACCAATCCGTGCGGCCGGTCCTTGGCGAGCAGAAGCGGCCCGTCGAGGTCCACAATCTCCGCCCCCTGCGCCACCAGCACGGCCGGCGCCATGGCGAGCGACGTGCCAATCATACAGCCGACCATGATCGTCATGCCCCGCGCCCGCGCCGCATCGCGTAGCGTTAGCGCCTCGGTCAGACCGCCGGTCTTGTCCAGCTTGATATTGATCATTTCGTAGCGTCCGTCCAGCGCATCGAGATCCGCGGACGTATGGCAGGATTCGTCGGCGCAGATCGGCACCGGATGGGCGCATTCGGCCAGCACTGAATCCTGAGCCGCCGGAATGGGCTGTTCGATCATTTCCACGCCGAGCGGCGCCAGTTCTGCGCCAAACGGCTCGACCATCTCCAGCGACCAGCCTTCGTTCGCATCGACGATGAGTCGCGTGTTTGGCGCCGCCTTGCGAACCGCGCTGACCCGCGCGATGTCGCCCTCGCCTGTGAGCTTGAGTTTCATCAGCGGCCGGTGCGCGTTCAATGCAGCCGCCTTCGCCATATTTACCGGCGAATCCAGGCTGAGCGTATAGGCGGTCACAAGCGGCCCGGGCGCCTCCAGGCCGGCGAGCAGCCATACCGGCATGCCTTTACGCTTCGCCTCCAAATCCCACAACGCGCAATCCAACGCATTGCGGGCAGCCCCGGCGGACAAGGATTCCTGCAAGGCTTGCCGATCGAGGCCTTCGGCGACGGCCCCCGCCAAACCTTCTATTTCCGCGATAACGCTTTCGACCGTCTCATCGTATCGTGCGTAGGGCATGCACTCGGCGTGTCCGACATGTTCGCCGTCGCTGATTTTCGCGACGACGACTTCCGATGTCGTCCGGCTTCCCCTGGATATCGCAAAGGTCCCGGCGAGCGGCCAAGATTGGTGCTCGACCCTAAGGCTCCGCATCAGAGCGCGTCGACGAGGCGGCCGGCCCCCTGCCGGAAGGCGTCGACGCAGGGCAAGCCCATATTCGCCTCAAGTTCCTGCAGCAGCTTGTCGGCCTCGCCGTCCGACAGAGCGGAGGTGTTCACCGAAACGCCGATGCAGCGGATATCCGGATTTGTCAGCCGGCCCATCCGAATATTGGCGTCGATAACGGCCTGAAGATCCGGCATGGGGACCGTCGGGGTGCCACGCATGTGCGGCCGGGTCGGCTCGTGGCACAACACGATGGCGTCGGGCTGCGAGCCGTGCAGCAACCCCAGGGTCACGCCGGCATAGGCAGCGTGATACAGCGAACCTTGCCCCTCGATGACGTCCCAATGGTCCTCGTCATTGTCAGGCGACAGCCATTCCGTCGCGCCGGAAATGAAGTCGGCCACGACCGCATCGACCGAGACGCCGTCGCCGGCGATGAAGATGCCGGTCTGTCCGGTGGCGCGGAAGTCCGCCTTCATACCGCGCGCCTTCATTTCCTTCTCGATCGAAAGCGAGGTGAACATCTTGCCAACGGATACGTCGGTGCCGACCGTCAGCAGCCGTTTGCCGGTCCGCTTGTGGCCCTTGCCCGTGGCGAAGTCGCGTGTGGGATGCCGCGCGTCGTACAGGTTTCGCCCGAGCTTCTCCGCCTTCTCGGCGATGCCGGGAAGGTCGGTCAGGCGCATATGCAATCCGCTGGCGATGTCCATGCCGAGGTCCAATGCCGTCTCGAGGCTGGAAATCCAGCTCTCCGGCAAGTAACCGCCCTGATTGACGACGCCGACGATTACGGTCTTCACGCCCGCGTCAGCCGCTTCCTCCAAACTCATGTCGGGCAGGCCGATATCCGCCTTACAGCCCTCGAAACGGAGCTGGCCGAGGCACCATTCCGGCCGCCACTTCGCGACACCGTTTGCGGTCTTGGCGGCAAGCTGGTCCGCAGCGTCGCCCAGGAACATGAGATACGGGTTGGCAATACTCACGATCTGAAACTCCCTCTCTTCGCACCGTCGCTCAGCGTTTCGCGGCGGCTTTTCTCTTCTTCGGTCCAACACGGCCTTTCGTGACCGTCCGCAGAGCGTCATACAGGATCGACATCGCCCGGTCGACTTCCGCGTCGCTGCTGCTCATCGGCGGCACCAGGCGGATGACGTTCTTCAGGTCGCGCACGCCCCGCGTCTGGAAGATCAAACCATGCGACAGGCAATATTCAAACATCGCCGCCACCTCTTTGTCCGCGGGCGTCTTCTTCGCGCGGTCGGTCACGAACTCGATGCCGAGAAGCACGCCCCGCCCCCGGATATCGCCGATCAATTCGAACTCCTGTGCCATCTTGCGGAACGCCCGTTTGATTCGGCGTTCGATCCGGGCCGCCCGACCCGGCATGTCCTCCTCGACGACGATCTTCAGGCTTTCCTCGCCCGCCGCGCACAGCAGCGGGTCGGTGGCGTGACTGCGCGTTGCGAAGTAACCGGCATCGACGGCCTTCTGAGCGATCTCGTCCGTTGTACAGACCGCGCTGATCGGCAGGCCCCCGCCGAAATGCTTCGAGATCGTGATGATGTCGGGGTCGACACCGTCCTCATGCTGAAACCCGAACAGCTTTCCCGTCTTGCCGAGACCGGTTTGCGACTCGTCGAAGATCAGCAGCATGCCGCGGTCGTCGCACACCTTTCGCACCGCCTCGTAGTAGCCCTTGGGTGGCACGATGATGCCGCCGGCGCTGAGGATAGGTTCCGCGATGAACGCCGCCGGCTTGGCGGTAAAATTCGCATCGGCCATCTCCATGCCTGATACGAGACACTGGAACTTGCAACTCGGATATTTCAACCCGACCGGACAGCGATAGCAGTAGGGCGCCAGGATCGACGCGGTCGCGGGCGCCACGATGCTGTGCTTGCGGCGCGTCCAATTGAAGGAAAGCGAACGGGTCAGATAGGAGGTCGAGCCGTGCAGCCCGGCGTGCAGGCCGACAACATCGAGTCCGCCGGTCGCTTTCCGGGCGAGGTCGATCGACGCTTCGATCGAATCGCTGCCGCTGACCAGGAACAGCGATTTTCGCAGCGGTTCGGGCAGCAGCTTGCCCAGGGTCTCGTGCAGCTTCAGGCGCGGCACGTGCAGCAGCGCGTTGGACGCATGCATCATCGACTTCAGAGTCTTTTCGATCGCCGCCATCATGCGCGGATGCTGGTGGCCGAGCGCCGCACCCATCTGTCCCGATTGGAAATCGAGATACTCGTTCCCCTCGGTATCGGTAACGATAGTGCCTTGGGATTTTTCCAGGACCGGTCGACTCTCCAGCCCGCCCATATAGCTGCCGCTCTCCGTTGGAAACATCCACTGGTCGACGATCTTCTTGATCCGGGTTTTCTTCATCCCGTCCTCTCCGTCAGGAAAGTGTCTTAGACGTATCCAGCGTGAACAATTCCTGCGCCCGGTCAAGCCCGCGCAATTGATGAGCCCCGAGGGAGAGGAGACGACCCGTGCACTGCGTCGCCGCCTCGGCGAACGTATTGGAGACAAGCAGGCGACGGCCGATGCTGTCGCACAGACTTTCGATCCGGCTCGCCTCGTTCACGGCCGGGCCGATCACGGTGAAATCCAGCCGGTCGTAGGCGCCGACATTGCCGTACAGGACATCACCCAGATGCAGTGCGACATCGATCCCCATCGTCGGCTTCCCCTCGGCCTCTCGCGCGGCGTTCAGTTCGTCGGTGCGCTGCAAGGCTTCCAATGCCGCATCGAGCGAATCGCGGCAAATCGAGTCGTCCGTCTTGTCGCTCAGATCGAAAGTCGCCAGCAGGCCGTCGCCCAGGAACTTCAACACCTGTCCGCCGTTTTCGACAATCGGCCGCGCCATGCATTCCAGATAGTCGTCGAGCATCGGCACCAGGTCGTCGCGCTCCACCCGTTCGGTCAGGGCCGTGAACCCTCGCAGATCGGCAAAGAGTATGACGGCATGAATAACCTGGACCGAGCCCCGCTTGATTTCACCGTTGAGGATCCGCTGCCCGGCTTCCGGCCCGATATAGGTGTCCGCCACGTTACGGGCAATTTGCTCGCCCAGGATCGTCTTGATTGTCAGCGCCAAACGAGGCTGTAGACGGTCCAGGACAGCGATCTCTTCATCGTGAAAGCCGCCCTTCCGGTCTGTCGTCCATGACGTCAGAACGCCCGCCGCCCGGTTCGACATCGTGCTGTCACCGAACGACATGACCCTTGCCACGTAATCGGTTGCGCCCTGGTCGCGAAAATTCTCGAACAGGGCAAAATCCACGATGGCATCGGGTCCGACGAGCCGTCGGCGCAATCTTTCCAGGTCGTTGTCGAACATGTGCGAATACGGACTGGCCTGCCAATCCGCAGACGATTCATCCATATCTTCGATATCGTCGCGCTGGACCCCTTCTTCGCGTATCCAACGAAACGTCAGAGCCTCGAAGCTGGGATGCAAGGTGCGCATGGCGATTTGGCCGCGCCACAGCTGAATTCCCAGGTCGCGGAGCCCTTCGCAGAATCCTGCCAGCACATCGTCGAGCGTCGCGCCGCGCAACCCTTGCTCGACCAGCCAGTCGCTCAACGCCTGGACGCGCAGATTGTCGATGCGTTGATCGGCCGTTTCGGCCAGGTCGGTTTCGTTCGACAAGGCTATTCCGCGGCAAGGGCGCCGCCCTGCTCCAGGTACCAACGATAGGTATCGGCGATGCCGTCGCGCAGCCCGATCTTCGCACGCCATCCCAGTTCAGCGAGACGGTCGACATTGAGCCATTTGCGCGGCGTGCCGTCCGGTTTACTGGTATCGTAAACAAGCTCACCTTCGAAACCGGCGACCTCGCAAACCGTCTCGACCAGCTCCCGGATCGTCACGTCGTCACCGACACCGACATTGAGAGCCACCGAATCCTCGTAGTGACCCATGCAGAACAGACACGCGTCGGCAAGATCGTCGACATGCAGGAATTCGCGGCGCGGATTGCCGGTTCCCCAAACGCCCATCTCCTTGGCGCCGGAGACTTTGGCCTCGTGCGCCTTGCGGATCAGCGCCGGCAGCACGTGGCTCGTCTCCAGGTCGAAATTATCCCCCGGCCCGTAGATGTTCGTCGGCATTAGCGAAATCGCGTTGAAGCCGTACTGGCGGCGATAGGCCTCGCACATCTTCAGGCCGGCAATCTTGGCGATCGCGTAGGGCTCGTTGGTCGGTTCCAACTCGCCGGTCAGCAAATACTCTTCGCGGATCGGCTGCGGCGCCAGCTTGGGATAGATGCAGGACGATCCGAGAAACAGCAATTTCTCCGCACCGTGCCGGTAGGCCGCATCGATAAGATTGACCTCTATCGCAAGGTTGTCGTGGATGAAGGCGGCCGGCTGCGTGTTGTTGGCGTGGATACCGCCTACTTTCGCCGCCGCGATGAAGACATACGCCGGTTTCTCCACTTCGAAGAAACGATCCACCGCCGCGCGGTCGCATAAATCCAGTTCGCCGCGCGTTCGCGTAATGATGTTGGCGTATCCCGCACCGGTCAGCGCGCGAATTATGGCCGACCCAACCAATCCACGGTGACCGGCCACGTAAACCCGTGCGTTTTTATCGAATTCAGTCATTCCTGTGCACCAAATGACAACGCCGACGCAGCATACCGCGTCAGCGCAGGTTCGGGAACGATTTCAGGGGGTCAAACGACGATGTCAAGCAATCTGCTGGCATCGTTGCTCGTTGTGGATGGGGACGAAAGCTGCGTGCTCCCGCCGCCCGAAGCGGCCTCCGTCACGAGTTCGACAACGGCGGCTTCGCTCTCGATCGCCAATTTCAGCGCCTGCAAGCCAGCTTGCACCTGCGAACCCAACGCAATCGACTCAACCGCCATCGTTACCGTCCTTCGCTGAATTTAACCGAAGGAGTATAGCACATTTTGCTAATGAGGCGTTAACCGGGCCGAATAGCGCTATTTATCGACGTCCGCAGCGACCTTCATGCTGACGATCTTGTCGGGACCGTCGACCGCGCCGGAGCGAGGGTGTCCCTTCTTGATATTGTCGACGAATTCCATGCCTTCTGTAACGCGGCCCCACACCGTGTATTGCTTGTCGAGGAAGGACGCATCGTCGAACACGATGAAGAACTGGCTGTCCCCGCTGTTGGGGTCCTGGGAGCGGGCCATCGACACGATGCCGCGCTGATGATTTTCGGTACTGAATTCGGCGTCCAATTTCTTGCCGGAACCGCCGGTTCCGGTACCCGTCGGATCACCGGTCTGGGCCATGAAACCCTCGATGACCCGGTGGAACACGATACCATCGTAGAATCCCTCGCGGGTCAGTTCCTTGATCCGCGCGACGTGATTGGGCGCCAGATCCGGCAGCAATTCGATGACGACGCGGCCGTCCTTCAATTCAAGATAGATCATGTTTTCCTTATCGCTCGCAGCGCCGGCGCCGCTCGCCAGCGAGATAATTCCCAAAACGGACCCGATCAATAGCAGCAGTCGTCGCAATTTTCATTCCCTTCCTTGGCAAAATGCAAATTCTATCGAAGCGCCGCCGCGATGTTACCACCGTCGACGGTCAGCACGGCGGCCGTGGTTCGAGCCGCCTTCGCTAAATAGACAAAAGCTTCCGCCACGTCCATCGCGCGGACCTCCCGATGCAAAAGATTTCCGGCCATGTAGTCGGCCTCGCTGACGCCGCGCGCTTCGGCCCGCACGGCAATCATACCGTCGTCCAGCAGGCCGCTGCGGATCCGGTCGGCATTCACCGCGTTCGCCCGGATGCCCTCGCCGCCATGGTCCACCGCGTATTGCCGGACGAGCGAAAGCGTCGCCGCCTTCGGCAGCCCGTAGGGGCCGAAATCCAGCCCCGGATTGACCGCCTGTTTGGAGGTGTTGAACAGCAGCGAACCGCCCGTGCCTTGCGCCCGCATGATCCGGACGGCAGCCTGCGCCACGGTCTGGTGCGCGAAAAAGTTGAGCTCGAAGGATTTGCGCAGCACATCGGCATCGACCTCGCCGATACGGCCACTCCACGCCGCGCCGGCGTTGGAGATCAACACGTCAACACCGCCGAACCGCTCGCAAATTTGCGCAAAGGCCGTCTCGACCGAGGCCGGTTCCGTGACATCGCAGGCAAAGGCTGCACCGCCGATACCATCGATCGCCGCAGCCGCCGCACCCGCGTCGATATCCAGCGCGGCGACGGTCGCGCCCTCCGCCGCGAAGGCGCGGGCGGCCGCCGCGCCGATCGCCCCGCCGGCGCCCGTGATCGCCACGATTTGCCGCGCCATCGGCCTCTCCGCGCCCTTGCCCAGCTTCGCCTGTTCGAGCGACCAGTATTCGATATCGAACATATCCGCTTCGGAAACGCACTCATACGTCCCGATTGCCTCTGCATCGGTGATCGTATCCACCGTGTTTTCGGCGAGATCGGCGGCGACGGCGGCGGATTTCGGACTGTCGCCGATGCCGAACAAGCCGAGCCCCGGCACCAAAGCGACGCGCGGCACCGGATCAAGCGGGGTCTTGGGAAATTCCTGCCGCGGGTTGTGTCGACTGAAATAGGCTCCGTACGCGTCGGCGTACGCGTCGAAAGCCGCTTTTGCAATGTCGCGGAATGCGTCAAGCTTACCCGCTTCCGGTGCGGGCAATAGCACCGGTGTGTTCTTGATCCGGATATTGTGGTCCGGCGTGACGACACCGATCTGGCTGTAACGGCCGACCTCCGCGCCGTTGACGTAATTCAAAATCTCCGACCGGGTCCGGAAATCGACAACCATGCGCCGCCACCCTCCTTCGCCTAGATCCGTCGCCGCCAACCCGCGCAGTATCGGTGCGACTTCCGCGACCGGTGCGATATCGCCGGGCAGATCGGCCGCGACGAAGACCTGTTTGCGGCCGACTTGCAGCCGCCGCTCCGCCAAGCTCACGGCATCGATCATACGTTCATAGGCTTCCTGCGCGGTGTCGCCGAAGGTGAAGATGCCGTGCTTGTGAAGGATCAGGCCGGCGACCTCCGGCGACGCGCGATAGATCGACGCCGCGCGCTTCGCCAGCGAGAAGCCGGGCATGATGTAGGGTACCGATCCCATGCTGTCGCCGAAGACTTCGGCGCAAATATCCTCGCCGTCGAGCTGGTCACTTATACCGAGGATTGCTGTCGAATGGGTATGGTCGATGAATTTATGCGGCAGGAAGGCGTGCAGCAATGTCTCGACGGACGGGTTGGGCGCGGTGCTGTCGAGCAGATTGCCGCGCTGGACATTGACCATATCCTCGTCGCTCAGCCTGTCGAGTGCTTCCAGCCGCAGCAACGGTTCCAACCTCACCGCCGGCAAGCCTGCGGGTTCGATGTCGCCAAGATCCCAACCACTACCCTTCACACACAGCACGTCCACATCGTCGCCGAGCAGGTCCGTCTGCCTGGTCTTCACCGACGTATTGCCCCCGCCGTGCAGCACCAGCCGGGGATCGCCGCCAAGCAGCCGGCTGGTATAGACGCGGAGCGCCAGATCACGGCTGACGCCGGCCTCGGCATAGCGAGCGACAGTGTCTTCAGCTTCGCTATCGGACCACAGGCTATCCATAACGTTGTCTCATCGTTTCTCGGGGAACAGATCGAGCAGCCCGTCACGGCTCGGTGCCGCGATACCGCGCTCCGTGATCAACCCGGTGACCAGTCGCGAGGGCGTCACGTCGAACGCATAGTTGGCCACGCCGCTGCCATCCGGCGTTATCGTCACTGTCTCGATGCGGCCGTCGTTCGTGCGGCCCGTCATTTCGGAAATCTCGGCCCCGTCACGCTGCTCGATCGGTATTTCGGCAACACCGTCGGACAGGGTCCAATCGATCGTCGGCGACGGCAGCCCGATATAAAACGGAACATCGTTGTCATGCGCCGCCAGCGCCTTCAAATAAGTCCCGATCTTGTTGCACACGTCGCCTGTCGCAGTCGTCCGGTCGGTGCCGGTTATGCACAGGTCGACCTCGCCGTGCTGCATCAGATGGCCGCCTGCGTTGTCTACGATGACGGTATGCGGCACGCCGTGATGACCGAGCTCCCAGGCCGTAAGGCTGGCCCCCTGGTTACGTGGGCGGGTCTCGTCGACCCAGACATGCACAGGAACGCCTTCGTTGTGTGCCCGGTAAATCGGCGCCGTCGCCGTGCCCCAATCGACTGTCGCGAGCCAACCCGCATTGCAATGTGTCAGGATATTGACCGGCGCGCCGCCCTTGGCCTCCGACGCGGCACGGATCAGGTCGATCCCGTTACCGCCGATGCCTTCATTGATGGCGACATCCTCGTCGCAGATTTCCGCCGCCCGCCGGTAGGCGGCGTCCCGGCGCTCGCCTTTGGGTAACGGCCGCAGCTGCGCCTTCATCTCGTCCAAAGCCCAGCGCAAATTGACGGCCGTCGGACGCGTCGCGGCAAGAGTCTCACAAGCGTCATCGAGCGCCGCATCATCGGCGCCCGCTTGCATCGCGAGCGCGACGCCATAGGCCGCGGTCGCACCGATCAACGGCGCCCCGCGCACCTGCATCGTTCTGATTGCGCGCGCAGTCTCCGAAACCGATGATAGGCTAATGATTTCAAATAGATGTGGAAGCTTGGTCTGATCGATGATCTCGACCGTCTCGCCATCATCGGCAAGCCAGATCGTCCGGTACGCGACGCCGTCCACCAGCATGCGGTAAGCCCCTTCGGTTTCGTCCGCCTTCAATACAACGATGCAGCGGCGATCACCAGTAGCCGGCCATCAATTCGCCGGTCCAGGACGGCTCCCGGATCTCGCCGCGCGGGGCGAAGTCGCGCATATAGGGTTTGATGTCGAGCACCGGGGTCCCGTCGATCGCGTCGAGCCCCGCGACTTCCAGGCGCGTGCCCTCGACAGACAGCAGCCGGCAGACCGTCACGCCGATCCGGTTCGGACGGTTCTTGCCGCGCTGGGCGAAGATGCCGAGTTTCGGCCAGTCCGTGTTGCCGCGCGGGTGGCGGGCGCCGTATTGCACCTTGTCGTCGGAAACCTTGTTGAATTGAAAGACAACTTCGATATGCGAGAAGGCGTCGAGACCGGAAATCGCCTCCGCATCAAACCGCGACTCGTCCAGCTGGATGACGGCGCGCTCCTTGTCCCAATCATCGTCCGTGGCTTCGGCGCGTCCGCCAACGACTGTCGCGATCGGTTCCAAAACTACGGTCATGAGATTTCCTTCACAAATTACCGTTGACGCAATCAAGAAACAGGGATTTCAGGTTGGCTTCGTCGAGCGGTATCGGGTTTGTCGCCGCCGTCGGGTCGATTGCCGCCGCCGCAGCGACCCGCTCGGCCTCGCCGTCCGGCACGCCGGCCTCACCGAGGCTATTCGGTATGCCGAGTGCCCGACGAAGTTCAAGCAGCCATGTCATGACTCCTTCGAACGTCGGGTCCGTTAAACCAAGAACGCGTCCCAGGCGTTGCACTGAATGTTCAATCGCCGCCTGGTTGAAGCGCAGCCCATAGGGCAGGACGATGGCGTTGGCGAGCCCGTGATGGACGCCGTAGATCGCGCCGACAGGATGGCTGATCGCATGCACGACGCCGAGCCCCTTCTGGAACGCGGTCGCCCCCATGGACGCCGCGACCAGCATATGCGCCCGCGCCGCCAGATCCGTCCCGTTTGCATAGGCGCGCGGCAGCCAGTCGTGCACCAACCGGGCGCCCTCCAGCGCAATCCCGTCGGCCATGGGATGAAAGCCCGGTGCGCACAAGGCCTCGATGCAGTGCGCCAACGCATCCATGCCTGTCGCCGCCGTCACCGCCGGTGGAAGCCCAACGGTGAGTTCGGGGTCGGATATAACCGTTGCCGGAAGCATTTTCGGATGAAAGATGATCTTCTTGACCTTCGGGACCTCGTCGACAATGACGGAGGCACGGCCCACTTCCGAGCCTGTCCCCGCAGTGGTCGGCACGGCGACGACCGGCGCGATCCCCTCTGGGTCGGCGCGCTGCCAGTTGTCGCCAACATCCTCGAAATCCCAGAGCGGCCGCTCCTGGCCTGCCATCAGCGCGATCGCTTTCGCCGCATCGATGGCACTGCCGCCGCCGAACGCGATAATCCCGTCATGTTCGCCGCCCCGATAAGCGGCCAGCCCTTCCATGACATTCTGGCCCACCGGGTTGCCTTGTACATCGGCGAAGAGCCCGGTCGGCAACCCAGCGGCTCCATTGTCGGCAATCGCGTGGGAAACCATCGGCAAGGCGGCCAACCCCGGATCGGTTACCAGAAGCGGCTGCGTCACGCCCAACGACCGGCACGACTCCGCAAGTTCCGCGATTCGGCCCGGACCGAAAAACATCCGTGTCGGATAGTTCCAGTCGCCGCGCAAGGTTCGCGGGTCAATCAAGTCGTGGTCCTCAGATGGAACGATTTCGGTCGGGTCAACTGCTCGTACCCGACACTCGACAAGGAACAGCCCCGGCCGGAATTCTTGATGCCGGTCCAGGCCAGTTCCGGGTCGAGATAGTCGCAACGGTTCATGAACCAGGTACCGGTCTCGACGCGCTCGCCAATATCGATCGCGGCATCCTCGTCGCCGGTCCAGATCGCCGCGGTCAGGCCATATTCGCTGTCGTTCATCAAGGCGATAGCTTCTTCGTCGGTGCTGACCTTCATCACGCCCACGACCGGGCCGAAACTCTCCTCGGTCATCACCCGCATCTCGTGGTTGACGTTGACCAGCACCTGCGGCGCCTTGTAGGCGGAGCCTTCCCGATCGTCCCGGAACGTCTTGGGATCGATCATCGGAACCGCTCCGGCACGGATCGCTTCGTCGACCTGGCCACGCACGAAGTCCGCCGCCGCCGGGCGCACCATGGGGCCGAGCGTGGTCGCCTCGCGCCGCGGATCGCCGAGCTGCAGGTTCCGCGCCGACAGGATAAGACCCGCGGCGAAGTCCTCGTAAATCGCTTCATGCACGTAGATCCGTTCGATCCCGCAGCAGGACTGGCCCGCGTTGAAGAAAGCACCCGAGGACAGGTTCTGCACCGCATCGGCGATATCGGCGTCGTGTCGGACATAGGCGGGGTCCTTGCCGCCCAGCTCGAGGCCCGCCCCCACGAACCGGCCGGCCAGCGCCTGCTGTACCGCGTGGCCGCCCGCCACCGAACCGGTGAAGGCGACGAACCCGACCGATTCATGGCGCATCAAGGAAGCCGTTCCCTCGTGCGACAGATGCAGGGGCTGGAAGACCCCGTCGGGCACGCCCGCACGGGCCATGGCGGACGCGAACCGTTCCGCGCAAAGCGGTGTCTGGTGGGAATGCTTCAGGATCACCGTATTGCCCGCCAGCAGCGCCGGCCAGACGGCGTTGACCGCGGTCAGATAGGGATAGTTCCAAGGCGCGACGACGAAGACCAGGCCAACCGGCTCGCGACGGATGAACCGCGTGAAGCCTGGTTTGTAGTCCGCCTCGATATCCACCAGCGCCGCGTCGGAGATATAGGTCATATGCCGCGCGCGTTCCTCGAACCCGACGAGTTCTCCGCGCGCCTGATGCGTCGGCCGCCCCATCTGCCAGGTGAGTTCGAGTGCGATCTCGTCCCGCTCCGATACGAGGAAATCGGCCGCCGAAGACAGGATCGCTTGCCGGTCGAGGATGGTCAGGCTGCGCCAGTTGGCGGCGGCTTCCTGCGCCCGCGACACCGCGGCCGCGATTTCCGCTTCATCGGCAAGGGGCCGCTCGACGAAAACGCTGCCGTCGACCGGCGATATGCACTGCAGCATTTCAGCCATCAGCCGCGCTCGAACTTCCGTTGCCGTTCCAGACCGTCTTGGTAGTAGGTGTTGTCCGCCATACTCTTCGCTCGCCACTTCCATGTCCTGCCGCTATTTCTGCGACGGAATGCCGTATCGGGCAAGCAGAAGTTGGGCCCTTGCCGCATGACAAACGCGCGACACCTTGCGACCATATAAGATACAGGGAGTCAGTGGATAGACTTCAACATACGGTACGCCTACGATCTCGTATGTCGAAGACTAACCACTTATCATGACCATACTCGCCATCGACCAGGGCACCACCAGCACGCGGGCGATCCTCTACGACGTGGACAGCAATGTCCTGGGCAAGGCCCAGCGGGAGCTGCCGCAGATATACCCGCGGCCCGGCTGGGTCGAACACGACCCGGAGGAGATCTGGGCGGCGACGCTTGAGGTCTGCCGCGACGCGATCGGCGCAAGCGGGCGGACGCCCGGCGATGTCGCCGCGATCGGCATCACAAACCAGCGGGAAACAACAATCGTCTGGGACCGGGGAACGGGCGAACCGATCCACAACGCGATCGTCTGGCAAGATCGGCGCACGGCCAATGTCTGCGCCGAACTGCGCGCCGACGGGTTCGAACCCACGGTGCAGGCCAAGACCGGTCTGCTGCTCGATCCTTATTTCTCGGCCACCAAGATCGCCTGGCTACTCGACAATGTCGACGGCGCCCGAACGCGCGCGGAGGCGGGCGGACTCGCCTTCGGTACCATCGACTGCTTCCTGCTGTGGCGGCTGACCGGCGGAAAGGTGCATGCGACCGACGCGACTAACGCCGCCCGCACGTCGCTGTTCGATATCCAAACGCAGGATTGGGATGCGGAACTGCTGGAAGCCTTCAAGGTGCCGCGTGCGTTGCTGCCTGCGGTACACGACAACACGGCCGATTTCGGCACGACGGAAACCGAGCTTCTGGGCGTGGCGATCCCCATCGCCGGCATGGCGGGCGACCAACAGGCCGCGACGGTTGGCCAGGCCTGCTTCGAGCCGGGCATGGTCAAGGCAACTTACGGCACCGGCTGTTTCGCCCTGATCAACACAGGGCGGCGGCCGGTCCGATCGGCGAACAAGCTGCTGTCGACGATCGCCTACCGGCTCAACGGCCACACGTTCTACGCGCTCGAAGGCAGCATCTTCACCGCGGGCGCGGCAGTGCAATGGCTGCGCGACGGGGCCGGCGTCGTCGGGCACGCAGAGGAAACCGAAGAACTGGCCCGGGCCGCCAACCCGGAAAGCGGGGTGTACATGGTGCCCGCCTTCACGGGCCTTGGCGCGCCTTATTGGGACCCGGCGGCGCGCGGCGCGATTTATGGCCTGACCCGCGACACCGGCCGCGCGGAACTGGCCCGGGCGACCCTGGAATCGGTCTGCTATCAGACGCGTGACCTGTTCGAAGCGATGGCCGCCGACGGCGCGATGTCGCCGGAAGCGTTGCGGGTCGATGGCGGCATGATCGGAAACGACTGGGTCATGCAGTTCCTAGCCGACATCCTCGACCTGCCGGTGGAGCGCCCAATGACGGCGGAAACCACTTCGCTCGGCGCGGCGATGCTGGCCGGAATGCAGGCTGGGCTCATGAAAGGACCGCTTGTCCTGGCGCAGCACTGGCGCTGCGAATCGCGTTTCGATCCGAGAATGGGCGACCCCGAACGGTCGCGCCGCTATGACGGCTGGCGCGACGCGGTGCGGCGGACGCGGAGCGACGGGCACCAGATGTAACCCGTTCGCATCCGGTTCGCCCTCATTGTTCGAGATCGAGTGCCTTGCTCCTGATCACGGTGTCCAACGTCTGCCAGGGCGTATCCTTTACCTCGCAGTAGATTTCGATCTCGTTCCCGTCCGGGTCCTCGCAATACACGCTCTTCGTGTAATCGTGGTCCGCCAGCCGGACGATGGGCACGTCATTCTCCATCAGCCGTCGATGCATCGCCTTGAGCGTGTCCAGACTGTCGGCGACCAAGGCGACATGCGCGAGACCGACCTGCTCCTTTTGATGCGGGGCGGCGGCGTCAGCCGCCTTGAAGACGGCGATATCGTGGTGATAGTCGTCAAAACGGAAGAAAACCGCTGTATCCTCGCGCTCATTCGCGACCTTCATGCCAAGAATATCGCTGTAAAAACGCTTGGCCGCGTCTAGATCGCGCACCCTCAGCACCACATGCCCTACGCGTTCAATTGGCATCGCCACCTCCATTGTTAGTTACGTGACGTATCGTCCGCCACCGTAACCGAATTTCGTCGTCAACCGTTGGCCGCCCTCAACCGCCATAGAAGACGTTGTCGCCCAACTCCTTCATCTCCAAGATCGCCGCGTCCGCCCGGCCTTCGGGCTCCTTCGCGACGTTGGCGCTTACGACTTCGCCGATGACGATGTGATGGTCGCCCTGTTCGACGATTTCCGTGACCTTGCACTCGACGCTCGCCTGCGCGCATTCCAGGATCGGCGACCCGGTTTCCGCGCCGGGCGCGAAGGCCTCGCCACTGACCGTGTTGCCGTCGACCTCGGCCGGCTTGAAGAAGGCGAAGGCCTGTCCCTGCTGCCCCTTGCCGAGCATGTTGAGGGCGAAACCGCGCGTCTCGTTCACCGCGTTGAGGGCGCCGGAATCGACTTTCACGCCGATCGCGACCAGCGGTGGCTTGAACGATGTCTGCGTCACCCAGTTGACCGTCGCCGCGGCGACCGAACCGTCACCGCCCTTGGCGGTCATCACATAGATCCCATATGGGATCATCCTCAATGCGGTTTTCTTCGCGTCGTCGTCCATGCCTTTTCCTCCCTGCCGGAATTGAATTATCTAGGGCGGGATTAAAACGGTGCGTCCGCGCTCGGTCAATCAGAGAACGCGTAAATTCGGCATTGTGCTACCATTGACGAAAGACCGGATTTCGAGAGGACGGCATGGTTATCGAAACGTTCAAGGCATCGGTCGCGCGCGACGCGCCGCCGGACGGAATCGGGCTGGCGCTGCAGGCGATGTGGCAGGATGCGAAGGGTCAGTGGGACACCGCGCACAAGCTGGCCCAGGCGCAAAAGGACGAAACCGGCGCCTGGGTGCATGCCTATCTGCACCGTGTCGAAGGCGATCTGCGCAACGCCGGCCACTGGTACCGCAATGCGAACAGGCCCGCTTCATCGGCGCCGCTCAAAGAAGAATGTGATGAGATCGTCTCGGCATTGCTGAGCTGACGCTAGAACAGTAAAGGGGAATCGAAATGACAGCGTTCAAATTCGACCATATCCACCTGCGCAGTCCCGACCCGGACGCGACCGCCGCCTATTACGAGCGGATGTTCGACGCCGAAGTCATCCGTTCGATGAAGGGCGGCAAACCGCGCGTCGACGTGAATTTGGGCGGACAGATGGTCTTCATTGCGCCGGTCGGGCCGGACGACGGCACCGCCGACGCGCCGCAGCCACCCTATATGGGGTTGGAGCATCTCGGCCTCATCGTCAGCGGTATCGACGACATCGCGGCCGAATTGAAGGCCAAGGGCGCCGAATTCACCATGGAGCCGACGACGATCCGGCCCGGCACCCGCATCGCCTTCCTGCGCGGGCCGCAGAACGTGTCGATCGAGCTGGTGGACCGCGACGCCTGAGTGGGCGGATATCCGACGGTTCACCGGAACGCTTCGGGCGGCGCTGTCTGGAAGAGACCATTCGCGCCGCGGCGGATGCCGAGTTCGTGCAGGTCGACCATCTGTTCCGCGGCCTTGATCGCGGCCGTGCAGCAATCGAGGATCGGAACGCCGTCGATCTCGCGCACGCCCTGTTCGATCAGGAACATGTTGAATGGGTTGCCGGCGACCATCAGCATCGCCGCACCCCGGCCGATCGCCTGCCGGGCGGCTTCGGCGAAACGGGCGACGTAAGCCTCCGAATCCTCGTACATCTTCGGGAAGTCCTCGTAGGTGAGGCCGAGATGCGCTCCCGCCACCATGCGGCTGGCGAGGCCGTATTGTTTCGCCAGCTCGGCCACATGCAACTGGATCGCTTCGTTGTGGGTGATGAAGCTGAATGTCGGCGCCAGTTGGCAGGCCAGATGCATCGAGCATTCGGAGATGAAGACGACCGGTATTTCGAGCCGTTCGCGCATCTCGTGGTAGCCGTGGTCGAACGTGTTGATCACCGCGACGGCGTCGAAGCCCCGATCTTCCGCACGCAGGACGCTCTCGATCATCAACGAGGCAACAATTCGAAACGCGGCGCTGTCGCGGTCCTTGCCGTCAGGGGTTTCCCCGATGCCGAAGACTTCGGACTTTGTACCGGGCCGGACGACGGTCGCAATATGGCGCGCAAGCGACTCCTCATATCGCCGGCCATAGGGTGTCGCCTTATCCGCCGCCAGGGCGCTGCCGCTCTGCAGCCAGAGTTTCATTCTCGTACCCTCCTTTACATTCACGACACCAGGGCGATCCGCCGTGCCTCATGCTAGGCTGGTATCGCCTGTCAGTGCCACCGAAAGGAAATTCATCATGAAGATCGCCAGCTACGAAGCGACGACGCTGAACGTACCGGAAGACGAGCCGTTGGCGAACATGCCGGAGGAGACCGGCCGCACCCGGCCCGTCGTCATCCTGCGGCTACGTACGGATAACGGCCTCGAAGGGATCGGCGTCACTTTCTATGGCGGCAAGATGACCGGCAGTCTGAGAACCGCCGTCGAGGAGCTGGCCGAGATGACGGTTGGCGCCGACCCGATGCGCATCGAGGCGATCATCGAATCCTTGCGGGCCACCGGCGAGTCGGCGGGGCCCGGCGGCATCTTCACGCTGGCGCTGGCCGCGATCGACACCGCGCTGTGGGACATAAAGGGAAAGGCGCTGGAGCAGCCGCTGTGGAAACTGCTCGGCGGCCATCGCGACCGGGTGCCGACCTACGCTTCCGGCGCCCTGCGGCGTGGCCTGACCGACGACCAGGCGGCGCAGGCGGCGCGCACGCTGGTCGAAGAGGGCTTCAAGGAGATGAAGACGCAGATGGCGCTGCCGGGCAACCCGACGCCCGCCGACGAAATCCGGCGCGTGCAGACCGTGCGCGAGGCAATCGGGCCGGACATAAAGCTGATGTGCGACATCAACCAGCGCTGGCGGCCCGAGCAGGCTATCGATATCGGCAGCCGGGTCGAGGACGTCGGCCTGTTCTGGTTGGAGGATGTCACGAAAGCCGACGACTATCAGGGGCTGGCCCGGGTGACGGCGGCGCTCAACACGCCGATCGCAGGCGGTGAATATCTGTACGGCATCGCGCCCTTTCGCCAGATGATCGAGGCGCGCTCGGTCGATATCGTCATGGTCGACATCGTCCGCGCCGGCGGCGTGACACCCTGGATGAAAATTGCCGGCATGGCGGAAGCCTTCAACCTGCCCATCGTCAGCCACGTCATGCCGGAGATCCTGGTGCACCTCGTCGCGGCCTGCCCGAACGGGCTGACCGTGGAGTACATGCCCTGGATGCTGGCGCTCTATGAAGAGACGCCGGCAATCGAAAATGGCGAGTTGGTCCTGCCGGAGAAACCGGGGTTGGGGCTGATATTCGACGAAAAGGCGATCGCCGCTTTCAAAGCGTGACGCACCGCAAAGCGCGCATTATCGGCAATTTTTCGAAAAACCCGGCATACCGCATCCGGGTGACGCGGGCGAGTGCGCAACTCCGTAATGTAGCCTTAACGAAACGGCAAGTTATTGGTGTTCATACTCGCGACGCCGGACGGCCTTACGATTGTCGAATTATTGGATAAGGCGCTCGGCGAGGAGAGACCATGAGGCAAGACACGCGCCCCCCATACGAACAGGACCCGTTCGCGGCGAGCGAGGCTGTCGATGAGCCAGAATCCGATATGGATTCGATGTATGTACTGCCGCTGAACATCATTCCGCTGGACACACCGAGCCTGAAGCGCGCCCGTCTGATCAAGAACATACGGCTCGAATCCGTCGTCGAGCTGTTCAATTCGGCGGAAGGCGGCAGCGGGCAGGTTCCGGTCGACGAGGTCGGCAACGCCATGGACTGGCCGAAGACCGGCTTGCATCCCGACGAAATGAAATTGTCCGCCCTGAGCAGCCTGCACAGCTACGACGTCTACAGCCTGCGGATTCAGCTGCGGAAACTGAATATCAAGTGCGATCCGCCCGAGGCGTTGACGCTTTCCGAGAAAAAACACGGCGAGCTGATGCAATTCATGAACGATTTCACGCAGCCCCTATTGCACAAGATCTACGACACGGACGATTCCGGCGTCGAAAACATGGAACAGCTGGTCAGCCAGTTTTCCTCGCCGGACCAGAAGGAAGCCCTGAAGAACCTGAAAATGATGGCGGAGAAACTGCAGATCAAATTGCAGGACGTACCGCGTTTCCTTGAGGAATATGCCGACATCTATATGTCGATCGCCTACGGTCGCGAGTGCCTTAATTCCCTGATCCCGCGAATTGTCGAATTCGGCGAGTCGATGGAGGAATTCCGGGAAAATTACGAGTTGAGCAAGGACAAGCGCCTGATGCGCTCGATCGACTTCATCAACGACACCCTCACCGACGTCACCGCCTCGGTCGTAACGCGGTTCGAAAGCTTCGACCGGGCGTCCGAAACCATGTGGGACAACATCACCGCGGAATCTTTCGCCAAGGTCAAGGATATGGTCCGTGGTCACCATGTCCTCGTCGGCACCATCCTGTGCAGCCTGACCGTCAAGATGAACGGCTGGCAGGACGTTCTGGACAACCGGCGCGGCCTGTTGCGGCGCGCCGATTTCGTCCGGTCCGACATGATGCAGGGCATGGAAAAGATCAGTAAGGTCGAAGAAACGGTTATCCAGCAGCAGAAGAATGCGCCTGCCTGGGAATCATTCTCGGCGGACATGAACAAATAGGCGTTGCGGTTTAAAACCGCGCGGATAGATCGAACGGAGAATTCAGAATGACGGAAAAACGCCTACTCGTCGTCGACGACGTCGCGGAGATGGGGGAAGTCGTCGGCGTCATCGCCGAAGCCCTGGGCTACGACGTCGAAGTCGTTACCCATGCCAACGAGTTCATGCAGCGCATCGATAGCTACGACCCCACGACCATCATGCTGGATATCGTGATGCCGGACATCGACGGGTTCGAACTGGTCAAATGGCTGCCCGAACGCGGCTGCGAGGCCAAGATCATCGTCGCCTCGACCGCAAACCTCAACTACGCGAAACTGGCCCGCTCACTCGGCAGGGGCCGCGGCCTCGACATCTCCGTCGTCGAGAAACCGTTCCAAGTGGATAAGCTGCAGGCGGCGCTGGCGTAGGGCGCGTCTAAATCCACCGCCGCACCGACGCCTTGTAGTCGCGATAGGCGGCACCGAACTTATCCTCCATGTACCGTTCCTCTCGCGCGACGACGCCGTAGAACAGGGTGACGTGCGCGGGCAGCAGCATGGCGGCGGTCCACAGCCCGCCGAAAGCGGCGGTCAGGCCGAGATAGACCAGTGTGAGCCCTACATACATCGGGTTGCGCGTGTAGCGGTAGAGACCGCCCGTGACCAGTGCTGTGGCGGGGTGCCACGGTTCGACATTGGTGCCGGCGTGTTTGAAGCCGCGGGCCGCGGATATGGCAACCAAAAGACCTGCCAGGACGAGAACAGCGCCGGCGGGATATCCGACGCCGCCGGCCAGCGACGGCGACGGCCACAGATATTCGAACCCGAACCCGACCAGCAGCGCCGTCAGGAAGATAAGCGGCGGCGGCGCGATGACCCCCGGGGAGTCGGTGGACGTCATAGGTTACCGGAAGTTGGAGATTTCCGTCTCCTTGCCGGTGATGAATTCCAGCAGCGCCGGGACACCTGCCTGCGTCTGTTCGATGCCGCGTTGGATTGCCGGGATGATCTCGTCCGGCTGCGTAACCCGCTCGCCGTAGCCGCCGAAGGCGCGCGCCATCGCCGCATAGTCGCCGGAGATGTCCGTCGCGCGGTACTTCTCGGTCGACTGCTCCATGATGTGCAGTTCGATCGCCATGGAGAAGTTGTTCAGCAGGATCGACAGAATCGGGATGCGCTCGCGCACTGCAGTCTCGAAATCCATGCCCGTAAAGCCTATCGCGGCGTCGCCCCAGACATTGATGCAGAGCTTGTCCGGCTTGGCCAGCTTGGCGCCCATCGCGAGGCCGAGGCCGTAACCGAGCTGCGTGGTCTTGCCCCAGCCGATATAGCTTAGCGGCGTGGTCGACTCCCAGAAGGGCGAGAGCTGGTCGCGCGGGCTGCCGGCATCGTGGGTGATGATGGTGTTGTCGATATCGACCGTCTTGGATAGGTCGCTCAGCACCCGGTAGGGCGAAAGCGGCGTTTCGTCCGAATTGCGCTTGGGCGCCCATTCGGCCAGCCAGGGCTCCTTGATCGACTGGATTTCCGCAGCCACAGGGGCGGCGTCCCGCGCCGCGCCGAGTTGGGCTTCGATGGCGGGGATCAGCGCGTCCAGGGTCAGCGCCGCATCGCCGACCAGCGCATGCGACGCGATGACGTCCTTGTTGATATCGGCCGCATCGAGCGTCGCGTGCACGATCGTCGTGCCCCTCGGCATACCGACGCCGAAACTGGTCTCGGTGAAACTGCAGCCGATCCCGAAGATGACGTCTGCTTTCTGCAGGAACTCATGCAGCGGTTTCGGTACGCCGCGCCCGCCCGCGCCGAGCGCCAGCGGATGGGTCTCGTCAAACGCGCTCTTGCCGCCGAGGCTGGTCGCCACGGGCGCTGCGAGAAGTTCGGCCAGAGCCTTCAGCTGCGGCCAGGCTTCCGCGTAATGCACGCCCTGTCCGGCGTAGATCATGGGCCGCTTCGCGTTGGCCAGCACCTCCGCCGCCGCCGCGACATCCGCCGGGTCGGGTCCGAACCGTGTACTGACGACCGGCGTGTAGTCGAGTTCGCCCTCGAAATCCTCTCCGAAGATATCGGTCGGCACCTCGATCAGGGCCGGTCCCGGACGGCCGTTGCGCAGCGCGGTGAAGGCGCGCCGCATGATGTTGGGAATTTCCTGCGTCAGCATGATCGGTTCCGCCGACTTGGTGACATGCTGGAAGTTGAGCACCGAGTTGAAG
>CAYLTU010000053.1:0-24691 GCA_964386465.1 uncultured Rhodospirillaceae bacterium
CTGGCCCGGCTGCGCGACGCACATGTCGCCAACACCACCGGCGACGTGGCCGAAGGCAAGCGGCGTTATGTCGTGCGCACCGATTGGCGCCTCACCTCGCCGGAGAGGATCGAAAAGATCGTCCTTCGAAGCATCCGCGATCCGGCGACGGGGCGGATCGCGCGCGTCGCCGTCGCCGATATCGCGGATGTCGGGTTCGCATACCGCAAGCGGGAATCAAGGGCCCGGATGAACGGCCGCCGCATCATCAATTTCGGTGTCCGCAACAAGGTCGGCGTGAACGTCATCCGCACGATGGCGGAGGTCAGGCTGGCGCTCGAAGAGCTCAAAGCCGGGCCAATCAAGGAGCAAGGCCTGGTCCTGGAGCAGATGTACGACGAGACCCTGTACATCGACTCGGCGATCGACCTCGTCCTCAAGAATATCTGGGTCGGCGGCGCCGTGGCGGTGTTCATTCTCCTGGTGTTCCTGCGTTCAATTCGCGCGACGCTGATCGTCGCCCTGGCGATCCCCACATCCGTCATCGCGTCGTTCGTCGCGATGGCGGCCTTCGGGCAATCGATCAATGTCGTCTCGCTGGCGGGTATCGCATTCGCCGTCGGCATGGTGGTCGACGCGGCGATCGTCGTGCTGGAAAACATCTACCGCCTGCGGCAACAGGGGCACACCGCGCCGCAAGCCGCCTATCTCGGCGCCAAGCAGGTCTGGGGCGCAATCCTCGTCTCGTCCCTGACAACCATCCTGGTGTTCGTGCCGATCCTGTTCACCGACCTGGATATCGGCCAGATATTCAGGGACATCGCGGTCGCGATCACCGTGGCCGTCGCCCTGTCGCTCTTCGTTTCGATCACGGTGATTCCGGCGCTCGCCAACCGGATGCTGGTCGGCTCGGGGACGCCGAGCACGATCGGCATTCCCGGCGTCGACCGGATGGGTGCGGCATTCGTCGGCGCCACCGTGGGGTTCACGCAATACATCGTCCGGAGCCGCGCCCGCGCGCTCGGGCTGATCGCCCTCATCACCGTCGGCGCCGGTGTCACGGTATGGTCGCTGATGCCGCCGCTCGAATATCTGCCCGAAGGCGACCGCAACCTCGTGATCGGCCGCGCGAAAGCGCCGCCCGGTTACAATCTGGCCACTACAAGCGCGCTCGCGCTCGAATTCGAACGTAAGCTCCTGCCCCATCTGGAGTCGCGTCAGAAAGCCGCCACAGGCGACGCCAACCCGCTGTCGACCAAATATTTCACCATCATCGCCCGACCGGACAGCGTCATCATCATTTCGCGCGGCGCCCAGTCGGTGCGCGCAAAAGAATTGATCCCACTGATCCGCGAGGCCACGCGCGACTACCCCGGCATCAGCACGACGGCCTACCGACCGGCAATCTTCAGAGTCGACGGCGGGACCCGAACGATTCAGCTCACCATCACGGGCGGCGAACTGGAAACGATCTTCGAGGTCGTGCGCGAGGCGCTCGACCGTGTCCGCGAAGTAATGCCGCGCAAGCAAGGCGCGCAGGTTAGCGCGTCACCGAGACTGGAATTCGGTTCGCCGGAGGTGCGGATCGCCCCCGACGCAACGAGACTGGCGGATGCCGGAGTCAGCGCCCGCGATCTGGGCCTCACGGTCGACGCCTTCAACGACGGCATCAGGGTCGATGAAATTCTCGTCGATGGCCGTTTCATGGATTTGGTCCTCGCCGGGCGCAAACCGCTTTCGGGCGAGACGCAAAATATCGCAAGCCTTCCCATCATGACGAGCCAAGGCACGACGGTACCCGTCGCGTCCTTGGCCGCGGTCCAGTTGATCGGGGGCCCGACGCAAATCATGCACGAGGATGGCAGCCGCGCCGTCGCGTTGCGCGTCCGGCCACCGCCGCTCATGCCGTTGGAAACCGCTTTGGACCTGATACGAAGCGACGTGATCGGCAAGATGGAAGCGGAAGGCCTTCCCGACGGCATCCGGCTGCGTCTCGGGGGCACGGCGGACGCGCTGACCGCCACGGCGCGCGAGCTTCGGCTCGATCTTATACTGGCCTTCGCCATCGTTTTTCTGGTGATGGCGGTGCTGTTCGAGAGCTTTTTCTACCCGCTGATCATCGTTCTGTCGGTGCCGGTCGCGACGGCGGGGGGCGTCATCGGACTGAAGGTTTTGAACCTCTACCAGTTCCAACAGCTCGACATGCTGACCCTGCTCGGCTTCGTCATCTTGATCGGCATCGTCGTGAACAATGCGATCCTGCTGGTGCATCAGACCTTGCACCACATCCGGGTTGAAGGTTACGGCCACACCGAAGCCGTCGTCGAAGCGACACGCAACCGCATACGGCCGATCTTCATGTCGACCCTGACCAGCGTCGGCGGCATGCTGCCGTTGGTGCTGTTTCCCGGCGCGGGATCGGAGCTCTATCGCGGCCTGGGTTCGGTCGTGATCGGCGGCCTTTCGCTCTCCGCAATCCTGACGCTGGCGATCGTGCCGCCGCTGCTTGCTTTGTTCGTCGGTACGCTGGAAGGATCCTACAATGCCGCAAGATCGCCCAGCTCGATTCCCGAGGCCGAACCCTCAACCCAGCAGCTTGATTAATTAGTTGTTAAGCAATTGGAAAATAGAAGGTAGTAATGCCTCACGCACACCTAGGAGGACCGATCATTGCCGAAACGAATTCAACTACTTTACGCAGGCGCTTTGATCGCCAGTTTCAGTCTTCTCGCGGCTCCGCTGACGAGCGCCGATGTGCGCGTGTGGACCGACAAAGAAAGCGTAATATTGAAGGGTGACCTGAAAGGCCTTGAAATACTGCCCTCCGGCGCTCCCGGCCAAAGCCAGAGCGCCCCAAGAGCGGCGCCAAGCAAACCGGCCCTTGAAAAACCGGCAAGACCGGACAGCGGTGCGAAAAGCGCAAAGAAGAAGAGCAGGAAAGGCAAAAAGAGCCGTAATGCCGGTAGTGGCGCATCGAGGACGCTTCGCGTTGGAAAAGGCGAGGAACTAAAGTTTCCCAGCGAAGCGGCCAAGGTCGCCAACGATGGCGACACGATTGAAATCAAGGCCGGCGTCTACGTCGATTGCGCCATATGGAAGGCGAACAACCTGACGATCCGCGGTATCGGCGGCCGTGCCCATGTCAAAAACGAAATTTGCGGCGGCAAAGGCATTTGGAACATCACCGGTAACAATACCACCATCGAGAATATCGAATTTTCCGGCATGATAAATAAATCCAAGAACGGGTCCGGAATCCGCATGCAGGGCGTAAGCCTGACGGTACGAAATTCCTATTTCCACGATGGCGAGCAAGGCATCCTTGGCGGTCGCAAGCCGGGAAACGTCATCCTGATCGAGGACACCGAGTTCGCCCGGCTGGGTAAAGCGGGAAGGGCGCATCCGATTTACATCAACAACGCGGATTCGTTCACGTTACGGCGCAGTTACATCCATGGTTGCGTCGACGAAGGGAACTGCCTCAAGACCCGCGCCAAGCACAGCGTCGTCACATGCAACGTCATTGCCAGCATGGATAGCGACAGTTCGTGGGAGGTCGATTTCCCCAACGGCGGCTTGGTCGAGGTCCGCAACAATGTCATCCAGCAGGGTGCCAAGAGCGCGAACAACAACATCATCGGCTTTGCCAAAGAGACAAAAAAGCCAAAGAAGCGCAACAGCACACAGAAATTTGTTTTTGAAAACAATATCGTCATCAACGACAAAGGTAAGGGCAAGTTCATCGTCGTGACAAAACGCGAAAACACCGAAGTCGTCATTAAAGGAAACAAGTTCATCGGCGGCGGTAAGCTCGCTTACGAAGAGGGCAACGAGCGAATTTCCAACCGTTCGGCGGCCGGCCTTAAAGACTACCCGGCCCTCCCCGCCGCCTGCGCGAAATAGCCAAACCGGTCGGTAATTTCAGGTCCGCTTGTCGATCTCCCTATCAAGCTGGGCGAGGCACGCGTCTCGGTCGGCAGCGAATTTACCGTCGACCCACCATAGCTCGACCGTCTGCAGAATTTCGCCGACAGCAGGGCCACGGGCGATACCGCGCTCCAGAACGTCGTTGCCACCAACCGGAAACGCCTTCGACGTCCAGGAATCGGCCAACGCGATCAGCACTTCCCAGCCCCTGTCATTCGCATCGCCCGCCCAGCGGAGCAACACGACCTCGCGGAACGCCGCCGCACCCAACCGGTAAATAAGCCGCCGACGCGCGATCTCATCGAGCGTGGGCGAAACGTCTTCAACCGCAATCGTCGTAAGATAATCGCGTTCGGCGTTCGAAAGCCGCAAGCGATCCGCCACATTCGACAATGACTTGATATCGCTCGCCAGCAGTGCCGCCAATCGGCGCATCGGATCGACCGTCGTGCCGGTTCGCGATTCGATGGCAATAAGGTGTTCGAGCTGAGGCAAATTCTCCGCTTCCGGCAGGAAATGCACAAATATATCGGCGTCGCGCATCAGGCGCAGGGCCGGCAGCGGATCCGGAGCCTGAAGCAACTTCATCAGCTCGGCACGCACCCGCTCGCCGGAAATTTTCGGCAGACGCGGCGCCAGCATGCGGCAGGCTTCCAACGCGGCCGTATCCGGCGGCGGCGTCCCGTAATGGGCATAGAACCGGAAAAACCGCAGCAGCCGCAGGACATCCTCGACGATCCGGTCATGCGCATCGCCGACGAAACGGACCCGGCCCGCCGCCAAATCCGACCGGCCGTCGAATGGATCATGGATCGTCCCGTCGGGACCGAGGGAAATCGCGTTCATCGTCAGGTCTCGTCGCGCGGCGTCCGCTTCCCAATCATCGGTGAACTGGACCGTCGCCCGGCGGCCATCGGTTTCCAAATCGACCCGCAAGGTAGTGATTTCGAACGATTTGCTCCCCGCGACCGCGGTTATCGTGCCGTGATCGAACCCCGTCGGGATGGCGCGGATACCGGCGGCCTGCAGTGCGTCGATAACGCTCTCCGGCACGGCGTCGGTCGCCATGTCGATATCGCCGATCGGGCGGCCCAGCAACGTATCGCGCACGCAGCCGCCGACAAATCGCACCGCGTGGCCGGCGCCTTCCAGCGCCGTCACGACGGCGCGCGTTTCAGGCTCGTCCATCCAATCGGCCCGCACGGTATCCGGAAAGGTCAAGGCGTCACTGCCTCGGATTGCCCGGGACGATCTTTCCGTCTTCGAAACGCGGTGTCCGGTACGCTTCGGTCGGCGCGTCGCCGGGAATTATCGCCATGACGACGAGCACGAGGGCGGTCAGCGCGGCACCGGCGGACACCGTCCAAACCCAGGGAAAATCCTCCCAAGGCGATACCTCGCGCCCATGCGCTTCGGCCAACTTCCGCCGCTGTGTTGTCCACCAATAGATCAGATAGACAAGGAACGGCGCCAGAAACGGCAGCGCGACGGTGAGGAGTTTACGGGTCATTTTCCTGCCAGAACATTGGAGAGATTGACCAGCATTCCGGCGGTCGCGCCCCAAATATAGCGGTTTTCAAAGGGCAGTACGTAAAAAGTCCGTTCGACTCCCTGGTCCGTCCGCGATTCGAGAACGTGATTACCGGTATCGAGAACGAAGGAAAGCGGGACCTCGAACACCTCGGCCACTTCGAACGGGTCGGCCTGCACGTCGAAGGGTGGGTTGACGAACCCGACGAAGGGCGTCACCCGGTAACCGGAGCGCACGATGTAATAGTCGAGCGTGCCGATGATTTCGACCCGGTCCGGCGGCAGCCCGACTTCCTCTTCCGCCTCGCGCAGCGCCGCCGCCTGATGGCTGGGATCTTCCGGTTCGACCCGACCGCCCGGAAAACTGATCTGTCCGGCATGATCGTGCAGATGGGCGGTTCGCTGCGTCAGCAGAACCGTCAGGCCGCCCGGGCGGTCGACCAGCGGCACCAGTACCGCCGCGGGGGTGAGATCCTCGCGCGGTCGCATGGTTGGATTCAGATCGTGATCGCCACGTTGTCCGGACCAACGATCCGTCGCTTTGCCGGTCAAGGCGTCGAATCGCTTCTGTATCTCGTCGCGCTGCATGCGTTACTCCACGGTCGCGCCCAGAGCGAACAGGACGCCGCCGCTCCAAATTCCCAGTTCGGTCTCGTCGCCGTCCCAATGTTCCTCGGCCAAATCAACCAGATCGTAGAAGATCGGCCGCGTGATCAGCGCTTCGAGATTGTTTCGTACCATTATGTAAGGTGACGGCTCGCCGGTTTCAGCGTTTTCCGCAATTCGTAGCGGATGGTGCGAGTCGACCCGCACGATCTCGTCCAAATTGGTGCGGAAACACAGCACCTGATCCTTGCCCTTGCCTTCCAAACTCATCTCAACGGCGGTGAAGGGGGCATCCTCGACCTCGATCCGGCCGCGTTCCACGGGCGTCACCAGCCAGTAGCCTCCATCCGCTTCGCGCCGCAACACGGTCGAAAACAGTTTGACCAGCGCGAGGCGCCGGATCGGCGACCCCTGATGGTACCACGTGCCGTCGCGCGCGATCCGCATCTGGAAACGATCGGGGTCCGCCGGATCGACGGCAACCGGCTGGTCTTCGATCATTTTTTCGAGATGATCTGGTTTCTGGGGTTGCACGCTCATCGAACGCCACCCATGCTATTATACCGACGTTTCACCTAAGGAGATTAGGTCTTGAGCCCGTCCGACGCCAGTGCTCCCGAGCATGAAGATCTCGTTGCGGAAATTGAAAAACTGGGCGACCGACTGGCCGCCGCGCGCGCCAGTATCGGTAAAGTCATCTTCGGCCAATCTCACGTCATCGATCTTAGTTTGACCACCTTGTTGTCCGGCGGTCACGCCCTTTTGATCGGCGTGCCGGGACTGGGCAAGACCCGCCTTGTGGAAACCATGGGTCTGGTGCTGGGCCTTCAGGACAGCCGCATACAATTCACGCCCGACCTCATGCCGGCGGATATACTGGGATCTGAAGTGCTCGAAGAGTCGGAATCAGGCCGCCGCTCCTTCCGGTTCCTGCAGGGCCCGGTATTTTGCCAGGTCCTGCTGGCCGACGAAATAAACCGCGCCAGCCCGCGCACGCAGTCCGCCCTGCTGCAGGCGATGCAGGAACATCGGGTTTCCGTCGCCGGCCAGTCTCATGAATTGCCGAAACCGTTTCACGTGCTCGCGACACAAAACCCGCTCGAACTGGAAGGCACTTATCCGCTTCCGGAAGCACAGCTTGACCGTTTCCTGATGGAAATCGATGTCGGCTATCCCGAAGAAGCGGCGGAGCGGGAAATCATGCTGGCGACAACCGGGATTTCGGAGGCCCAGGCGGAAGCGATATTTTCCGCCGACGAGTTGATCGCCGCACAGCGCTTGGTGCGCAGTATCCCGGTGGGAGAGCGGATCGTCGAGGCTGTCCTGCGCATCGTACGGGCGGGCCGTCCGGAAACCAGCGACTTAACCGACGTCGTGAGTCATGTGTCCTGGGGCCCCGGCCCGCGCGCGAGCCAGGCGTTGATGCTGGCTTGCCGCGCGCGCGCACTGATCGATGGTCGCCTCGCGCCTTCCGTCGAAGATGTGCTCTCCCTGGCCGATCCGGTACTGCGGCACCGCATGGCATTGAACTTCGCGGCGCGCGCCGAAGGGATTACAATCGATCAGATAATCGACCGGTTGTGCGAGCCCTTGCGCTAGTGGACACAGTCTAACATATGGCACCCCTACAACGGCTGGAGCTTCAGAATCAGGCGGCTCGTGCTTCGGGCGGCTTACCGCCTCTGCTTCTGGCCGCGGAGCGCGTCGCATCGACTGTCGCGCAGGGCGTGCACGGCCGCCGCCGCGTCGGCCAGGGCGAAACCTTCTGGCAGTTCCGGCGTTACGAAACCGGCGACGCGGCAAATTCAATCGACTGGCGGCAGTCCGCGAAATCGCAACATTTGTACGTGCGCGAAACCGAATGGGAAGCCGCGCAATCCGCCTGGCTTTGGCGCGATAGCTCGCCCTCGATGCACTACAGTTCCGGTGGCGACCTGCCGACGAAGGCGGCCCGGGCGGACCTGCTTCTGCTATCGCTCGCGATGCTGCTCATGCGCGCCGGGGAGCATTTTGCCCTGTTGGGGAGCGCGCGCCGTGCCCGCACCGGGCGCGTCGCCTTCGACCGGTTGGTGGATCACATGCTGCGGAACGCCGTCGAAGCGGACAGCCTGCCGCCCTATCAGCCCTTACGCCGGTATTCACAGGTAATCCTGCTGGGCGATTTCCTGTCGCCGCCGGACGAGATCAGTGCGCGGATTTCAGCCCTGGCCGCGCGCGGCGTAAACGGCCTTTTCCTGCAGATTATCGATCCGGCCGAGCGGGAGCTCCCGTTTCGCGGCCGAATCCGGTTCGAAGGGTTCGAAAACGAGGGCGAAACAGTGCTCGGCCGGGTACAGTCCGCCCGCGACGCCTACCGTTCCAAATTTTCGCTGCACTGCGAAGCGCTGCAGGACATAGCGCGCCGGACGGGATGGGTATATCTGCAGCACGGTACCGACAAATCCGCGGAATCGGCACTGCTAAATCTTTATACGGCGTTGGCGCCGCAGCATTCGGTCGGCTGACATGGGCCTGGAGACCTTTGCGTTCGCATCGCCCTGGATACTGACGGCGCTCATCGTGCTGCCAATCCTGTGGTGGCTATTGCGTATCACGCCGCCCGCGCCGCAGCAGATGCGGTTTCCGGCGGTACGGTTGCTGTTCGATCTGTTGAGCAAGGAAGAAACGCCGGACGCGTCTCCATTATGGCTGATCGTTCTCCGGCTTCTCGCGGCGGCATTGTTGATTGTCGCGCTGGCGCATCCGCTGTTCAATCCGAGCGCCTCGCTGTCGGGAAACGGACCGCTGGTGCTCATTGTCGACGATGGATGGGCCGCCGCCCGCAATTGGCCGGCACGGCAGGACGCGATGAACCGGGCGATCGATCAAGCCGATCGCGACGGCCGCAGCGTGATTCTGCTGCCCACGGCGTCGGATTCGCGTGGCAATACCGCCGTTTACTCCGGTCTGCTGCGACCCGTTCAGGCGCGCAGCGCGGTTGCCGCCATCGAACCAAAACCCTGGCCGACGGACCGGGAGGCCGCTCTCGGCGCGCTGAACGACGTCAAGCTGACCGGCAACCCCTCGGTGCTTTGGCTGAGCGACGGGCTCGACGAATCGAATGCCGACGGCGTAACCGAGCGTCTGCGGCGTATCGGAAAACTAACCGTCCTGATGCCCGACGACCTGCCGCATGTGGTTTCGCCGCCTGAAATCGGCGTCAACCGCTTCGAATTCGCCGTCCGCCGCGCAACCGTGCGCGGCGAAGAAAGCATCCGACTGCGCGCGACCGGTGGCGATGGCCGCTTGATTGCGCGCGAAACGGCGCGCTTCAAGGAAAACGCCGCGGTCGCTTCCGTCGCGCTCGATTTGCCGCTTGAACTGCGAAACGCCGTTGCGCGCCTCGCGATCGAAGGCGAGACGACGGCGGCGGCTACGGCGCTGCTGGATACAAGATGGCGCCGACGGCCCGTCGGATTGGTCTCCGAAACGCCTCTCAACGCGGGTCCATCCCTGCTCTCGGAACTCTATTATATCGAGCGGGCCCTGAAGCCGTTCAGCGAAATTCGCCGCGGTCCGGTCGACAAGCTTTTGGCGGACAGGCTCGCCGTGATCGTGGTTCCCGACAGTACTCCATTGGAGCCGCAGGACCGGGATCAGCTCGCCGCATGGGCCGGCAAAGGTGGCATGGTGCTGCGGTTCGCAGGGCCGCGGCTGGCCCAGAATGTCGAGGACATGCTGGTGCCCGTGCCGCTACGGCGCGGCGGCCGGACGCTGGGCGGCGCCATGTTGTGGAGCAAACCGGCCCGGCTTGCGCCGTTCATTCGCGAAAGCCCGTTCTTCGATCTCACGCTTCCCGAAGACGTAACGATCTCACGCCAGGTGCTGGCCGAGCCGTCGCCCGATCTGGGTGAGAAGTCCTGGGCCCGACTGACCGACGGCACGCCGCTCGTGACCGCCAATCGGACGGGCGACGGGTGGGTTGTCCTCGTCCACACGACGTCGAACGCGACTTGGTCCAATCTGGCGCTATCCGGCCTGTTCGTCGAAATGCTGGAACGTATCGTTTCGGCCAGCCGCGGCGTCGCCGGCGCGGGACAGGGCGACCGCCCGCTGCCGCCGATCACCGTACTGAACGGATACGGTCACGCCGTCGAACCCGGCCCGTCCACGAGGGCGATCAACGCGGGCAATTTCGCGGCCGCCGCGGTATCGCCTCTCACCCCGCCGGGCCTGTATGGCGACAGCGGCAGCCGGCGGGCCCTGAACCTCGGACCGCAGATCAAGAATTTCCGGCCAATCGGTGCCTTGCCCGATGGGGTTACGCGGCAAAGCTACGCGCCGGCCGCCGAAATCGACTTGAAACCGTGGCTGCTGACCGCGGCGCTGATCCTGTTCATGATCGATACGCTGGCGACATTGATCATGCGCGGATTGCTCCCGCGACTGCGGCCAAGCGTCATGGCCCCGTGTCTAGCCGCCGCGTTCCTCGCACTCCCGGCGGCCGAGAGCCGCGCGCAGTCCGGCGTGGACGATTTCGCATTGAAAGCGGCACTGGAAACGAGGCTCGCCTACGTCATCACAGGCGACCCGTCGGTGGACGATACCAGTCTGCAAGGGCTGACAGGGCTGGGCCGGGTACTCAATAAGCGGACTGCGATCGAGGCCGCGGCGCCGATCGGACTCGATATCGAACGGGACCCGCTAAACCTTTTCCCTCTCCTGTATTGGCCCGTCACCGAATCGCAGGGACCGGTATCGCAGGAAACGATCGGCCGCCTGAACCGGTTCATGGCGTCGGGCGGAACCATTCTGTTCGATCTGCTCGACGGCGGCGGCGGTAGCAATAGTGGCGCGATCCTCCGCCGCCTCACGCGGGGCCTCGACATTCCATCGCTGACACCCGTACCGCCGAGCCACGTCCTGACCAAAGCGTTCTATTTGATGCAGGCCTTTCCCGGCCGTTGGGCCGACGGCCGTGTCTGGGTCGAACGGCCGGGCGAACGGGTCAATGACGGTGTTTCGAGCATCATCGTCGGCGCCAACAACTGGGCCGCCGCCTGGGCCGTCGACGCGCAGGGCCGGCATCTGTTCGCAGCGGTGCCGGGCGGCGAGCGGCAGCGCGAAATGGCCTACCGGTTCGGCGTCAATCTGGTGATGTACACCTTGACCGGCAATTACAAGTCGGACCAGGTGCACGTCCCGTCGATCCTCGAACGTCTCGGGAACTAGTAGCAAAGGTCATGACCGGAACCACGATCGAATTCGCCCCATTGCTGCCTTGGCTTGCCGTCGCGGCGCTTGGAATTGCGGCGGCACTGCTGGCCGGGCTCGGATTGTTCGTGCGCGCCAACGGCGCGCTCTGGCGAACGCTGGCTTTCGCGGTGCTTATTTTGACCTTGCTCAACCCGTCGCTGGTCGCCGAAGAGCGCGAACCTCTCAAAGACGTGGCGGTCGTCATCGTCGACGACACACCGAGCCAAGGCATCGGCGAACGCCGCGCGCAGACCGGCCGCGCCTTGGAGGCGATCCGAACAGCCGTTGAAAAGTACCGCGAATCGCTGGAACTGCGGGTCGTGAAGGTCGGGCAGGACGGGTTGGCGGCGGCCGATCAAGGCACGCGGCTGATCGCTCCACTGTCACGCGCCCTCAGCGACGTGCCCTCCAGGCGGGTGGCCGGCGCCATCCTGCTGACCGACGGTCAGCTGCACGACCCGAAATCGGCGCTGCAGGCCGAAGACATGCCGAAGCCGCTGCACGTCCTGCTGAGCGGCCGCGCGGACGCCTCGGACCGCCGGTTGGTCGTGGTCAAGGCGCCGGCCTTCGGCATCGTCGGCAAGGAGATGGAGCTGACGGTGCGCATCGAGGACAGCGCGCCCGTGCCGAGCAAGACGGCAACCCTGTCGATCCGGCGCGACGGCGGCGAACCTAGCAGCACCACCGCGCCCGTGGGTAGCGACTTCAAACTCCCGGTCACGCTGAACCACGGCGGTCCGGCCGTGTTCGAAATCGACGTCGCGCCGTCGCGTGACGAACTGACCCGGGCGAACAACCGCGCCGTGATCTCTATCAACGGCGTGCGGGACCGGTTGCGAGTATTGCTGGTCTCCGGCGAACCGCACGCAGGCGAGCGAACCTGGCGCAACCTGTTGAAATCCGATCCGTCGGTCGATCTGATACATTTCACGATCCTGCGGCCGCCGGAGAAGCAGGACGGCACGCCGATCAACGAACTGTCGCTGATCTCCTTCCCTACCCGGGAATTGTTCGAGGTCAAGCTGGACGATTTCGATCTTGTGATTTTCGACCGTTACCGCCGTCGCGGCGTGCTGCCGCCGTCCTATTTACGCAACATCGTCAATTATATCAACGAAGGCGGCGCGCTTCTCGAGGCGGTCGGACCGACCTTTGCCGGCCCCTTCAGCATCTATCGGACACCGTTGGGCAAGGCGCTGCCGGGTGAACCGACGGGCAAAGTGGTGAGCCGCGGCTACCGGCCGACGGTTACCGACGTCGGCAAACGCCACCCGGTCACAGCCGGATTGGCGACCGGCGGCGCGGATCGCGTTTGGGGTCGCTGGTTCCGGCAGATCGACGTTGCGGTGAAGCAGGGGCGTATCCTGATGAACGGCGCGGACGACCGTCCGCTGTTGATTCTCGACCGGTTCGGCGAGGGCAGGGTCGCCCAGCTCAACAGCGACCATATCTGGCTTTGGGCGCGCGGATTCGACGGCGGCGGCCCGCAGGCGGAGCTGTTGCGGCGGCTCGCCCACTGGCTGATGAAGGAACCGGAGCTGGAAGAGAAGGATCTGCGCGCCATCGCGAATGAAGACCGTCTCGAAATCGTACGAAGGGACGTCGACGCGGAAGCGCGTCCGGTCACGGTTACCGGACCGGACGGCAAGGTTCGGGAAGTCGTTCTCGAGGATAAGGGCAACGGGCGGTTCACCGGAAACCTACCGATTTCTCTGTCTGGCCTGTACCGGGTAAGCGACGGTGAACGGGTTTTCATGGCGGCGGCCGGGTCGCTTAACCCCATCGAGTTCGCCGATGTCAGGGCAACGGAAAAGCTCGTAGCGCCGCTCAGCAAGGCAACCGGAGGAGCCGTCCGATGGATCGGGAATGGGATCCCGGATCTGCGGCGCACCGCGCCGGACCGCAACGCATCGGGACGGGACTGGATCGGTCTGACGGCAAATGGCGATTACATCGTCACGGGAGTCGACATCGTGCCGCTGTTCCCCGCCTTGCTCGTTCTGCTGCTGGCGCTCGGCGCAACCGCCCTGGCGTGGCGCCGCGAAGGCGATTGACAGCGATATGAACGCACCGCAAAGTCCGCCGAAGCTGATATCGAAACAAGCGCCGGTCCTGTTCATTCCGGAAGTCCTCGACGACGCGGAATGCGATCGCTTGATGGACGCGTGGCGGTCCGGCGAAAAGCGCAAGGACGTGGTCAATATCGCGTCGGGCCGAGAGACGTCCAAAGCCGGGCGTTCGGAAGTGAAGCGGCGCAGCGACGTCATCGTCGAAGGCGCGTTGGAGCGCCAACTGCTGATTACGCCGATGCCGCGCATTGCGCCCGAGGTCGAGCGCGCCTATGCCTTCGACAAGGAGTGGGGTATCGAGAAGTTCCGGATCTGCTGCTACGAAACCGAAAATGCCGGTTTTTTCCGTCCGCACCGTGACAATCCGTCAGAGGCCTTGAGCCATCGGCCGGCTTCTGCCCTTGGTGGCAGCCGCAAATCGTCCATTCACAAGGTCATTCCCGCGCACGGCGCGAGAGCGCCTTATCGACGGAAAGGATGACTGAGAATCAACGGGTTATTCGAATTTCCACGTTTCTACGCGGCCAACCGTCACGGATGTTCAACACTTTGTGAAAAACCTACAAAATTACCGCACCTGGTTTGTCGAAGTTTCCCGCCTCCGATATAGTTTTTTCGGAAAGGCGCGGTGAATGAATCAGGCAATTGGCAATTATGGGGCGAGAAGGGTGGCGCCCGATATGCTGAAAATCGAAGAAGACCAGTCCATAAATCCGGGCGAAATGCGAAAACGATCGGTCGTTATCGCCGGGCACCGCACCAGCGTATCGCTGGAAAACGCGTTCTGGAGCGCGCTGAAGGCGATCGCGACGTCGCGCCGATTGACCGTGAACCAGATGGTCACCGAAATCGATAGCCACCGCTCCGGAAACCTGTCGAGTGCGATCAGATTGTTCGTGCTCGAGTCATTCCGGCGCCGTGACGCCGGACGCACCGTTTAGAGCAAATCAAGATCGATGGGAATCGCCTTTGGCGATTGTCATTGGTCCTGTTTCTTTGCTCTATCTATTAATATCGAGCGGATTCACAGGATTGATGCCCTGCATCAATCCTGATCCGGTCTAAACCGGGGCCCATCGGCAGCCTATTTCACGAAACGATCGAACAGTCCCTTGATGACGTCGCCCGGCTGTACCTTTCCCGATCCGCCGCTGTCCGGCTTCGTCCCCAACACGCCGGGCAGGATTTGCTGAATCGGGTTGGACGCCGGGGCCGTACCCGATGATTTGAGGAATGACCCGCTCGTCGTTGGGTTCGGGGAATCCAGCGGCCCGGTAAGGGCGACGGAAACGAATGGTGCCTGCTGACCGCCGCGCAAGACGGATGTGTTGGTATCGATCAGCCAGCGCGGCAGGTCGACTGTACCCGCTGTAATCGCACGGGCGCCATTGCCGTTCAGCGCCGTATCGCGCGTCCGCAGGACACCGCGCTCGATAACGAATGTCCCCGCAAGATCGGCCGGTGTCCGGCCGAAAGCGCTGAACAATTCGTTCGTCACGCCGCCCACCTGTTTGAGCTCCTTGACCTTCTTGCCGAAGAGCACCGATGCGAGACCGATCGCTCCGATCGCCCGGTTTTCCTGTTGTGTAACCTTAATCTGAACCTTTCCGGAAACGGCGCCGGAACCGCCAAGCGACGCGACAAGCGCTGCTTCGGAATTGCCAGCCGCATTCAAAGATGCATTGACCGAAAGGCGGCCGGCCGCGCGCTGCGGCGCTTCCAGCACCTTCGCCGCCGTCGTGATGTCGACATTCGAGACGACGAGGGCGAACGCCATCGGCGGAACCCCGGGGGTCGAGTCGACCTGGCCCTTGGCCGATACGGTTCCACCGAACAGGCCTGCTCGAAACTCTTTCAAGTCGAGCCGGCCGGATTTCAACGACGCCTCGAATACCGGTTGCGACAGGCTTATATTACCTTTCGCGAGCCCCGCGATTTTCAACTTCACATCCGCGTCGATACCCTGCATCGCCGAGAAATCCATGGGAGCGCGCGACCAGCGGCTGCTCGGCCGCAAAGCGCCGTTGCCGCTCGCGCTTGCCGCACGGCCGCGCGCGGTCGCGGATTGAACTTGTTTAGGCCGTGCGAGAAAAAGATCGAGCAACACTTCGCTCACCGCCAGATCGGCCGTCACATGGGGCCGCGGTCCGTCGGTCCGTATATTGGCGGCGCCCTTTACCTGCACCGGCCCAACCGTCGCATCCAGCTCCGATATCTTAAGATCGGTTGGCGTCCCCGACAGTCTGAAAGCCGCGGCCAGCGGTCCAAGTTTTTTTGCCGCCGGCCTGAATTCCGCCACGGCCAGACGGACGAACTCAGACAATTCCCGGTGATTGACGGCCATCCCCAACTCGAAGGACGGGTTGGCAATAGCATTTTTTACAAGACCTTCGAGCGCGACCTCCACGCCGGCAGCGGCGATGTCGGACTTGAGGACAAGCGCGTCCAGTTTCCCGTCGACTCTTCCGGATAGTCGCGGCTTGCCCAGTTTCGCAAGCGGAACCGGCGGTACAGTCTCCAAAAACCGGAAAAATTTCGCCGGATCGTTTACGGCTACCTTGTAGTTCAAACCGACGGCGGGCGTTCCGGTCAGGTCTTTCAGGTTACCCGAAATGTCGGCGCTCGCGCCGGCGAAGCCGGCCACGCTTCCTTTGCGAATGTTCAGATTGCCGCCGACCAGCAAACCGTCGAGCCGAACCTTGCGTGCCAGCGTGTTTTGCACCGTCAGGCGACCGATCTCTAAATCGATGTTCGCGTCGAATGCGCCGAGGAACGCCAAGGGCGAGGCTTTCGGCGCGCCGGACGCCGGTTTGCCGCTGCCCGAACTCACCGATCCGCTCGGCCCTGCCGGCGGCGCATTCCGAGGCAAATAGGCATCCAGGTTGAGCTGGTCGATCGCGAGCCGCAGCCCGAACCCGGGCCGGTCCCGCAGCGCGACAGCGAGCCCACCGGTCATCGTGCTGGCGTCGAGGCGCACGTTGATATCCTGCACCTCCAGCGCGACCGGCGTGACCTTCACCTTACTCGCGTATGAAAGTCCGCGCAGCCGGTCGGCGGGAAGCGCGCTGGCGTCCGTGCCGGCCCAGTCGAGAAGCGCCCGCAAATTGTCCGACGCCGCAGCGACTTCGCCGTCGAATCGGGGCTCGCCTTCGATGAAGGAAAGGAATCCGAGAAGCGATACGTCCGAACCGCCGGGAAGAAGCGCCGCCGCACGCTCCAATGTTACCTCGCCGTTGGCGAGCGCCGCGCGCACGCCGGCTTCCCGGATCACGCTGCCGCGATACTGAATGACGTCGACCGCAAGGTCGAAGGATGCATTTATATTCTTGGGAAGCGTAAAATTCGCACCGGAATCCGCCGCCGCGGGTGCGGCGTCGCCCGCAAGCTTGGCGGTCTCCGGCGCTTTTTCGATCGCGGCCGCGGCGTGGCTGAGCAGATCGTCCAGATTCAACCGGCTGACGGAAACGGCGACATCGGCGTTCATGGTGTCGCCGAACGTCACACTTACCGCGCCATTGCCGGAGAACGCCCCAAGCTTGATTGCGGTGTCGTTGAGCGCGACAGCATCGGGCGAAACCATCAGCGTGCCATTCACCGATACCGGTTGCGCAAGAATGGGCGGCAAAGAGACCTTACCTGCCGCGGCCGCGAGTCGCGCGGCGTCCGATCCAACGATTTCCAGCTTCCCGGAGAGCAAGCCAGTCGGGATCGGCGCGAGCATCCGGCCCTTGAATCGCAATTCCGCGTCGTGCTCCGTCAAGATGGCCTTGAAACCGAAGGTCAGGGGTTGTTGCGGTTTGACCACTCCCGTCTTCAGTTCAAACGATACCGGTATGCCGCGCGCGCGCGCCGACCCTGTCAGATCAAACGGACCGAACAGCGAGCGCGCCGCCACGGTCATCTGCAGATCTTCGACTTTTTCCAACGTCCCGGTCCGGCGATCGTGGAAACTCACGACACCGCCACTCACGCTTACGTTTGCGAGCGAAATATCCAACGGCGCCGCATCGGAGGCATCTTCCGCAGGCGCCGCGGCACTTTCGCCGGCAGCCACCTGAATATCCCAACTCGCCCTGCCGTCCTCGGCAATTTCGAGCGCGATGACGGGCTCGATCAATTCGAACTGCTCCACGACGATTCGCCGTTCGAGCAGTGCGCCAACGGCAACGCGAACGCGGAGTTCCTTCAGCAGCACCATCTCGGTCGCTTGGGCGCCGTCGAAATTCGCAATGCGTAATCCGGCGACGCGCAGCGCGGGCGCCGGCAACAGGGAAAAGGCAATTTTCCCGTCGATAGCCGCATCGCGTCCGGTGTTATCCTTGATCGCGGCGACGATCTGGCCCTTGTACGAATTCCAGTCGATGAAGCTCGGGCCGATCAGAACCGCCCCGACGAGCAGCACCACCAGCACGACGAGCGCGACGACGATCTTTTTCAAAGAATTGCTCCGAGAGTTCGAGCGCGGGCCAAACCTGTCATCCAACGAAAATCGGGTTGCATCACCCGTACCAGGAACATTCCTACAATTAAGACGTTTGTATGGCTATTTCAAATAGCACGCACCGAAAATAGGTACGGCCCTCGTGCGCTGATTCACACTAGGGCCGTAACATCTTTCCCGGATTCATGATGTTGTCCGGATCGAGCGCATTCTTGATGCTGCGCATGACGCTGACCGCCTCGCCATGTTCGGTCGTCAGATAATCCAGCTTGCCCATGCCTATACCATGCTCGCCCGTACAGGTACCGCCCATCGCGATCGCCCGGTGATTGAGGCGCCCGATCAGCGCCTTGGCGCGCTTCATATCGTCCTCGCTGTCAGGATCGATCAGCAGAACGAGGTGGAAGTTGCCGTCGCCGACATGCCCGACTACCGGCGCCAAGACCCCGGTTTCATCGATATCGCGCCGCGTCTCGGAGATGCATTCCGCCAGGTTCGAGATCGGAACGCACGCATCCGTCGTAACGCCCTTCGATCCCGGCTTAAGCGCCAGCGCCGCGAAATATGCGTCATGGCGCGCCTGCCACAGTTGATTCCGCTCTTCGGTCCGCGTTGCCCATTGAAATTCACCGCCACCGGATTCGTCGGAAATGGCGCCAACCAGTTCGGCCTGTTCGGCAACCGACGCTTCGGTGCCATGGAACTCGTAAAGCAGCGTGGGCTTGCTCTCGTATTTGTCCAGCTTCGAATAGGCGATGCAAGCCCCCATCTGTACGGCGTCGAGCAGTTCGATGCGGGCCACCGGGATGCCGGACTGGATCGTCTGAATCACGGTATTCACCGCGTCTTCCACGGTGGGGTATTGGCAGACGGCGGCGGACATCGCTTCGGGAATACCATAGAGACGCAGCTGGATTTCGGTGACGATGCCGAGCGTCCCTTCCGATCCGACGAAGACACGGGTCAGGTCGTAACCGGCCGCGGATTTGCGCGCCCGACCGCCGGTGCGGATCACCCGCCCGTCGGCGAGGACGACGGTCAGGCCGAGCACGTTCTCACGCATCGTGCCGTAGCGCACGGCGTTCGTACCGCTGGCGCGAGTCGCCGTCATACCGCCGAGCGACGCGTCCGCGCCGGGATCGATCGGAAAAAACAAGCCGGTCGCCCGGAGGTGCTGGTTGAGCTGCTTTCGGGTGACACCGGCCTGGACGCGGCAATCGAGGTCTTCCTCGTTGACTTCGAGGATATCGTTCATTTCGGAAAGATCGATACAAACGCCGCCATGCAACGCGATGACATGGCCTTCGAGCGACGTCCCCGTGCCATAGGCAATGATCGGCGCGCCGTGTTTTGCGCAAATCTCAACCAGCGCACTGACCTCTTCGGTCGAATGCGCGAAGCAGACCGCTTCCGGCGGTTGGGCCGGGAAATAGTCCTCGCCGCTGCCATGATGCTCGCGCACCGCCGCCGCTGTCGAAACGCGGTCGCCGACGACATCGCGCAACTCTTCGATCAGCGTGTCCGTGACCGGCGCATAGGCGGCCCCTGCCGACATGGCGTTCTCCATTATCCATTCTTCGTGCTAAGCAAGGTACCGTGCGGCCCTACCGCCTTCAACCTTCGCAAACCCATGCCGTAAAGAGCCATCGCCATGGTCGAGTTCGATACCACGCTTCTTGCCGCCGCCGGATTCATGGCGCTTGGCGGCCTGTTGCGCGGATTTCTCGGCTTCGGCGGCTCGATGGGCGCGGTCCCCGGCCTTAGCCTGCTTTTCGGGCCGCTCGGGGCCGTGTCGATCGTGTTGCTGGCGGATATCGGCGCCGTCCTGCAACTGCTGCGCACCGCCGTGCGTCATTCGGAAAAGCGTGTCGTCGCGCCCCTCGCGATAGCCTCCGTCGCGACGACACCACTGGGCGCCTGGCTGCTGATCAACATCGATCCCGCGGACATGCGGCGTGCGATTGCGGTCACGGTCCTGAGCTTCGTCGTCATCCTGATGACTGGATGGCGCTACAAGCGACCACCGACCCTGCCCGTCGTCATCGGCGTCGGCACCGTCGGCGGCGTTTTGAGCGGCGGCGCCGGTATGGGGGCGCCGCCGGCGGTCCTGTTCCTGCTGTCGGGCCCGCACGGGCACGAAGCCGTCCGCGCGAACATCATCGGTTATCTCGCCGTCGCCAACATGACGGCCCTGGCGACCCTGGGTTTCAACGGCGTGTTGACGGCGGAGATATTGTTACGAGCGCTGGTTCTGGCACCGCCTTATCTCCTTGCGATCTGGATCGGCGGAAGCCTGTTCCGTTTCGCCTCGGAATTATTTTTTCGATATGCCGCGCTGGTCGTTACCGCGATCATCGGCGTTGCCGCGCTCGTCGCGTAGACCGGATCAGGATTGATGCAGGGCATCGATCCTGATTTACTCTAGTGTCCTGATCGTGAAATTCAAGGGATTGAATTTCGCGTGAATCAGCACACTAACTATTTGAATCTAGTGTGATTCAGATCCAGAAATTCGCCGCATTCAATGCGACGAACTTCAGAATCATCACACTAGTCAGCGCAACACGTAGCGTAACTTCGAACCGTCCTCGCCCTCGAACGCAACCTGAACCAGAACATTGCGTTCGTCGAACCACAGTATGCGCTGGAAATCGCCGGTCATTTCATAGCGGATTGCGCGAATTTCATGGCCGCGAACGGTGATCGTCTCCGCGCCGGGCGATGTGACGGAAACATTCATTAACTCCCCGTCCGCCGGATCGACAATCCTCTGGTTACCCAACGCAGCATTGTTCCAAAGGCTTGCGGGGCGCGAGGTCGCCGCGACCGACGCCGTCTCGCCGTTCACCGTCAGGGCGCCGGAGTCACCGTTGGTCGTCAATTCGATATTGTAATCGTCCCCATTGTCATTCGTTTCGGCAGACATCGCGATGAGATTTCCCCCGCGCCAGGTTTCAAGCGCGGAATGACGAAAGGTGTAAAGAGGAATGAACGCGACACGATAGTCGACCTCGGCCACGATCCGCACGATTGTCGGTTCGCCGCGCCGTTCGAAGCGAATTACGTGGCGGCCTATCTGTTCTCCGTTACGCAAGATCGCAAAATCAAGAACGCCGTCTTCCGGAATGCCCGACGCGGACGCCATATGAGGCAACGCCAGGGCGATCAGTAGGAATTTCGACACAATCCGGCGCAAGGCAATGATCCAATCGCGCATGTGGCGTTTTAAACACCAACTTGTGTTCAAGGCAATATGCGAGGAATGCTGACGCGCCGAAGACCCCTAGCTAGAATGCTGCGATGTATTGCGGCCTTCGACAATTGGTTGCCGGCGCAGGTTCAATGCGTCTGGCAGTTTGCGCGCTCCTCGGTCTTTTCGTGTTGGGCGCTATCAACACGGCCCGCGCGGAGACGGTCGCGCTCGAGTTGATCCTTGCTATCGATTGCTCTTCGAGCGTCCAGCCGAACGAGTACGCCCTGCAGATGAAGGGCGTAGCCGATGCATTCCGCGCACCCAGCGTGGTGCAGGCACTGTCATCGGCGACGCCGAACGGTGTCGCGGTCACCCTCGTACAATGGTCCGGCGAGAGCATGCAGACCCAAGCCCTGCCCTGGACCCATGTCCACGACAAAAAAAGCGCGGCCGAATTCGCCAAGCAAGTCGAAGAGTCGCCGCAATACATGCAGTGGGGCGCGACCGCGATCGGCGAAGCGTTGAGCTTTTCGGTCGGTCTGTTCGAAGAAAACGGGTTCGAAGGCGTCCGCCGGGTCATCGACATCTCGGGCGACGGGTCATCCAATCAGGGCGAATTTCCGGATGTCGTGCGGCAGCTGGTCGTCGCCTCCGAAGTGACCATCAACGGGCTCGCGATCATGAACGACGAGCCGAATCTCGACATATACTACAAGGAACATGTGATCGGCGGTCCTCGATCTTTCGTCGAGCGCGCCAAGAACTTCGCGGACTTCGCCAGCGCGATACGGCGGAAACTGATCCGCGAAATCGGCAGCCCGCCCTCGGTCCGGCTGGATACGCAAACCGCTTCGAATATCCGGTAAGCGTTCGCTACGGGCCGCGGCCTATTCGGCGACGACTTTTTCGCCGTCCGTTTTCAGGATTTTGTGCAGTTCGAATTTGTTACCGGCGTCGTCCTCGGCCCAGTAATGCAAAGTGATCGTGTCCTTGGCGTTCGGGGTCGCGACATGGTGCCCACGCTGCAGAAGCGTCGCCGACGCCTCGACCCGATAGGCGACCAGCGCGTCGACGCATCTCTCGCCATTCAGAACACAGACCTTGCCGCGTTTGATATCGACGCCGACGCCGCCGGTCTCGGTGAATTGGCGGTTATGACTATAAGTGTGCAGGCCGTCCTTGAGCGCGTACGACATCTCGACCAGTTCCAGCGCCAGCGCCGCCTTGCCCGTGGCGTTCCCCTCCCCGCCGGCGGTCTGGTCCTCCTCGCACGCGGCGAGAAACAGGAGCGCGAAAAGAGCTGTCGCGGCCCGGCGCATAGCGGGGCTACGCCGCCGTACCGCCGACGGTCAGGCCGTCGATGCGCATTGTCGGCTGGCCCACGCCGACGGGCACGCCCTGCCCGTCCTTGCCGCAGGTTCCCACCCCGGGATCGAGAGCCAAATCGTTGCCGATCATCGCGACACGGGTCATGGCGTCCGGCCCGTTCCCGATCAGGGTCGCCCCCTTCACCGGCGCACCGATCTTGCCGTTTTCCACCATGTACGCCTCGGTGCAGCTGAACACGAACTTGCCGCTGGTAATATCGACCTGGCCGCCACCGAAATTTACCGCGTAGAGACCGTTCTCGACCGACTCCAATATTTCAGCCGGATCCTTGTCGCCCTCCAGCATGTAGGTGTTTGTCATCCGTGGTATCGGCGCGTGGGCGAAGGATTGCCGCCGCCCGTTACCGGTCGCTTCGACGCCCATCAAACGGGCGTTCATGCGGTCCTGCATGTAGCCGACGAGCTTGCCGTCCTCGATCAGCACGGTGCGCGACGATGCCGTCCCTTCATCATCGATGGTGATGGACCCACGCCGATCCGAAATCGTGCCGTCGTCGACGATGGTGACACCGGGCGATGCGACTCGCTCGCCCATCAGGCCGGCGAAGGCGGACGTTTTCTTGCGGTTGAAGTCGCCTTCCAGACCATGCCCGACCGCCTCGTGCAACAGGACGCCCGGCCAGCCCGGACCGAGCACCACCGTGGTCTCGCCTGCGGGTGCGGCGACGGAATCCAGATTGACGACAGCTTGGCGCAACGCTTCATCGGTCTGCGCCCGCCAAGCATCCGGCTGCACGAAACTTTCGTAGGCCAGCCGGCCTCCGACGCCATGACTGCCGCTTTCCATGCGGTCGCCGTCGCCGACAACCACTGAAATGTTGAGCCGGACGAGCGGACGAATATCGGCGACCCGGATTCCCCCCGCGCGGATGATCTGCACCGCCTGCCATTCGCCGGCAAGCGACGCCGTCACCTGACGCACGCGCGGATCCTTGGCTCGCGCGTAGGCGTCTATTTCGGCGAGAAGTTTGACTTTCGCTTCGAATTCCATCTGCCCAAGCGGGCTCTCATCCGTATAGAGGCTGCGATTTGTGGCGGACGGTCCCTCGCCCTGGCTGCCGCTGTGGCCCGCCTGAACGGCCCGCACCGTTTCCCCGGCGCGCTTGATCGCGGTTTCCGTCAGTTCGGCGGAATGCGAATAGCCGGTCGCTTCGTCGGCGATCGCCCGCAAGCCGAAACCCTGCATGGTATCGAAACTGGCGTTGCGTACCCGGCCATCGTCATAGGTCACGCTTTCCGCCTGGCAATATTCCAGGTACAGCTCGCCGTCATCGGCATTCCGCAAGGCATCGTTAACGATCGACTCCGTGCGCGATCGATCGAGTCCCGCGCGGTTGAAAAACAGCTCGTCCGTGGTCGAAAGATCGGACACAGTCATCCCTTTCCTGCTGCGATGCCGGCAAGCGGCATGCTTCCGCCCCCTATCGGATCAAACTACGACAGATGCCCTCGCGAAGTACATCGCCTATCGCATCACCGTGCGAGCTGGGTCCTAGGGACCATTATGCCCGGTCGATTGGGAAATGGGATTGGTTCATAAAGGAGTAATCAAACCCAAGTTGACTAACCTTGTTTGATTAGTAGAAATTTAAGCAAAACTAATATAACGGCATGTATAAAGCGTTCATCTTCCTATTTTTCTGACTAAGTGATAAGCAGGATTGTTAACTTAACAAAGGAATTTGGATTATGACTAAGAATTCCGACGATACAGCAACCGACGACGAGACCTTGATTCGCGTCCAGCACGCTGTCGTAATCCAGAAAGCTGCGGATATCCGGGCATTGAACGATCTGTTGTCGGTCGGCTGGCGGGCCGCATCTTCTTCGCCGATGGGAGATGCCGTACTGGTCATCCTGGAACGCGCCGGCTCTCAGGACGATGTCGAAGAGATGCGCAACGCGTTGGGATACTGCACGTTGTCCGCCCCGGACGCGTGACGCGATTTATCGTTTATTCCACATTGCGAAAACCGTAGAGTTAACGGATTGGTAAGCAGGCGCTGCGAGGGTTTGCGAACCCGCCTGCCGGTCAACAGGGGCGACACAACGGAATTCAATGACGATGAAACGCGTAATCTTCCTTGCCTTGGCGTTGTCGCTTGCCGCGTGCAAGACAACGGACGATCCCGACAATACGCGCGCGGTCGGCGCGGTCGCCGGTGCGGTATTGGGCGCCTTTGTCGGTTATCAGTTTGGCGGCGGATCGGGGCAGATGATCATGACCGTTCTCGGCGCGGTAGGGGGCGGCGCGGGCGGATACTACGCCGCCGATTACATCATCAAGCGCGATAAGAAAAAGATGAAGAAAGCGGCCTATAAA
>CAYLTU010000054.1:0-16727 GCA_964386465.1 uncultured Rhodospirillaceae bacterium
CACCGCCGCCGCCCGCGCCACCACCGCCCGTGGAAGCGAAAGCCAGTGATGATGCACCGCCGGCGCCGGAAGCGGCACCGCCGTCGGACGAGGAAGACGAGGCATTTGCATCGCCGCCACCGATTCCGACCGAAGAGGAAATCGCGCGTTTTCAGACCAAGCCGCAGCCCGAGAGAAAATCGACCCTGAAATGGTGGATTTTGCTGTTCGTCGTCGTCGTTGTGGCGGTTGTGTGCCTGTTCTCTTTCCGGCGCGACATCGTCGCGTTCTATCCGCCGACGAACAAATTGTACGCCGTTCTCGGCATGGCTTCCGATGTCCTCGGAAGCGGCCTTGAGATTATCGACTATGATATCCAGTCGCGTCAGGATGGCCAGGTTCGTCTCATTGCAATCAAAGGCAAGGTTAAGAATACGACAAGCCATGTTATCGACGTACCGCCGCTGATCGGTACGATCAAGGATTCCAAAGACAAAGTGTTGCGGATTTGGTTCTTCCGTACGAAGGAACCGCGCGTGCTGTCGGGCGAAAGCGTGGTCTACGAGACCGAACTTCGTAATCCGCCGCGAGGCGGCACGAAGGTCGATATTACGTTTATCACCGAAGCCGAAATGGATGTCAGGAAAGCCGCGGCTAAATCGTCGCGCGCGAAACGGAAATAGTTCCTAACCCCTAAAAGCGGTCCAGCAAACGATCGATATAGTCCCGCTCGCGGCGCGGCCGGTTTGGATCGCCGGCGCGGCGGCGCAATTCGTCACGGATTTCCCGCGTGCGCTGCAGGTCGCTCTTCTCCGGGATCTCGACGGTGTTCGTGTTCGCACCCTGAATGCCTGAATTCATGGTCCGTCCGAATGGATCGCGGTCGTCGGGTTTCTGGCCGGGTCCGCGGACGCGACCTTGTCCCGGCTGTTGGCCAAAACGTTGCTGCAGCTGCTGTTGCGCCGATCGCATGGCCTGTTGCAGTTGGTCGAGCGCCCTGGTCTGCGGCGGTACCGCGCCCTTTGCGCTACCTTTGCGCAGTTTCTTGGACGATTTGCGCATCGATTGCTCCGCCCGTCCCATCGGCGCGGGCACATCTCCGGTCATCTCGGCAAAGCGCTGCATGATGTCGCCGAGTTGACGCCGTAGCGCGTCCTGCGCGACAGCGCCGGCCCTGAGACTGCCGCGCTGCTGGGCTTCGCCCGACATCTGTTGCGATCCCGATTGATCGCCCTTTTGCGGCTGTGCGCCCCGCTCGGGACCGTTAGGGTCATTACCTTCGCGCTGACGCGCTTCGCGTTGCGCTTCGCGGAACGTCCGGTCCAATAGGTCTTGCTGGCCTTTCGTAACCCTTTGCAGGTCATTCATCATCTGCTGGGCCTGGCCCGCGGGCCGTTGCTGCGCGTTGCGTCCGGCTTGCAAATTTTCCAGAAGCCGTTGCATCTGCGACAGCATCCGGCGGGCCGCTTCCCGGGCGCCGGCCTTCGCCAGTTCGCGGATCTCCTGCATCATCCGTTGCAGGTCCTGGCGGGTCATCAGGGTTATGTTCGGATCGATTTGTCCGATATCCTGATTGCCCTGCGGATTGTTCGCCATTTGCTTTTGCAGCGCGTCCAGATAGGCGCTCAGCGCCGACTGCAACTGATCCATCAGGCGATCGAGTTCCGTTTCCGGTGCATTCCGCGCGAGCGCCTCAAGAAGCTCCTGTTGCGCGCGGCGCAAGTCGCGTTCCGCCAGCGAGACCATGCCGTCTTCAACGCGCAACGCTATTTCCCAGAGCAGTTTCTGGACCTCGTCCAGTTCCTTCTTGAAGGAGTCCTTGCGCAAGCGCCGCGCCGCCGTATGGAGCGCCATGAACACGACCTTGTCGTCGCCATACCGTGCCGGTTTCCAGGCGATGCTGCCGAGATCGTCGACGACGCTAAGCCGGCTGAGTTCGGGATTGGCCATCAGGGTCTTGCGTGCGGCGACAATTTCCTTGGCAATGGGGTGCGTGAAGGTTCGCTCCGGCAGCCGGAAAGCGTGGGTGTCGCTCTCGCCGCGCTGCCCCGCCGCGTCTTTTGCCACGAGCGTCAGGTTTACGGGCAATCCCGCCCAGGGGTGCGGCGTGAGATCGCGGAAACTGTCCGCCTGCACCTTTCGCAGGTTCGTACCCGAGAGCGGGATTTCATATATGATCGTTTCGTCGAGCGTGACGTCGCTCCGCCTGATGATCGCGGTTACGGAAACCAGCCCGTAATCGTCAGACGCGGAATAGACGAGCTGCAGGGCCCCTCGTTTCGTCGACGAGGGCGCTTCGTCGAGCGTGACGCGCGGCGACTCGTCCGGGACAACAATGAACTTCCAACCGCCCAGCTCTCGCTCCTGGGCCACGATGCGAAGCTCGGCGTCGGCGGTAAGTTTACGCTCAACACGATAGCTATCCTCGGCGACGGTCGAGAAGCCTTCGGATGCATCGCCTTCGTTCAATTGCGGCGCAGCGCCGCTGCCGGTAACCTGGGCGAGGAATACGCTGTTCTCGGGAACTTCGAGCCTGCCTGTCGGTTCCGCCTCCTTGCGTGTTAGGAACATCGGCGGTTTGCCGGTGTAGGAAGGTGGCGTGATCCAGGCATCAAGCGTCATCGACGTCGCGACGGCCTCTCCGGCGAGAGTGGGCGTTAGCGCGCGGAGCACTCGATCTTCGCCATTGGTTCCGGCGGCGATGGCAACGACGGCCAATAACGGCACCAACAGGATTCGGGCAGCGAACCGGTCGCGACGGATCAATTCCGGATGCGGCCACCCAACGCGAAGATTCTTCAGGCGTTGCGCCATGCGTTCACGATGCAGGTGCCATAGGCGCTTCGTTTCAGGGTCGCTTTCGGGAGTTGCGATTTCATCGTCGATCGCGTCGAACGGACGGTGCGACAGATTATTGATGCGCTCAAGGCGGCGTTGCGCGGCGGCGTTGTCCGGAAGTCGAAGCGATTTCATCGCACGCCACAGCGCCCGGATCAGGGTGATTCCAAATGCGCCGAGGACACTTGCATGGAACCAACCCGGTAATGCGGGCAGCAGGTCGAGCAGCGCGAAAACGAGAAACAGACAGACGATCCCGACGGTCGGCCAAAGCGCGGGCCAAGTGTGTTCCCAGAATAATGCGAGCCGGGATAACGATATGCGCGGTGCGTTATTAGGCCAGTCGCTCATCGCCTCATCTTCACACGGTTCGACGAAATCACATTATCACTCAAATCACTGCCATTTGGCCAGACGGTCGAGTTTCAATAAATCGTCATAAGAGGGCCGCTCGCGCACGACGGCGAAATCAGGGCCATTGACCAGGATTTCCGGGATCAGCAGCCGCGAATTGTACGTCGATGCCATGACGGCGCCATAGGCGCCGGCGGAGTCGAGTACGAGTAGGTCGTCGGGTTCCAGCGGCGGCAGGTGACGGTCGCGGGCAAAAGTGTCGCCGGTCTCGCAGATCGGTCCGACAATATCCGCGGCCGTGCCCGCGGCCCCGTTCTCGCGCACTGTCCGAATCCCGTGAAAGGCCTCGTACATGGCGGGCCGGACGAGGTCGTTCATGGCGGCATCGACGATCACGAAGCGTCGCGATTGGCCCTGCTTGTCGAAGATCACCTGGGTCACCAGGATGCCGGCGTTGCCGACCATGCTTCGGCCCGGTTCGACGAACAGGCGGCAGCCGAGATTGCCGGTCGTTTCCTGGACGACCGCCGCATAGTCGGAAAACGTCGGCGGCGCTTCGTCCTTGTACCGGATGCCGAGCCCGCCGCCGAGATCGATGCTGTCGATTTCGTGCCCGTCCGCCCGCAGGAGGGCGACCAGTTCTGCGACCGAAGCGTAGGCGGCGCGCAGTGGCGCCAGATCGGTCAATTGCGAGCCGATATGGACCGCGACCGACACCGGCGTAACGCCGGGCATCGCGGCCGCCCGCGCAAAGGTTTCGCGCGCCCGGGAGATATCGATGCCGAACTTGTTGTCGGCGCGTCCCGTGGAAATTTTCTCGTGCGTCTTGGCGTCCACATCGGGATTGACGCGGATACCGATCTCTACAGGTTTGTCTGCCGCCAATTCGCTCAGCAGTCGGAGTTCGGGTTCCGATTCGACGTTGATCTTGTGAATGTTCCGGGCCATGGCGTAACCCAGCTCGCCGCGTGTCTTGCCGACACCGGAAAAGATGATCCGGTCGGCCGGCACGCCGGCGGCGAGCGCCCGCCGCAACTCACCCTCCGAGACGACGTCCGCTCCGGCACCGAGATCGGCGAAGGTACGAATGACGGCCTGATTCGAGTTCGCTTTGACCGCATAACAGATGGTCGCGTTCTGCCCCGACAGCGCGTTGGCGAACGCGGTGTACCGTTCCGTCAATGCGGCTGTCGAATAGCAATAGAATGGCGTGCCGACCTGTTCGGCGATGTCGGCAATGGCGACATCCTCGGCGTGGAGAATGCCGCCGCGATAATCGAATGCGGTCATGGCGCTAACGGGCTTTTGGATATTGCTGCGGATAGGTGCTGCTTTTCTCAGGCGGTTTCGGATCGCCTTTCTTGCCGCAGCCGGTCAACGGCGCGGCGGCCAGAATCGCCACGAAAACAAATGCCAGTATCCGGGTCATAGGAAACGCTCCCGTGCTTTCTTGGCGGCGGCTCGAACATTGGCGACCGCCGTGCCGCCTTCGCTCGTTCGGCTGTCGATCGAGGCGGATACCGACAGAACGGAAAACACATCTTCGGTGATGCCCGGCGCGATCGTCTGCATTTCCGCCAAGGACAGATCTGCAAGGGCGCAGCCCTTGTCTTCCGCCAGCCCGACAATCGCGCCTGTGGCGTGATGAGCGTCCCGGAACGGCATGTCGAGCACGCGCACCAGCCAATCGGCCAAATCGGTGGCGGTCGGAAACCCCTGATCCAGGGCGCCTAGCAGGTTTTTCGGCACGACGGTCAGATCGCCGATCATGCCGTTCATCGCCGCAATCGTCAGCGACAGGCTGTCGGCGGCGTCGAAGACCGGCTCCTTGTCCTCCTGCATATCCTTGCCATAGGCGAGCGGCAGCCCCTTCATGACGACGAGCAGCGTCTGCAGCGCGCCGAAAACGCGGCCGGCCTTGGCCCGCGCCAACTCCGCCGCGTCCGGATTGCGCTTCTGCGGCATGATCGACGAGCCCGTCGAATAGGCGTCCGACAGGCGCACGAAATCGAACTGCGGCGCGCACCACAGCACGAGCTCTTCGGCCTGCCGCGACAGATGCGTCGCACAGATCGAGGCCGCGGCGAGGAACTCCAGCGCGAAGTCGCGCGCCGACACGGCGTCCAGCGAGTTCGCCATGGGGCGGTCGAATCCCAGCGCCGTTGCGGTCGCCTGCCGGTCGATCGGAAAGGACGTCCCCGCGAGCGCCGCCGCGCCCAAGGACGATTCGTTGAGCCGTTTGCGGCAATCGGCGAACCGTCCCCTGTCGCGGCCGTACATCTCGACATAGGCCAGCATATGGTGGCCGAAAGTCACGGGCTGTGCCGGCTGCAGATGGGTGAAACCGGGCATCGCCGCGTCCGCATGCGCTTCCGCGAGCCCGATCAGGGTCCCTTGCAGCGCCATGAGCTGTTCGTCGAGGCTGTCGATCGTATCGCGCACCCAGAGCCGCAAGTCGGTCGCGACCTGATCGTTGCGGCTGCGTGCGGTGTGGAGGCGGCCCGCGGCATCGCCGATCAGCTCGCGCAACCGTGATTCGACGTTCATGTGAATATCTTCAAGCGCGGTCTTGAATTCGAAGCGGCCGCTTTCGATTTCTTGCAAGACGGTGTCCAGTCCGGACAGAATTGCGTCGCCATCCGCTTGGCTCACGATTCCCTGGCGGACGAGCATTTGGCAATGCGCCACGGATCCGGCGATATCCTGCGCGTAAAGCCGCCGATCGAAGTCGATCGAGGCGTTGATGCGTGACATGATTTCGTTCGGTCCCGATGCGAATCGGCCGCCCCACATGGCGCTCGTGTTGTTTTTCGGGTCGCTCATGCCGTCCTGACGGAGAAGGTGATGAAAATAGCGTTGTTCATATCCGTGACCGTGCTGGGTGCCGCCCTCGCCGTATGGTTCGTTATCAGCCCAACTGTGGATGCACCGCCGCTCGAAGGCTGGATGGCGCAATTTACGCTCAACGATCCGCCTCGACCAGCGCCGGAAACCGAATTGCTGACTGTTGCGGGGGAACCGGTAACCCTTGCCGGCTACAAAGACAAGGTCGTTTTGGTGAATTTCTGGGCGACCTGGTGCGTGCCTTGCGTCCGCGAAATGCCGTCCCTCGATCGTCTACAGGCGGCATTCGACAAGGAGAAGTTCCTGATCCTCGCCGTCAGCGTCGACCGGGGTGGCGCGGCCAAGGTCACACCGTTCTTGAAGAAGCACGGGATCGAGAACCTGACGCCGCTGCTCGATCAGCGCATGCGGCTCGCCAGCGCGCTCGGCGTGCCCGGCATGCCGACGTCGTTCCTGCTCGATAGAGAGGGGCGTGTGCTTGGCAGTTTACCCGGCATCGCCGAGTGGGATTCGCCGGAGGCGAAAGCATTGATCCAGCACTATTTGAAATAGGCTCTAACGTGTCGGAACAGGCTTATCGCCGCCATAGTCGTAGAAACCACGCCCAGTCTTGCGGCCGAGCCAGCCAGCCTCGACATATTTTACCAGCAGCGGGCAGGGGCGGTATTTGGTGTCCGCCAACCCTTCATAGAGTACCTGCATCACCGCGAGACAGGTGTCCAGACCGATGAAATCGGCCAGCTCCAGCGGACCCATCGGGTGGTTCGCGCCGAGCTTCATCCCCGTGTCGATCGCCTCCACATTGCCGACACCCTCGTAGAGCGTGTAGATCGCCTCGTTGATCATCGGCAGCAATATGCGGTTTACGATGAAGGCCGGAAAATCTTCCGCCATCGCGACCGTCTTGCCCATCTTTTCGGCGAGGGCCCTGACTTGCTGATAGGTCTCTTCGTCCGTGCCGAGCCCGCGGATGATCTCCACCAGGTTCATCATCGGAACCGGGTTCATGAAATGCATGCCGATGAAACGTTCGGGGCGATCCGTCGACGCGGCCAGGCGCGTGACGGAGATCGACGACGTGTTGGTCGCGATTATCGCGTCGTCGCGCAGGTTCGGGACCAGCGTTTCGAAAACCTCGACCTTGACGGCTTCGTCTTCGGTCGCGGCTTCGATAACGAGGTCGCAATCCTTGAACGCACCGTAGTCGGTGCTGGTTTTGATGCGCCCGAGAGCCGTCGTCCGGTCGGCTTCGCTGACGACCGATCGCTTGACCTGACGGTCCATGTTGCGGTCGATGTTGCCGATCGCCGCTTTCAGGGCGTCCGCGTCGATGTCGAGCAGAACGACGTCGAGGCCCGACAGGGCGCCGACATGCGCGATACCGTTGCCCATCTGGCCCGCGCCGATGATGCCAATCTTGTTGATCATTTTTTCGTCCGTTCTAGCCTATGGCCATGCCGGTCGGCCGCGACGCCTACTTTTGGAGTTCTTCTTCCAATTCCGGCACGGCTTTGAACAAATCGGCGACCAAGCCGTAATCCGCGACTTGGAAGATCGGGGCTTCCTCGTCCTTGTTGATGGCGACGATGACCTTGCTGTCCTTCATGCCCGCAAGATGCTGAATAGCGCCGGAGATGCCGACAGCGATGTACAGGTCCGGCGCGACGACCTTGCCGGTCTGTCCGACCTGGTATTCGTTCGGGACAAAGCCCGCGTCTACGGCGGCCCGCGACGCGCCGACAGCGGCGCCCAGCAGGTCGGCGATCTTCTCCAGCATTTCGAAATTCTCGCCATTCTGCATGCCGCGGCCACCGGATATGACAATGCCGGCCGAGGTTAGATCCGGACGCTCGGACTTGCTGATCTCCGCGCGCAGGAACGAAGACAATCCGGCGTCCCCGGTTCCGTCGACAGCCTCGACGATTGCGGAACCGCCCGCGGCTTCGACGCCATCGAAGGCGGTGACCCGCACCGTGATGACCTTGATCGCGTCGGAAGACTGCACGGTCGCGATCGCATTGCCGGCATAGATCGGCCGCTCGAACGTGTCGGGCGATGTCACACCGCTGATTTCGGAGATTTGCTGAACGTCGAGCAAAGCGGCGACACGCGGCATTACGTTCTTGCCGTTCGTCGTAGCCGGCGCCAGCACATGACTGTAGTTTGCCGCCAGATTGACCACCAGAGGCGCAACGTTTTCGGCGAGTTGATTGCCGAATTCCGCGGAATCGGCCGCCAGCACCTTCGAAACGCCGGCGACCTGCGCGGCGGCTTCCACAACCGCGCCGCAATCGCTGCCGGCGACCAGAATGTCGGTGTCACCACCGATCTCGGCAGCGGCTGCAACGGCGCACAGCGTGGCTTCCTTGAGTTCGCCGCCTTCATGTTCGGCGATTACCAGATTGCCCATAGTTAAATAACCTTCGCTTCGTTACGCAGCTTTTCGACCAATTCGGCGACATCCTCAACCTTCACGCCTTCCTGGCGTTTGGGCGGTTCGACAACGCTTAGCACCGCCAAACGCGGCGCCACGTCGACACCCAGCTCCTCGGGTGTGGTCGGATCGATCGGCTTCTTCTTCGCTTTCATGATATTGGGCAACGACGCGTAGCGCGGCTCGTTGAGGCGAAGGTCCGTGGTGACGACCATCGGGAGCTTCACGTTTATGGTTTCCAATCCAGCGTCCACTTCGCGGGTGATATCGGCCGCGCCGTCGCCAATCTCGATTTTCGAGGCGAAAGTTGCCTGACTCCAACCAAGCAGGGCAGCGAGCATCTGACCAGTCTGGTTGCTGTCGTCGTCGATCGCCTGTTTGCCTAGGATGACGACTTCCGGTGCTTCCTTGTCGACCACGGCCTTCAGCAGTTTGGCCACGGCCAGCGGCTGCAGATCGTCGTCGGTCAGCACCAGCACGCCGCGGTCCGCGCCCATCGCCAACGCCGTACGGATGGTTTCCTGACACTGTTGGACGCCGATCGATACCGCGATGATTTCGCTGACCGTGCCGGCTTCCTTCAGGCGGATCGCTTCTTCAATAGCGATCTCGTCAAAGGGATTCATCGACATTTTCACGTTCGCCGTTTCAACGCCGGTACCATCGCCTTTGACGCGAATTTTGACGTTGTAATCGATGACCCGTTTGACGGGGACGAGGATTTTCATCGTGAATTTCCCTGTGTCTTTGGGTGATGCGGGGCTTTGTTTAGGCTCGGCTCCCGGGCGTGTCAAGGCGAGGCGCCGTGCCGAATTGCCGCGCTATCGCTGCACTGCGGTATCGTTATCGCTGCTGCAACATAATTGCGAACCGTATAGGCGCGCGAAACTTCGCCAAGCGGGGCGACAGTCCATTGCCAGCTCTTGAAGGCGGGAGGTAACGAGGCGCCGTGCAGAGGATCGATGGTTTCCAGGATTCGGCCGTCCGGCCCGACATGCTGGATCCGGGTTTCGGCGATCAGGCAACATACCGCGTCGAACCGGGCGAGATGATCGAGGTGGGCTTGCATGATTTTTCGCGCATACAGGTCCAATTCGGGGCGTGGGACGCTTAACCGGCGGCTTATAAAGCGGCAAGGCGTGACTGGCAGCTGGGTCAGCAAGTTCGCGGAAATCACAAGATCGACATCGCCGCGCTCTACGAGGGGTGTTGGCTTGGGGCGCGGCAGCCGATCAGCGCCTTTCGCGGCGCCCAGCAATAGGCCGACGGCGACGCCGGAAATGTCCGCTTCGACGCAGTGGACGTTGGAATGATGCCGCACCTTGCGGCGGGCCGAACGTAAATGGGCAGCGTCGACCAATGTTACCGTCTCGAAAGTGTCGGCCAGGGTCGCGAGCGGGATGTCGAGCAGTAGCCCTGAACCGTAGACTATCGCGTGCCGCCGCGCGGAGCAGCGCTTTACCGCCTGCTCGATCGCTTCGCATGATGCTGTCAAATGGGGCTGCCATTGGTCGCGCCAGCGCCGATGACGCGCCTGGATCGCGATCAGTTCCTTGAGGTAGCCGGCTTGACGTGCCCAGTCGGGGGCCGGCGTTGTCAACCAGGTCAGCGCCTCGACGAGCATCGGGTCAGGCTAGCGGTTCGCGCCGGGCACCCAGAGGACGTCGGCGGCGCCGTTTTCATTGCATGCGCGGGAGAGAACGAACAGAAGGTCCGACAGGCGGTTCAAATACGCGATGGCCTGAATATTCACGGTTTCGGTTTCGGCGAGCGCGGTGACCTTGCGCTCGGCGCGACGGGCGACGGTACGTGCGTGATGCAGATGCGCGGCGGCTGGGCTCCCCGCGGGAAGGATGAAACTTTCCAGCGGCGAAAGCGCCTCGTTGATCCCGTCGATCTGCGCTTCGAGCCAATCGACCTGGTCCGAAACGACGCGCAACGCGCCCGCGCCGCGCGCCGCGCCTTCCGGCGTGCAGAGATCGGCGCCGAGGTCGAACAGGTCGTTCTGAATCCGTGAGAGTAAATCGTCGACGGCGCTGTCGACGTGCAGGCGCGCTATCCCGATAACCGCGTTCGCTTCGTCCACGGTTCCGTACGCGGCGACCCGAAGGTCATGCTTCGCGACCCTGCTGCCGTCGCCGAGAGAGGTTTCGCCGCCGTCGCCGCCCTTCGTATATATACGCGTCAGTCGTACCACGGTCGGATCACCCCTTGCCGACGAGCAGCAGCAAAATGGCGAACAGCGCGACGGCGAGGACTTGCAGAAGAACGCGCGCGCGCATCAGCTTGTTCGCATAGCGCCGGTTGAATGTGCCGCCACTCGCCATGCCGATCACTCCGACGATCAGGACGCCTAGTGTAGCGGCCATGGCGATGACGATGAAGATAACGAATAGTCCGGACATCACTTATTCGTAAATAGCCGAGGTCGGTATGGTCTGGGCCGCGCGCGGACCCCATCGCCGCATCCCGTGCGGCCGTTCGCGTGGATCAGTGATTTCCGCTCACGTCTTCTTGCGGCCGTTCGGTCTGCCCTTCGGCCGCGCGCTCTTTTTACGGCCGGGCCGTTCCACCTGTTTCGGAAATGGCAGTACCTTGCCCGTTTCCGGCGTCTCGGCAGCAATGGCGACATCACCGGTGCCGGTTCTCGCCGCTGCAACGTCCACCGCGTTTTTCTGACTTATGGGGAAAATGGCACCGTAGCCACCGTGGCGGTAGCGTATCAGGCAGCTGGGTCGACGATTGTAAAGGCGCAGTTCGAACATGAGACGCTCCCAGTCTTACCATCTGCTTTCGGTCACTTTATCGGCTGCAACCGGTCGGTCAAGGACCATTCCGCAAACGGAGCGATTTTTAAGATTATTCCGCTAAATCTCCAAATAATCGAAACTGATGACGCGTTCAAGGCCGCATATTCGCGGCGCCGATATACGGAAGGGGAAAAAATTCCTTGGATTGGCTGCGCCGAGCGATTATGGTCAGGATTAAGACAGCGGGTCATCGTAGTGACCCAAGGCGTTGATATGCGCTGTCAAAACCTCGGCATAGCCATTTGATCGCCCCAAAAAATTGGGTGATGTGGGCTTACGATTTCGCAGGTTGCTGGTGCGCGCCCTTTGAAGGGTAAATAGACCAAGCATTAAAAACTACGTGACGGTGATATGAGACAAGGTCAGAATTCCAAGCGGTCGCGCGGCCGCAGCGGGGGGCGTCGTAATGCGTCCCCGAGGCACCAGAGCTTCGATAGCAACGGTCCCAGCATCCGTATCCGCGGTAATGCAAATCAAGTATATGAAAAATATATACAATTGGCGCGTGATGCGAATACAGCCGGGGATCGTGTAGCCGCGGAGAATATGTACCAGCATGCGGAACACTATTTTCGGATCATGAATGTCGACGACGGCGATTCGCAGCAACGTGGGCAGAATCGCGGGAACGGATCTGATCAGCGGCAGCATCATCGTAACCCGCAGCATGGGCAAGACGACGCATCGTCTGGTACCGATACCGGAACAAGTGCCGAACCGTCGACTCCGGGCGAAAGTGGCGGGGGCGTAAACGGGGCTGGTGAAAAACGTGGGAACGGTGCCGCCGAACCAGACCAAACGGATGGCGAATCCCCGTCTAATACGGATGATCCTCGACCGGAACGCCAACCGCGCCGATCTCGCCGCAGTTCCGGGCGCCCACGCAATGACGCGCCCGCCGTCGAGGCGGAAGCGGAGGCGTCCGAAAGTGTCGCCGAGCCGGAGCCTGTCGCGGAAAAGGCTGAGGCCGACTCAAAAGAAGCTCATTAAGCGGACATACGGAAATTTTTGGAAACCGCCCGTAATACGGACGGTTTATTCAGCCCTAAGCTTCCGATCGCAAAAATGTTGACGGCGGCAACGCGTTTAGCGCCACCGCCGTCTATCCGTAGCCGATGCCTTTTGGGAGGGGCAGGGTGGGCGATCGACCAACGGTATGACTTAATAATTGCCTATAATTCCGACCTTTTCAGTGACGCCGGTCACAGGGGCGGCGGAAAATGCTAATCTTTTGTTTCAAACATCTGATTTGATGAGTAATTTTTCGCTATGGCGACCCCCAGGAAGGGCCGAACACCGCGCAAGATAACGCCGAGCTCTTTGGAATCGGCGGCGCTTTCCTATTTGCAGCGCTACGCCACGTCGGCCGAGAATCTGCGCATGGTTCTGATGCGGCGCGTGCAGCGCGCCGCAAGCGCCCATGACGACGATCCGTCGACGGGCGCGGTGTTGGTCGACGCATTGATCGAACGTTACCTTCAATCGGGATTACTGAATGATGGTGCCTATGCGCAAGGGCGGGCGGCTTCACTGCATCGTCGCGGCACCTCACGGCGTGGCATCGCGGCACGGCTCATGGCGAAGGGTGTTTCTTCGGACGATATTGACGACGCGCTCGCGCAACTGGGCGCCATTCACGAGGATCTCGATCTCGACGCTGCCTGCAACTATGCGCGGCGGCGGCGGTTGGGGCCATGGCGAATCAAGGACCGGTCGGAGCGCCGGGAGCGGGATCTCGCGGCGCTGGCGCGGCAGGGCTATGGCTACGCGTTGGCGCGCCAAGTCATCGACGCGGAAGACGTGTCCGTTCTGGAAGCGGAAATTCGGGGCGACGCGGCGACACCGTAAACCGCTTTAGTCGGGCGGGTCGTGGATCTTTTCGCCGCTCGTGGTCAAGGTTGCGCGGGCGGACGCGGCGTTGCCCGGGATTACGACAAGCTTGCGACGTGCCCGGGCGACGTTGGCCGTGGGCGCGGCGCCATAGATCTGCTTGATCGCCTCGATTAGCAGAACCCCGGAAAACGTCGGAAACAGGCGGCGCCCGACGCGTTCCATGGCTGGCGCCGAAGTTAGTACGAAACGCCACCGGCTTGGCGGGATATATAGTGCACGGCCCGCGTCGACCGGCGAGAACAGGCTGTCTTGCAGCAGCCTGCGGGCCTGCCGATTGGTGTAGGGCAGACCGTGCCCGAACGGTGTCCTTTCTAGCCGCGCCCAGATTCCGCGCCGGTTCGGGACGACGATGAGAATCCGGCCGCTCGCCGACAAAACACGCCAAGCCTCGCGCATCATGGCGCGCAATTGCTCGCCATGCTCGACGGCATGCACCATGAGAAGCCGGTCGATCGACAGATCCTCGAACGGCAGTTCGGCGCCGTCGGCAAGGGTTACCTGCCCCGGTCGCCCGGGTGGCCACGGCATTACGCCCTGTTGCGCCGGCATGGCGGCCATCACCCTTGCCGCTTCGCTTTGGTAGGATTGCAGGTACGGGGTCGCGTAACCCAGTCCAAGCAGCGACATACCGCGCAGGTCGGGCCAAATCTCGCGTATTCGGCGTTGGATCATACGCCGGGCGACACCGCCGAGCGGGCGGCGATAGAATTCGTTTAGATCAACGACATCCGGCCACATAGCGACAGATTAACACAGTTTCCGATCGAATTGATTAACCGCGGTCATGTTAACGTCAGGCGTCGAACGGCAGCCGCCTGCTCCGGGAAGACGAGCACTGTTCACGCACCGGCGCAGGCCCGCATTCACATGCGTGCGTTCCTGAAAACCCAGACTCTCCGGCGGCGGGTTAGCGCCCGCTACGCCGCCTCGGCGATGGCGCGCAGGAAGATATCGCCGAAATCGCGCAGTTTCGCATCGCCGACGCCATGCACCTCCGCGAAATCCATGGAATCGCGCGGCCGCCGCTGGGCCATATCGATCAGGGATCGGTCGGAAAACACGACATAAGCCGGCACACCACGTTCCTTCGCGAGCTGCAGACGCAGGCTCTTGAGCGCGGCCAGCAAAGCGCCGTCGGCGTCGTCCAGATCCGGCAGCGGCGCGCCACGGCGAGACTTCTTGGCTTTCCTCGCCGGCGCCTTTTCCTCCCTGTAGGCGAATGTTTCATCGCCATCTAGCAGGGAACGGCCCTTGTCGGTCACCGAAAGGCCGCCATAGCCCTCAATGTCGAGCTTCAGGAAGCCCGCCGCAACCAGCTGACGAATGATCGACCGCCAGGAATCCTTGCTCCGTTCCGCGCCGACGCCGAAGGCCGGCAACCGATCGTGCCTCGCCGCCAGCGCCTTCTCGGTTTCCGTGCCGCGCAGCACGTCGATGATATGCGCGGCCCCGAATCGCTGGCCGGTGCGTTGTATCGCGGTAAGGGCCTGCTGCCCAACCTCGGCGCCGTCATGCAGCTCGACGGGGTCGAGGCAGGTGTCGCAATTTCCGCATTCGTCGCCAGGGTCGCCGAAATAGGCCAGCAGGGTGTTGCGTCGGCAGGTCGCGGATTCGCAATATCCGATCAGCGCGTCGAGGCGCTGATGCTCGCGCCGCCGACGGTCGTCACCGCTGTCCTCCTGCTCGATAAAGACACGCCGCATCCGAATATCGTCGAGCCCATAAAGCATATGCGCTTCGGCCGCCTGTCCGTCGCGCCCGGCACGGCCGATTTCCTGATAATAGGCTTCCATGCTGCCCGGCAGGTCGGTGTGGAAGACGAAACGCACATCGGGTTTGTCGATGCCCATGCCAAAGGCGATCGTCGCCACCATCACCTGGCCCGGCTCGGTCATGAATGTGTCCTGGTTCCGGTCGCGGTCCCATTTGTCCATGCCGGCGTGATAGGGTAGGGCGGAAACGCCGTTCTCTCTCAACAGCCGACTGACATTTTCCGTCTTTTTTCGCGACAGGCAGTAGACGATGCCGCTTTCGCCCCCGTGGCGTTCGAGGAAGGCGAGGAGCTGCTGGCTGCCGTTGCGCCTCATCTCGACGGCCAGTTTTATATTGGGACGATCGAATCCGGCGACGAAGATCTCGCCATCGCCGTCGAACAGCTTGGCTGCGATGTCGCGACGCGTCGCACTGTCCGCGGTCGCCGTGAGCGCGGCGATCGGGACGCCCGGAAAATGATGGCGCAGCTCGGCCAGTGTTTCGTAGTCGGGCCGGAAGGCGGGCCCCCATTGCGAGATGCAATGCGCCTCGTCGATGGCGATCAACCGGACCGGTAATTTCGTCAGCGCCGCCAGCATCCGTTCCGTCATCAATCGCTCCGGCGACAGGTACAACAGACGCGTTTCGCCGGCGGCGACCCGGCGCCAGGCATCGACATTGTCCATCCGGTCGCGCGCCGAATTTATGGTTTCCGCCGGCACCCCGGCAAGACGCAGCGCGGCGACCTGATCCTGCATCAGCGCCACTAGAGGTGAGACCACGATCGTCAGTCCGCCGAGCGCTAGCGCGGAAACCTGAAAGCAGAGCGACTTGCCCGACCCCGTCGGCATGACCGCCAGCGCATTGCGACCGGCGAGCAACGCGCGCACGACCGGCTCCTGGCCTTCGCGATAATCGTCGAAACCGAAGAACTCGTGCAGTATACGGCGGTCGTCGGATGGAAAATTCTGCATAGATATTAAATTATGGCCTGATTCGCCTAGCTAAAAAATAGATGCGAAATATTTCCGAATCAGATTTAGTCGCTTTGACGAGGAGGAGTGTAAGGAAAATGCACGCGTCGTGCTGGAATGAGTGGCTCAATGAATTTGTTCTATGTTTGTTCTTGACGGTAGGCCTGACTTGTACGACTATAATCCAACTGTTTCGGCCCTCTTCCACGTTCCATCATGGAGGAGGCGTAGGTAAATTATGATTTGGGAAGATTATATACCACCGGAAATTCAAGATCTGTATGAAATTCACGATTTCAAACATGCGGCGGCAATTTTGGTTCATGAATTCCCAACAGAGGCTAGAGAACTATTTACAGCGTTAAAGAAATTTAGGTTTACGGAAGAAGAGGTAAAAAGACCCGGTGGTAATGAAAGCGCAATACCTAAAAAGTTTTCAGGTCTTCTGCGCGGTGTCGGATAGATAGAAGACACATTGACAGCAAAGATGGTAGTGGACGGAAACGAAATAAGTCACGATACGCACAAGGTTGATTACATTAAGGGCAGAGTGGCATTTGATCTTGAATGGAATAGTAAAGATCAAACATTTGATAGAGATTTGTACGCATTTAGAACTTTTTTCGACTACGACAGAGTAAGTGTTGGTATACTGGTCACGCGAAGTAACGAGTTAGACCCTTGGATAGTATCGCTGGGTAAGTATAGCGATCAAAACGGAAAGATTCGTCAGTACAAATCGAAATTTGGAGCAAGCACGACCCACATGAACAAATTGCTTCCTCGATTGGATGCAGGACGGAATGGTGGGTGCCCAATTCTGGTGTTTGGTATCACAACAAATCTGTT
>CAYLTU010000054.1:16737-24639 GCA_964386465.1 uncultured Rhodospirillaceae bacterium
TCAGCGCTGTCGAAGACTTAGCGAAGTTCGTTAGAGGCCGAAAATTTTCTACCATTCTTGCTGATCCTCCATGGCAATTTTCCAATAGAACAGGAAAAATGGCACCGGAGCATAAGCGACTATCCCGCTACTCAACAATGAACCTTGACCAAATTAAGATGTTACCAATTTCTGAAATAGTGGATGAGCCAGCACATCTTTATTTGTGGACGCCTAAAGCATTGCTGGCGGAAGGTTTGGAGGTAATGGCCGATTGGGGGTTTACCTACAAAACTAATATTATTTGGCATAAAGTTAGAAAAGACGGTGGGTCGGACGGGCGCGGTGTTGGGTTTTATTTTCGCAATACCACAGAGATTGTTTTGTTTGGTGTAAGAGGCAAAAATGCTCGCACGCTTTCGCCTGGGCGCAGGCAGGTAAATATTATGAGAACTCAGAAACGTGAGCATTCGCGAAAACCCGACGAATTGTATGACATTATCGAAAAATGCAGCCCTGGCACGTTTTTAGAATTGTTTGCGCGAGGGACGCGTGAAGGTTGGGAGGCTTGGGGAAACGAAGCGGAAGAGTATCAACCGAATTGGGATACATATTCCAATCACTCTCAAAGCCAATTGCCACTGGCTGGCGACACTTGACATTTTTAAACGACAAGAAACGACTAACACCTAACGATTGATAAAATCGCACTCAGGCGGCCAGCAGTTCGGCGGCCCTTGCGCGGGCGGATCCGGCTTGATCCGTCTCACCACAGGCGTCGAGGGCTTCGGCGTACATCTGCCAAGAGGGCGCGCTGGTTGGCGCCATGTCGGTCCGCTCGGCCAGCAGAACCCGAGCCAAGCTGTGTTGACCATTCTTCAGGGTGGCGTGGATGAGCATGCGTTCCCATAAGTCGCGCTGCGCCCAGCTTCCGCCGAGCGGCAGCATCCTGTAGCGGGCCGTCATCATGATCTCGACCACCTTTGCGTAATCCTTCGCTCCGTGCGCCAGGATCGCTTCGGCGACAGGTATTGCCGCGTCGCGGTAGGTCGTCGCGATGTTCATTCCCTTGTCGGCGTTGGCCGCCGCGAAGTCGCGCATCGAGGCGAGGATCGCCTCGGCATCGGCGCGTCGCTCGTTCATCGTCAAGGCCATGATGTAATGCAGATCGTTGAAGGGGCGCAGGCGTGTGTCGATGCGATCCGCGCTCACCTCCGCGATCGAACCCCAGCGGTCGCCGACGTCGATGCCCAGCATGTCGAGGCGCATCAGCATGGCCGAGGCATTGCAGATGTCGGTGTTGTCCTGCGATGGCTCCGTCCAAAACTGTCGGTCGAAGGCGTCAAGCACATCGTCGAAACGTTCGAGTTCTAGGTAATGCAGCGCCCGGTGCCACCACATGTGGTGTGCGAAAGTGCCGCGTTTCCGCCACGCTTCTTCGTGCGCGTCGACCCATTCGATGCCTTCCTGGCGCCGGCCCATGCCTTCCAGTACATGGGCGACGCTGTGGCCCGCCCAAATATCGTTCTCGTTGATCTCGACGGCGCGCTTGCCCAAGGGCTCGGCCTTGGCGAAATCGTGGTTCTCCTCGAGCGAAAAGGAGCGGCAGCCCAGGACATAGCCGTAACCCGGCACCGTTTCGTCCCAGCGCGGCATGACGCGGGCCATCGAATCGCGCATCTGCGCCAGATCGCCGAGGAAAAAATGCATGGTGTGGGCGATGCGCAGCGCCAGAATGTCGTGCGGGTGGTCGACCAGGATCGTATCCCAGATCGCGTTCATGCCGCGTATGTCGCCGCGGCACCAGGCGGCCAACGCGGAGACGTGCTTGCGTTCGCGGTCCGTGGCGCCGGAGGCGAGCTTTTCCGCCGCGGCCAGCGCACCGCCGCTCATGGCCACCAAATGCGGCAACGCCGGCAGCCGGTAGAAGTAACCGCGCAGCACCTGGCCCATGATCATGTCGGGATCGACTTCGCCGATGCGTTTCAACAGGCGGGCGGCGTCGCGCCCGGAGGCGAGGAATTCGTCGACGCTGGCATCGAAAGCGTCGACCGCTTTCTGGCTCGACGCCGTGTATGCCAACCCTCGTTTGTCGTAGTACATGAATCCCCCCGCAGCCGGTCGTGATGTCTTCGGAATTTATTGAACAGGGCGATGCCGCGCAAACGACAAGGCGTTATCCCTCGTCGGTTTCGTAGGTGTAGCGAAAATCGCAGTGGCTCGCCCCTGCCATCTTGGTCTGAGTGCGGGCCAGCTTGATGTCGGGATTGAAGCCGGTGCAGAAAGAGCCGTCACGGTTACAGGACAATAGATGGCCGATTTCGCCGAGCCCCATCTCGCGGTACATCTCCGAATATCGGCATCGGGTCACGTTGAAGTCGAGCTTACTTTCCGATTGTTCGATGAAGTCGATTTCAAGTGCGTCCTGCTTGGTCCAGTTCGGCAGAAGCGCCGCGAAACCTTCCAAATCGGCGTCGACATCATCTCTTTCCGCGAGGCTCCTGCCCTGGTCGATCGCGTTCTGGATTATTGCCCGCCCGAGTATTTCCAGCGCCTGTTCCGTGCCGACGGTTCGCACCATCTCGTCATAGATCGGCTTGATGATGTTCGCTTCGATACGCCGGAGTTCGAGGATCGGAAGGTCGTCCATGGCCGTTCTCTTTTTCAGAAAAATTATGTCTCGAACTATGGCGGGACCGTCGTCGCGTGGCAAACATGGGGCAAACAGTCCATCGTCGCGGCTGAGTTATGCCGTTGACGCGCGAATCGGCACCGTGCATAGCGTGCGCAACGGTACAGAATGGATCTGAATGCAGGACATATTTGTCTGGTTCGCGTTTGCGGGAACCGCCGTCTTCGCGATCAGCGGGGCGATGGTCGGATTACGCAAATCGATGGATGTCGTCGGGGTTTCCTTCGTCGCGACCTTGACTGGCGTCGGCGGCGGTACATTGCGCGACCTGCTGCTCGGCGCCGGGCCGGTCGGCTGGGTGCTGCAGCCGACCGACATCGCGATATGCCTGACCTGCGCCGTGCTGGCCTGCTGTTTCAATAAGCTGTTGATCGGCCGCCGCGCGCAGTGGCTGCTCTATGCCGATGCGGCGGGTATAGCGCTGTTCGCGGTGCTTGGCGCGGCCAAGGCGGAAGCTGCGGGCGCACACCCGCTCGTCGCGATACTGTTCGGCGCGATGAGCGCCTGTTTCGGCGGGATCCTGCGCGATGTCGTTTGCGGCGAACCACCGGTTCTGTTTCGGCGCGAGATCTACGTGTCGGCGGCCTTGCTCGGTGGCGCCGTGTTTATCCTGTTGCCGGCCGAGACCGGCTTCGACATGCGCGCCGTCGCCGGTTTGGTCGCGGGCCTCATCTTACGGCTGTGCGCCATCCGCTGGGGCTGGTCGTTTCCTTTCCCGCACTATGGAAAGACAGCGGACTAAATGATGTTGTCCTCGCGCATTTTTGCGACCTCTTCCGCCGAGTAGCCGAGCCAGCCGCCGTAGATATCCTGATTGTTCCCGCCATGAATCGGGGCTGGCTTCACTGGCACTTTACTGTCCGACATGATGATCGGCGTCGAGGGCACGGTCATCTCGCCGCGCACCGGGTGGTCGATCTTGGCCATGATGCCGCGCTCGTGCAGATCCTCGTCCTCGAGCTGTTCTTTCATGTTGAACACGGCGCCGCAGGGCACCTTGGCGGCGGCGATGGTTTCCATCACCTCCCGTTTGGGATGCTGCGACGTCCAGTCGGAGATCGCCTTGTCGACCACGTCCTTGTGCTCGAAGCGCTTGTCCCCGTTGACCATGCGCGGATCGTCGAGCAAATCCTCGCGGTCGATGACTTTGACCAGCCGCCGCCAGTGCTCCTCGTTGCCGCGCGAGGCGAAGATATAGGCCCAATCGTCGAGGCCGCCGCCCTTGCAGGGGAACAGGCCGCCGGGCGCGGTGCGGAAGACATCGTTGCCGCCGCGCGGCAGCAGCGAGCCGTCCTCGACCGCGGCCTGCCGGCTCATCGCGGTGCGGCTGTAATTGACCATCGCGTCGCGCATGGCGAGTTGGACATGCTGGCCCTTGCCGGTGGTGACTCGTTGGAACAGCGCGGCGAGGATGCCCATCGCCGTCATCATGCCGGTGCCGGTGTCGCCCATCGTCGCGCCCGGGCGGATCGGCGGCTGGTCCGGCATGCCGTTGATGGCGAAAGTGCCTCCGGCAGCCTGCGCGATCATATCGAAGGACAGGTAATCGGCGTGCGGTCCTTCCGGCGAGAAGCCTTTTACCTGCGCGAAGATGACCCGCGGGTTCAGTTCGCTCAGCCGCTCGTAGTCGAAGCCGAGCCGGGCAAAGGTGCCGGGCGCCATGTTCTCGATGACGACGTCGACTTGCTGGACCAGCTTCTCGATCAACGCCTTGCCTTCCGGCGTCTTCATGTTGCAGGTGATGGCCTTCTTGTTGGTGTTGTAGAAGATGAAGTAGTGGGCGTCGGCATCCTTGCGGTTGGTGAAGCCCCAGCGGCCCGGCTCGCCGCGTTTCGGTTCCTCGACCTTGACGACCTCCGCGCCCATCCAGGCCAGCGCCTGGGTGCAGGACGGCCCGGCCTCGAATTGAGTGAAGTCGAGGACTTTGATGCCGTCTAGCGCGGGGGCCGTGGTGGGAGTGCTGTTGCCATCCATAGTCGAGTTCCTCTCTTCAAAATGATTCGCCGGACTTCGGGTCGTGCCGCATTCCAGCCGCGGTATCCGGTGGCCGAGGACCGAATCGGTCTTCCCGTCGGTTACGCGACATTCTCGTGATAGTGAGGCGGAATGGCAATCGCGGGCTGGCCGAACCGATTTTAGTTATGTCCAGAGTCTTCTGCAATTTGGTTGTCATGGCTGCCGGTTTTTGGCGGGTTGGGCGTGGTGCGTCAATCCAAAATAAACCTTTATTGGCCCCAGACCATCGAGAGGGGTTCGACCTGTCGCGCCAATTCCAAAAGCTGCGCCCGGGTTTCCGGGCCGAGCGGCGGCATCGGGTGGCGGACATGGTCGGAGGCGATGACGCCGCCTTCCTTGAACACCGCCTTGCAGGCGCGCAGGCCGCATTGCCGGTTTTCGAAATTTATCAGCGGCAGCAGGCGTGCGTATTGCGCGGCGGCGCTTTCGATATCTCCGGCGCGGTGCGCATCGACGAGCGGCTTCAGCAGGTCCGGCAAGAGGGCGCTCGGCATCGTGCCGGTCGCGCCCGCGTTCAGGTCGGCCATCAGGGTGATGGCTTCCTCGCCGTCGAACGGGCCCTCGATGGCCTCGCCGCCGGCCGCGATGAGCGCGCGCAGCTTGTCGGCGGCCATCGGCGTTTCGATCTTGAAATAGCGGACCTGCTCGATCTCGCGCGCCATCCGGGCGAGGAACGGTATCGATAATGTGACACCACTCAGGGGAGCGTCTTGCACCATGATCGGGATGCCGGCCGCGTCGCTGACCTGGGCGAACTGTTCGTAGGTGCCCTGTTCGGTGCCTTTCAGGCTGGCGCCGTGATAGGGCGGCATTAGCATGACCATCGCCGCGCCGAGGTTAGCCGCGCTGCGCGCCCGGTCGGTGGCGATCCGGGTCGAGAAATGCGAGCAGGTGACGATCACCGGCACGCGCCCGTTGATATGTTCCAGGCATAGCTTGGCAAGGACCGTGCGTTCGTCGTCCGACAGCAGGAACTGTTCGGAATAGTTGGCGAGGATGCACACGCCGTCGCTGCCCTGGTCGACCATGCAGTCCAGCACGCGGCGCTGACTGGCGAGGTCGAGGTCGCCGTTTTCAGTGAAGGTCGTGGGGACGACGGGAAAGACGCCACGGTAAGGTTCGGTCAAGGGGACTCTCGATTGAAATCATTGTTCGGCGCCACCCTAATCTGTCCGGCGGGGTTTCCAAATGTCGGATTTGCGGGCGCTTCTTCCCATTGCCCGCGAAATCCGGTCGCGCTACCTTCGTGCCATGCCCGATTCAGCGATGATTGGTGCGGAGCGGCTGCATTCGGTCTGCCCGCACGACTGCCCGAGCCAGTGTCCCCTTGAGGTCGAACGGATCGACGAGCGGACCATCAAGCGCATCTACGGCGCGACCCGTAGCGACTATCACGCGGGCGTCGTCTGCGCCAAGGTCGCGCGCTACGACGAGCGGGTGCACCACCCGAATCGGCTGAAGACGCCGATGCGGCGGGTCGGCGCGAAGGGCGACCGCAACGCCTTCGAGCCGATAAGCTGGGACGACGCGATGGACGCGGTCGCCGAGGGGCTGACGAAGGCGATCGCGCGGCACGGGCGGGAGACGGTCTGGGCCTACGATTTCGCCGGCACCATGGGCCAGATCCAGCGCATGGGCATCAACCGCTTCCGCAACGATTTGAAGTTCTCGCGCCATATCGGCTCGATCTGCACCTGGCTGCCCGATGCCGGCTGGGAGGCCGGGATCGGCGCGCGGCGCGGTGTGGATTCGCGCGAGATGGCCGAGGCCGAGCTGATCGTGATCTGGGGCGGCAATCCGGTGAACACCCAGATCCACGTCATGACCCAGGTGACGGCCGCCCGCAAGGCGAGCGGCGCCAAGATCGTCGTCGTCGATCCCTACCGCACCGGCACCGCGGCGCAGGCCGACATGCACGTCATGGTGCGGCCGGGCACCGACGGCGCCGTGGCGACCGCGATGATGCATGTGTTGTTCAAGGAGGGTTATGCCGACCGCGACTACCTGGCGCGGTTGACCGACCACAGCCCAGCATTGGAGGCCCATCTGGAGACAAAAACACCGGAATGGGCGGCGGAAATCAGCGGTGTGCCCGCATCGCAGATCGTCGAGCTAGCCCGGTTGTGGGGCGGCACGAAGCGCGCCTTTCTGCGCTGCGGCTACGGTTTCGCGCGCTCGCGCAACGGGGCGGCGCAGATGCATGCGGTCAGCTGCCTGCCGGCGGTGACCGGCGCCTGGCAGCACAGGGGCGGCGGTGGGCTGTACAGCAATTCCGCGATCTACCCGCTCGATCGGACCTTGCTCGACGGACTCGATGTCGAGGACCTTTCCGTTCGCGCACTCGATATGCCGCAGATCGGCGCGATCCTGACCGGCGACCGCGGCGCGCTCGGCGACGGGCCGCCGGTCGACGCCCTGTTCATACAGAACACCAACCCGATGTCGGTCGCGCCGGACACGACCAGGGTGCGCGAGGGCTTCTCGCGCGACGATCTGTTCATCTGCGTGCACGAACAGTTCCTGAACGACACCGCGGTGATGGCCGACATCGTGCTGCCCGCGACCATGTTCCTGGAACATACCGACATGTATCCCGGCGGCGGCCATTCGCTGTTGATGCTGTCCAAGCCGGTCATCGAGCCCTATGCGGAATGCCGGCCGAACCATTGGGTGCTGAGCAATCTGGCCAAGATGCTCGGCGGCACCCATCGCGGCTTCGACATGACGGAATGGGAGATCATCGACGAGACCCTGCGCGCTTCCGGTTTCCCCGGTGCCGACGAGGTCTGGGCAGGCGATAAATGGATCGAATGCGCCTTGCCGTTCGAGGAGGCGCATTTCCTGAACGGCTTCCCGACGCCGGACAGGCGTTTCCACTTCGCGCCGGACTGGGACCGCATCGGCGCCAACAGCGAAACCATGCCGGCGATGCCGGACCATTTCGACAATATAGACAAGGCGGACGAGGAACGGCCGTTCCGCCTGGTCGCCGCGCCCGCGCGCAACTATCTCAACAGCACGTTCAACGAGACGCCGACCTCGATCAAGCGCGAGGGCCGGCCGAAGGCGAAGATGCACCCGGACGACCTCGACAGTCTAGGCCTCGCCGACGGCGATGCGATCCGCATGGGAAACAAGCAGGGCGAAATCGGCCTGCATGCCGAGGCCTTCGACGGGCTGCAGCGCGGCGTGGTGGTGGTGGAGTGCATCTGGCC
>CAYLTU010000055.1:0-13480 GCA_964386465.1 uncultured Rhodospirillaceae bacterium
GTTCGCGCCTCACAGCTCTCGACGGGAATTGCCGATTCGGAACGGCATCTCCTGCAATCCCGCGTTGCCGAGATCATGGGCAAGTGGGATTTCGAGCGTGAGAAGAACGAATTCTCGTGGAGCGGCTTCCGTAAATTCGAGATCGCGCGAAAGGTGTCGGAAGGCGGTGGCATCTATTCGTACTATCTGCGGCCGCATGATGGCAAACCTCTGCCGGCTTTCGATCCCGGTCAGTATTTGACCTTCCGTCTGGATATTCCCGGACAGCCGAAGCAGGTCATGCGGTGCTACTCCCTGTCCGACAGTCCGAAGCCCGACTACTACCGTGTTTCGATCAAGGCGGTGCCGCCGCCCCGTGACAAGCCGGATGTGCCGCCGGGCCTATCGTCGAACTACTTCCAGGATCAAATCACTGAAGGCGACATACTGGACGTCAAGGCGCCGGGCGGACACTTCTTCCTCGATACGACGAAACACACGCCGGTGGTCCTGATCGGCGGCGGCATCGGGGTGACGCCGGTTTTGAGCATGGTCAACCGCATCGTCGATACCGGCTCGACCCGGGAATGCCACTTCTTTTATGGTCTGCGGAACGGTAAAGAGCATGTCATGAAGGAACATCTCGAACGACTGGCGACGGAGTACGAGAACATTCACATGCATATCTGCTATTCCGACCCGGACGACGACGATATCGAGGGTAAGGATTATCATTATGCGGGGCGCGTCAGCGCCGATCTGTTCAAGCGGGTACTGCCCTCAAGCAACTACGAATATTATTTCTGCGGTCCGCCGCCGATGATGAACTCGCTGTTCGAAGGCCTGCGCGATTGGGGCGTGCCCGAGAAGGACATCAACTACGAAGCGTTTGGACCGGCCACCGTCCAGAAAAAGAAAGAGGCGGACACGGCGACGGATCAGGAGCCGGCCGCGGCAGGTAGTGAAGCGGCATTCGATGTCAAGTTCGAAAAGTCCGGTACATCGGCCGCCTGGGACGCCTCGATTGGTTCTTTGCTCGATTTCGCCGATGAGAATGGAGTCGATATCGATTCCGGCTGCCGTGCGGGAAATTGCGGAACCTGCATCATCGCGATCAAGTCCGGCGAGGTCGAATACCTGTCCGAGCCGGGCGAGAAACCAGAATCGGGCACCTGTCTTACCTGCATTTGCGTACCCAAGGGACAGTTGGTTCTAGACGCATAAGAACAATCAACGCGGCTTGCCCCGGCGGTGCCGAGAGTCGGCCGTTGGAGCAGATGGGTACAAGGAGAAAACAATGACGGTACGTTCAGATAGCCTCGATCGCTTCATTTCCGGGGTCCAAAAACGCAATCCGGGCGAGACGGAATTCCATCAGGCGGTGCAGGAAGTCGCCGCCTCGATCATTCCCTACATTCAGGACAAGCCGATCTACCAGGAAATGCAAATCCTGGAAAGGATGGCGGAACCCGACCGCGCAATAATATTCCGCGTGTGCTGGGAAGACGACAAAGGCAATATTCGCGTCAACCGCGGTTACCGCGTCCAGTTCAACAATTCGATCGGCCCGTACAAGGGCGGCATCCGTTTCCATCCGACGGTGACCTTGAGCGTCCTCAAGTTCCTCGGCTTCGAACAGACCTTCAAGAACAGTCTGACCGGTCTGCCCATGGGCGGCGGCAAGGGCGGTTCCGATTTCAACCCGAAGGGCAAGTCGAACAACGAAGTAATGCGCTACTGCCAGTCCTTCATGACCGAACTGCATCGCCATATCGGCGAGGACACGGATGTCCCGGCCGGCGATATCGGCGTCGGTGCGCGGGAAATCGGCTACATGTTCGGCCAGTACAAGCGCCTCTCGAACGCGTTCGTCGGCGTCCTGACCGGCAAGGGGCTGGAGTTCGGCGGCAGCTTGATCCGGACCGAGGCGACCGGGTACGGCACGATCTACATGCTGGATAACATGCTGCAGCACGCCGGCGACGGCATGGACGGCAAGAAGATCGCGATTTCCGGTTCCGGCAACGTCGCGACCTACGCGGTGGAGAAGGCGACGCAGCTCGGCGCCAGGGTGCTGACCATGTCCGATTCCTCCGGCTTCATTCACGATCCGGACGGCATCGACGCCGACAAGCTTGCCTACATAGTCGATTTGAAGCAGGTCCGGCGCGGCCGCATCAAGGAGTATGCGGACGAGTACGGCTGCGAATTTCATGAAGGACGGCCGTGGGGCGTATCCTGCGACATCGCGGTACCCTGCGCGACGCAGAACGAGATCAGCGGCGACGAGGCCAAGGCGCTCGTCGCCAATGGCTGCATGGCCATTTCCGAAGGCGCCAACATGCCGACGGAACTGGCCGGTATCGAAGCATTCCAGGAAGCCGGCATCCTGTACGCGCCCAGCAAGGCGGCGAACGCCGGCGGCGTCGCGGTTTCCGGGCTGGAGATGAGCCAGAACAGCGCGCGCATCTCCTGGAAGGAAGACGAGCTGCAGGAACTGCTGAAAAACATCATGAAGGATATACACGACAACTGCGCGGAGTACGGCGCAAGCAGCGGCGGCAAGGTCGATTACCTGGCCGGCGCGAACATCGCCGGGTTCGTGAAGGTCGCGGATGCGATGATCGCCTACGGCGTCGTCTAGCACCCTTCGGCAAAAACGCGGCCCTCGCGCCGCGGAGAGAATCGGCCGGGGCGTTGGCGCGCGCCGGCCGATTTCTATTTGCCATCCCTTCGCTGGGCCGCGATGAAGGAATGCCAGCGCCGCAAGGAAGAATTCAATTCGAAAACCCTGGTAAGTAATTGAAAATAATATATAAAACATAACGCGAGTTGGCCTGGAAAATTGCCGCTTAGGTTTATTGTTGCGGATCGGCAACATCGGATTTCGAATTGCGGCGGATTGTACCGTAAACCATACGATTTTACCGGATTGCCCCCATAACCTGTTGAAAAACAACGTGATGTTTAGCGCCAACGGTCCGCATAAAGCATTTGGCTCAAATCCCCTCCTGCGATAGTTTTGTCACAGGTGTAGTCTGCTATCATTGCGCCAAGGAATCGCAATGGGCGCAACCGGTTAAGTCGAAGGCGCGTGGGGGTCCTTGTACGGGCTGGGGACGCGGCGGAGGAGTTAGGCGAAGAGCAATAAGAAAGCGAGAGCCGGACGCTTTGTCGCGCTGATCGTCGCGGGCGCCATGCTGCCCTTGGGCGCGGCGTTCGCGCAGACGCAGCCCGGCTTCGACCAGAAAGAGGCCGAGCGCCAGAAGAAGGCGCTCGAGCAGCAGCGCAAGGCGCGCGAGGCCTCCGAAGGTCAGCTCCCGTTTGCCGAGAAGGTGAGCTACGCCGACGTCCTGAAAGATCCGGACAATGTCGACCTCAACTTCCGCTACGCCAAGTCGCAGATCGCGGACGGCAATGTCCGCGGCGCCGCGGGCACGCTGGAACGCATCCTGCTCGTCACGCCGGACCTGCCGGCTGTGCGGCTGACCTACGCGATCGTGCTGTACCGGCTCGACAACACCGCCGAGGCGGAGCGTGAATTCCTGGCGCTCAAAAAACTCAAGATGGCGGATAGTTTGCGGGCCGAAATCGATCGGTTCTTGGCGGCCATCGAACAGCGACGGAAAAAGACAAAATACCAAGTGCAAGTCAGCTTTGGATTGAAGCGTGACTCGAACGTCAACGCGGCTCCGCGTAGCCATAGCTCCCTGGCTGCGGGCTTAGCTTTTTCGCCTCTCGGCCGCGCGCAAAAGCAGGCGGATTTCGCCGTGCTCGGCTTCGTCTCAGGGGAAGTGAAACAGGATCTCGGCAGGCAGACGCGGGACAAAATTATCCTTTCGGGGTCTTACTTCCACGACGAACAATTCGCCATCGATACGCAAGACCTTCAATCCGGGACCGCTTCGGTAGCACTTCGGCTCTTGTACAAAAATATCGTGTTTACGCCAAAACTCAGTTACGCGAACCTTCGATTGTCGCGGGAAAAATTCTTCAGCGGCTACGCCGCTGAACTCCGATTCGACCGCAGAAACGTGCTGCCGGCCTGGGAAATCGACGGTCATTTTCCGGCTCGTGGGACGCGGGAAAACTTCCATCGAATTTTCGAAACCGCATCCGGTTTGCAGCAAACGGGCTTTCGCTGGGAGTGGGAAGCGGGGCTGAACAAGCAGTTCACACCGCAACATCGCGTGACCGCCGCAGCGAAATTTACTCGGAAATTGCCACAGAGCTTCGCGCCGAACGATTACCGCGGTCATAAAATTGGTTTGCAACATACTTGGGCGCTGGCGGAAGGTCAGTTTTTGCTGACGAGCGGCAGTTACGAAGCAAAGCTTTATAAGCGATCGGATCCTGCGGTAACACCGTTTCAGGTACGACATGACAATCTAGTAAGGCTAAGCATCACCTATGGTGCTTCGGCCGGGTTTATGTTCGACAAATTGAACATCAAGACTGGTTATTTGGATGTGCTTCGCGATTTTACCTGGACCGTGACGGCCGAACTCACGGAGCAGGCGTCGAACATCGAAAATTTCAGCTACAGTAATCGGCGCGCGCAGACGATGTTCAGTAGGACCTGGAATTTCTAGAATGGCGACGGAAGGATCAGTGATGCGTGGCCTGACATTCTCCCTTATCGCGGCATCGGCGATCGCCGGACTTGCGGCGCTGGCATCGGCCCAACCGCAGCAGGCGGGCGTATCCGCCGCCGTAAGGGGACAGGTTGCCCTGGCCCGGGCCTCGCAAAGTATTGTCGGCAAAAAAGTCCAAAGCGGCGATCCGATATTCCTTGGCGATTCGATCTCCTCCGGCAAGGCGAGCGGCATGCAGGTTATGCTGTTGGACGAAACGGTGTTTACGATCGGTCCGAACAGTGAAATTTCGATCGACGAATTCGTCTATGACCCGGCGACGAGCGCGGGAAAAATCACCGCATCCGTCGCCAAGGGCGCGTTCCGTTTCATTACCGGCAAGATTGCCCGGAAGCGGCCGGAAGACATGACCGTCAAATTGCCGACCGCGACGATCGGCATCCGCGGCACAATTGTCGCGGGGTACGTCCGGTCCGAGGGAGACGATGATTCGGTTGGAGACAAATTGTTCGAGGGCTTGAAGGAAGTCTCGCCAAATGCGGCGAAAGCGCGTGATTTTGTGGTATTGCTTGGCCCAGGAGACGAGAACAATACCAATGACGAGGGGGGGGCGTTCATCTTTGCGCCACGGCCCCCTCAGAAGGCCGGGAACGGTCTCAGCGCGGGTTCGCCGGCAGTGCCGGGTGGATTAAATCTCGACGAGACCCAAGCGATCGGGAATGTTTTCATCCAGGTCTCGCGAACCAATAGCGGGGTGATCGGTTTCCGAAACGGCACCGCCGAAGGCCCGTTTATCGTCCCACCCGTCGCGAACTTTTTCACGCAAGTCTTTAGTGCCCAGCCTCCCGGCGAACCGACAGGGAATCCGAATGATCCCAACGCGCAGGATGCGAATAATACATCACCTGCAACGGCAGGTTTCCTCAGCGGTAACAATATTGCGGAAACCGTACAGGTCGCCCGGACAACCATGGCAATGCTGCCCCTAGAGGCGCCTGCATGTACAGTTGGTTGCTCTTCCCCAGGTTCGTTCGATTTCGCCGATTTGCGTCAAATTACAACGGGTCAGGCATTTTTCAGCCAAAGCTCGCTTAATCTAGGGCCGTTTTTTGTCAGTTCGCTCAACATAGACTTGTTTTTTGGCAGCCAGCAAATGCAGTTCAACCTCACGGGCATTTCCGGTGGCGGTGTGTCATCGGGTCAGATTACTTGCAATAGCACGTGCTTTATTGATTACAGCAACAGCGCTGGGGCAGCGATATTCACCGATGCGGATAACCCCGCAACGAACAAATCAGGATGCTCAAGCTGTTCGCTTTCCATCGGGATTACATCTGCATCATCGAGCGGCGCGACAGCGAACGTAACCTTGCAACATGATGGAAACACGGGTTCAACGTCGCTTAGTTCCAATTAGATCTGGCGGAACAGCTTTCACATAGAACTTGGCGCGGTAAGTAGATCCGACAAAGGTTCGCATGCGAATTATGCGAAACTAGGCCCGGCTGCTCGGTTCGTGTGGATGGTCATTGTAGTCTTCGGATTGTTTGCCTCCGACGGCATCGCCATCGCTGCCGAGTGGCGGCTTAAGGTGACGGAAGTTGAGCGAAAGTTCGGCGTTGTACTAGAATTTGACGCGGTATCGATCCCGAAGGACGTCTCCGGCGATCGAGGCATCGAGATTAAGCAAACCGCCGAAGGCTCCCGTGCCGGCTACCTCGCCGCCCTCCGCCCCGCGCTGGACGCCTATTCCAAAGACTTCCTGAAACGCAACCTCTCCAAAATCGCCATTTACGAGACCATGACCGTCGACGGCGTCGCCTATGGCGGTACTTACGACGCGATCCGCAAGGTGGTCTATCTGCAGGGCCGGCAAATCGGCAAGAAGACGGCCGGTTTCCATCATGAGTTCAGCAGCATCCTGCTGGCCAATTACGGACTGCTGTTTCCGGCCGGGGAATGGCGCGCGGCCAATCCGGCCGGCTTCGAATATCCGGCGGCGTCGGCCGGCGCCGAGGCGCTGGCGCGCGACAGCGATATCGAGGGCGGGCCCGGCGTCTACGAGAAGGGCTTCATCGCCGGCTACGGCATGACGCGGCTGGAGGAGGACGTGAACACGTACTTCCAGGTGCTGATGGCCGATCCCGTGCGGCTTGGCCTGCTGTCGGCGGCCTATCCGGCCATCGACCGCAAGACCGCGCTCCTGACCGGTTTCCTGCGGACGATCGGCTGCGGCTGCCTGGGCCGCGCGAATACGATCCCGACATCGGCGTCCGCATTTTGGATATCGACGACGAGTCGCTCGAGCGCTACGGGCAATGGCCGTGGCCGCGCACCCGTCTGGCGGAGATCATCTACCGGCTGCAGCAGGCCGGCGCGGCGGTCACCGTCTTCGATATCGTCTTCGCCGAGCCGGACCGGACCTCGCCGCAGAACATCGTCGAGATCTGGCCCGACATTCCGGAGTACAAGAAGCTGCGCGAACAGGTCCGCGCCATGCCGGACCACGACCAGGCCTTCGCCGACACGATCAAGTGGACGCGCAACACGGTGACCGGCTTCGCGTTGACCGACGGGGAGGCGCCGCGGCGACCCGTGCAGAAGGGCAACTTCGCCCATAGCGGCGACGATCCGCGCAACTTCGTGTTCCGCTTTCCCGGCGGCATCGCCAATCTGAAGAAGTTCGAGCAATCGGCGGCGGGCAACGGCAATTTCAACATGATCGCCGAGGGCGACGGTCAGATCCGCCGCGTTCCCCTGGTGGTCGGGTTCCAGATGGGCGGCGAACCCGAGGACGACCGGCTCTACCCGTCGATTTCGTTGGAAGCGCTGCGCGTCGCCCAGGGCGCCAAGACGATGATCATCAAATCCTCCGGCGGCAGCGGCGAGGTGAGCTTCGGCGAACAAACCGGCATCTCCAGCATCAAGGTCGGCCGCATGACGGTCCCGACCGACGGGGAGGGCCGTGTCTGGGTCCATTTCAGCGGGCACCGCTCGGAACGGTACGTGCCGGTGTGGAAGTTGCTGGAAGACTCCGTCGAGAAGTCCCTGCTGGAAGGCCACATCGTCCTGGTGGGCACCAGCGCCGCCGGCCTGCTCGACCTCCGGGCGACGCCGCTGGACAATGTCGTGCCCGGGGTCGAAGTCCATGCCGAGGTGCTGGAGCAGGTGTTGCAGAAGGACTTCCTGTCACGGCCCGACTGGTCGATCGGGGCGGAGCTGGCCTACATCCTGGCGATCGGCCTTCTGCTGACCTTCCTGCTGCCCCGCGTCGGCGCCGTATGGTGCGCGGTGATCGGCGGCACCAGCGTTTTCGCGATATTCGGCGGTTCGATTTACGCCTATACCGACCTGAAACTGCTGTTCGATCCGGTGTTTCCCTCGATTGCCGTGCTCGGCGTCTATCTGTCCGCGTCGCTGGTCAGCTACATCAAGACCGAGTCGGAGCGCCGCCAGGTACGCGGCGCTTTCGCGCAATATCTTTCGCCGGCGCTGGTCGAGCAACTGGCCGACGACCCCGACCGGCTGCAGCTCGGCGGCGAGACCAAGAGCATGACCTTCCTGTTCTGCGACGTGCGCGGTTTCACGGCGATTTCCGAGACCTTCAAGACCAACCCGCAGGGCCTGACTAAGCTGATCAACCGGCTGCTGACGCCGCTGACCAACGTGATCCTCGCCCGCAACGGGACGATAGACAAATATATGGGCGACTGCATCATGGCGTTCTGGAACGCGCCGCTCGACGACGAAAATCATCCGGTGAACGCCTGCGAGTCCGCCTTGAAGATGTTCGATGCGCTCGACATCCTGAACGAGGAGCGCCGTCTTGAGGCGGAAGCGGAAGGGGTAAAGTTCATGCCGCTCAATGTCGGGGCGGGCATCAATACCGGAGAATGCGTCGTCGGCAATATGGGATCCGAACAGCGCTTCGATTATTCCGTGCTGGGCGACCCGGTGAACCTGGCCGCGCGTCTGGAAAGCCAGTCGAAGAATTACGGCGTGAAGATCGTCATAGGACCGGAAACCGCGCGCGCGGCGGACGGCCTGTACGCGATGCTGAAACTCGACCTGATCCAGGTCAAGGGCCAGTCCGTCGGGGTCGATATCTACGGTCTGCAAGGCGACGCCGAATACGCGGAAACGGCGGAATTCGTCGCGCTGAAGGAAAAACACGACGCGATGCTAGACGCCTATTACGCGCAGAACTGGGACGCGGCGGTGGCGCGGATCGCTGATTGCAGGACGATGTCAAACGACGAATTCCCCGAGCTTTACGACCTTTACGAAGAGAGAATAGCCGAATTCCGCGATAATCCGCCGCCGAAAGACTGGGATGGCGTTTTCGTCGCGACAACAAAATAGCAATCAATTATTTGAATTATTACTTGAGACTGCTACGGTTTTTTTAGGGTTTCCAAAACAAGCGCGCGTAAACCGGCCTCGGTGCGATGGGGCGATTCGAGTGGTTGCATGAACGATATTCTGGGCCACGAGGAGTTCGTCACGGCGGAAGAGCGCAATCGCATGCTGCGCCGTCTGATAGAGCTCGGCATCGCGCTGTCCTCGGAACGCGACCACCACCGGCTTCTTGAGCTGATCCTGCTGGAAACGAAGCGCATCGCGAACGCGGATGGCGGTACGCTGTACCTGATGTCGGACGACGATCGGTCGCTGTCCTTCGAGATCCTGCGCAACGACACGCTCAATGTGGCGATGGGCGGGACGACGGGTGTCGAAATCTCCTTTCCACCTTTGGCGCTGTACGACGAAGAGGAAACGCCGAACTACACCAACGTGGCGACGGCGGTGGCGCTCAACAAAATGACCGTCAATATTCCGAACGCCTACGAGACGGAAACCTTCGATTTCAGCGGTACGATCAAGTTCGACGAAAGCACCGGCTACCGGTCCATGAGTTTCCTGACCGTGCCGCTGCTCAACAAGCAGGAATCGGTCATCGGCGTCCTTCAACTGATCAACGCCCGGACGGACGACAACGAGGTCGTTCCGTTCAGCCCCGAGATTCAACCGATCATCGAGGCGCTGACGAGTCAGGCGGCGGTCGCTTTGGACAACGAGATGCTGCTGCAGGGGCAGCGCCTGCTGCTCGACTCCTTCATTGAGCTGATCGCCGGCGCGATCGATCAGAAATCCGCCTATACCGGCGGCCATTGCCAACGCGTGCCGATGCTGACCGAATTGCTGGCCAAGGCGGCTTGCGCGTCCGATGCAGCGCCATTCCGCGATTTCGATCTTGATGACGATGGCTGGTACGAGCTGCATCTGGCCGGCTGGCTGCACGATTGCGGTAAGGTTACTACGCCGGAATTCGTCGTCGACAAGGCGACCAAGCTCGAGACGATCTATAACCGGATCCACGAGGTCCGCATGCGCTTCGAGGTACTGCGCCGGGATGCGGAGATCGACTGCCTCAAGGCGAAGCTCGCGGGAGAAGGCGACGCGGCGGCGCTGGATGCGGCGTTCGAGGCGCGCTGCCGGAAACTCGAAGAGGATTTCACCTTTCTCGCCGCCTGCAATGTCGGGGGCGAATTCCTCGAGGAAGAAGCCATCGAGCGGATCAAGGCGATCGGTACGCAGAAATGGACCCGTCATTTCGACCGTTCCGTAGGCCTGTCCTGGGAAGAAACCGAGCGTCTCGACAAATCGGCCGATTACGCGGAGCCGCGCGAAGAGCATTTGCTGGAAGACCGCGGCGATCACAAGACAGGCGAATACGACCTCGGCGAGATTTACAATCTGGCGATCAGCCGCGGCACCCTCACTCATGAAGAGCGCACCAAGATCAACGACCATATCATCGTTACGATCGACATGCTCAACCAGCTGCCTTTCCCCAAGCAGCTTAAAAACGTGCCGGAATATGCCGGCGGCCATCATGAGAAGATGGACGGCACCGGCTACCCCGAGGGTTTGACCCAGGACCAGATGTCCCTGCCGGCGCGGATGATGGCGATCGCCGATATCTTCGAGGCTCTGACGTTGGCCGATCGGCCGTACAAGAAAGCGAAGAAGCTCAGCGATTGCATTCGCATCATGGGCTTCATGCGCAACGACAACCACATCGACCCCGAACTGTTCGACCTGTTCCTGACCGCCGGCGTGTGGCGCGAATACGCCGAAAATGTCCTCGCGCCCGAGCAGATCGACGACGTCGACATCAACGATTACCTGTCGGATGCGCGAAAGGCGGGATAGGCGCGTGGGAGAAGGATGAGCGATCCCGACGGCCGCCGCCGCAACATCGACAAGGAGAAAGCGGGCCCTCATTTTCTCACCTTTGGTCTGAAAACGCGGCGTGCGTTCCTATCGAACCTGAAAGTGCGGGGCGGTTCTCCGCTTTAGGCGGCAACGTTGTACCGAACGCTTGTTTCGATCAGACTGGCGACGGAGATTTCTCGAAAGTCGAATGGACGCACGCTTTGGACTTCGTTGTCGATGAGATGCAGCGCCGGGATTGGGTCCAGGTCCGGGCAATCTACGGCGAGGGGCTGGTGACCGGCCTCGCGGCTTTCATGGTCGCACCGCCGGTCTGGAAGGTGTGGCACGACGGGCACCTGATCGTCGGCCGCACCGTTGCTCGTGAATCGGACGGCCGTGTTTTGGGCTGGTCCGCGCTGGCCCCTGTTCCAGACAATTGAGGCGCCGCCGGTGTCGCTGAGGTCAGCGTCTACATCAGCGCGGAGGCACAGGGCCGAGGAATCGGCACGGCATTGCTCAGCCGCCTTAACGCCGTTTCGGAGCAGGAAGGATACTGGACCTTGCAGGCGCATATATTCGCCGGGAACGAACCAAGCCGCGCCTTGCATCGTAAATGCGGGTTTCGAGAAATTGGAACCCGCGAACGGTACGGTCACGTCAACGGCGTTTGGCACGACGTGATCCTGCTGGAGCGCCGCAGCGACTGCGCCGGCGGACCGGATTTGCCGACGAAGGCTTGCGACTGATGGACCGGCGCGAGGAGAGCCCTTGGCTGACATTCGACTGTTACGACACGCTGGTGCGCTATTCGGAGAGCAAGGCCGAGACGCTCGCCGCTTTGGTGCGCGGCAAAGGCGGCGACGATAGGGCGGTAGATGCCGCCCAGACAGCTTTCGAGGCCAGCGAGAAGGAACTCCAGTTGGGCGCCTTCCAACTGCTGAACGCGATTTTACGGGAAAGCCTCCATCGTGCCTTCGAGGCCGCCGGTCTCGCAGGTACCGTGGCTGACGAGGAGATGATGATCGAAGCCGTGCGCGGCGCCGAACCGTTTCCCGAGGTCGTGGAGGTCTTACGCGATCTGAAACGCGACCACCGGCTGGCCATTCTGTCGAATTCCGAGCCCGATATAATCCGGCACAACGTCGTTCGCCTGGGGACCGGGTTCGATGCCATCGTCCTCGCCTACCATGCTGAATGCTATAAACCGGCTGTCGGCATGTTCGATGCCCTGCTGGAACGGGTCGGCGCGCCGCCGGCGGCGGTGACGCACATCGCGCAAAGCTTTTATCACGACATGCGCACGGCCAAGGATGTCGGGATCGGCCGCCGCATCTGGATCAACCGCTACGGCCGCGACGGCGACCCGGCATATGTGCCGGACGCGGTGCTGTCGGATCTTTCAGGCGTGCGCGGGGCGTTGGCGAAGTGAAAACGAGGCGCCTACTCTCACGAAAGTCCTAAGATAGATGCTGAGCCGAGCGCGGAACGAAGCACTGGTCCGCGTCGGGCCTGGGACGCCGATGGGCGATCTGTTTCGTTTGTACTGGATTTCGTTCTATCCGCCCGACGGGCTGCCCCCCTGACGGGCGGCCGAAGCGTACATGCGGGAGGAACTGGGTGCGGATATGGGAGGGCAACGTCCACCATTTCCAGAACCAGGTTCCGGATACGATCCAGGGGTAGGCGGCCTGGCGCGTTGGCCGGATGCGATGCGGCTTGGATGCGTTGCCGGCGAGAGTGCCGGTCGCCCCCGCGCGGGCGGTTCGTTTACCAATTCTCATCGTGAAGGCAATGCTTTATTGTTTTCTTTGACTGGAGTTTGCCAAGAAATGAACACGGAAATGGGCGGGGCGGAAAACAACGCCGGTCGGCGGACGCTTACCATTCAGCAAGCCATAGAAGTCGGCGTACAGCATCATAATGCGGGCCGTTTTCCCGAGGCTGAGAGTGTCTACCAACAGGTACTGCTAGCGGTACCCAACCAACCGGTCGCGATGCATTTGCTTGGTGTGCTTGCCCATCAAATGGGAAATATGGACACCGCCATCGACCTGATCGGGAAGGCCCTCGCCATTGCACCGGACTACGCCGAGGCGCACAGCAATCTTGGCAATGTGCTCCAGGAACAGGGGAAGATGGAGGAGGCCGCCGCCAGCTACCGCAAGGCTCTGGCCATCGCGCCAGACTATGCCGAGGCACACAGCAACCTCGGCAACGCGCTCAAGGAGCAGGGAATGTTGGACGAGGCTATTGCCTGTTTTCGTAAGGCTCTGGCCATAGATCGCGATTACGCCGGAGCGCACAACAACCTTGGCATCGTGCTGAAAGAGCTGGGAAATCTGGACGAGGCTGTCGCGTGTTACAACGAAGCTCTGAACATCAGACCAGACTATGTCGAGGCGCTCAGCAACCTTGGCAATGCCCTCAAGGAACAGGGAAAATCGGACGAGGCCATTGCCTGTTATCACAAGGCCTTGGCCATCAAGCCAGACTATGCCGTAGCGCATGGCGCGCTTGGTAACGCTCTCCAAGAACAGGGGAATTTGGACGAAGCTGTTGCGAGTTTTCAAGAAGCTGTGAAAATCAGGCCGGATTTCGTCGAGGTACACAACGGTCTTGGCAATGTGCTCAAGGATCTGGGGAAGATCGATGAAGCGGTTGGCAGTTATCGCACTGCCTTGGCCATC
>CAYLTU010000055.1:13580-24470 GCA_964386465.1 uncultured Rhodospirillaceae bacterium
TTGGCCATCAATCCCGATCATGCTGGCGCGCACAACAATCTTGGCAACGTTTTTCAAGAGCTGGGACGGTGGGATGATGCCGTCGCCTGCTACCACAATGCCCTAGCGATAAATCCCGAGCTCGTTGAGGCGCACGGTAACCTTGGAAATGCTCTCAAAGAACAGGGGGCGTTGGAAAAGGCCCTGGATAGTTACCGCGACGCGCTTGCCATCGAAGACGAATATGCTCCTGCGCACAAAGGTCTTGGATTGACTTTCCATTTTCTAGGCCGGCTGACTGAGGCGGAGCGTTGCTACAGGAAAGCCATCTTGTTGGAGCCGGACCCGGGAATTGCCCATGTCGGACTTAAAGCGGTCTTGATAGAGCAAAATGAGTTATCGCCACCAGCCAGAAAAATACCCGATGATCAACTGGAATATGAAAAATCTCATCCTGGGCTGCGTGTATGGAACCGACCTGTGGAGAAAAGCCTGATTGAAATTCTCTACGGACTGTCCGTTATTAATCCAGAGAAAGAAGTGAACTCTGGATTAACAAGGGACAATAATAGTTCTGGAATTCGTAAAGGGAATATGTACTTCAGCGATAATTATAAAATTCTAGAACTCGACAATCCGATTATTAGAAAACTAAAGGATGAAATCGTCAACTCGGTTTCATCTTTGCTAAACTCGGATATTTTTCTATGTGATTCATTCTTTAATATCTACCAAAAAGATTCAGGATTGGAATCGCATACCCATATTCACGAGGTGGATGAAAAAATAAATTTCTCGCCACAGAAATACAGTTTGGTTCACTATGTAGATGCAGGTTATAAAACAGCGAACCAACCGGGGGTACTTCAATTTTACGATCCCGATTTCTCAGTTAGCCCGAATGACGGAGATCTCGTACTATTTCCGAGCAGTTCGTATCATTCAATAAAATATAATGGGAAAACTGATAGGGTAATGATTGGTGTGAATTTATATACGATATAGGTTTTTCAACCTACGAAACATATTGGCGCGAAGCGGTTTGTTTAATTTGAATGGAACCGTTTTTTGCAAAGACTGTATTTACCTGACACTATCTCGATCATCCAGATCAACAGGACAGAGCAAGAATCCTATGAACCCGCCCTTTCTTAATAGATAGGGCAAAGAAACAGGACCAATGATAATCTCCGAAAGCGATTCTCATCAATCCTGATTTTCTCTAATAGATCGAGCCAGAAGCACGGTCTCTCCTCCCGCAATATCGAATCGAAGAGTATGACTAACCGTAATCTACCGAATGGTCGATTGCCTCCAACGGAAGCTCGGAGACGGGTGATGAATGTGTGAATGTGCGATTTCGGGATAAGCTACGCAACGAAACAGTCCGGGTGGTTTTCGATTTCCGGACGTCGTCCGTATCAGTGAGGTGAAGAGCATGAGCATTGAAGAAACCCCGATCCTGACCGAGCGACACGGACCCGTCGCCGTCGTTACGATGAACCGTCCGCATGCGATGAACGCCCTGTCGCGAGCGTTGCGTGCGGAGCTGGCGCGAACGATCCAGGCATTGGACGCCGATCCGGAAGTCCGCGCCGTCGTGCTGACCGGCGCCGGCGACAGGGCCTTTTCGGCGGGCCTCGATCTGAAGGAGATGGGCGCGGACCCCGAGGCGCTCGGTTCGATCGGAGAGAACCGACCCGAGGACGACCCCTTGCGCGCCATCGAGGCGTGCCGTCACCCGGTCATCGGCGCGGTCAACGGCGTGGCCGTGACCGGCGGGTTCGAGCTGGCGCTGGCCTGCGATATCCTGCTGGCCTCTCCGAACGCGCGCTTTGCGGATACCCATGTTCGCGTGGGCGTGCTGCCCGGTTGGGGGCTGTCGCAGAAATTGGCCCGCATCATAGGCCCGTCGCGCGCCAAGGAACTCAGCTTCACCGGCCGCTTCATCGACGCCGCGACGGCAGACGCCTGGGGGCTGGTCAGCCGCGTCGTCCCGCAGGAGAACCTTCTGGACGAGGCGGTCGCGCTCGCCGCCGAAACCGCGCAGGCCGATCCGGCTTTTTTGCAAAACCTGAAGGCGCTTATGGACGACGGACTCGGCGGTACGCTGGCCGACGGCCGCACCCTGGAGCGGGAACGCTCGAAAGCGTGGAACGAGGCGCTGACGCCGGAGACCCTGGAGGCGCGCCGCGAGAGCGTCATGAATCGTGGCCGGTCGGAGACATGATCAAACGGCGCCTCTATGAGGAAGAGCATCATATCTTCCGCGAAACCGTGCGGCGTTGGGCCGAAGCCGAGGTTTTCCCGCACGGCGAACAGTGGCGCGAGGATGGCATGGTCAGCCGCGAGATATGGCGCAGCGCCGGGGCGCAAGGTTTCCTCTGCATGTATGCCGACGAGGAGCATGGCGGGCTGGGGCTCGACGACTTCCGCTACGACATGATTCTGTCGGAGGAGATCGGCCCGCGCGAGCCGGGCCTCTACATACCGCTGCACAACCGCATCGTCGGCCCCTATATCTTCCGCTCCGGCAGCGACGAACAGCGCGACCGCTTCATGCCGGGCGTCGTCTCCGGCGAGTGCGTGCTGGCCATCGCCATGACGGAGCCCAGCGCCGGATCGGATTTGGCGGGTATCAAGTCCCGGGCCGAGGACAGGGGCGACCATTGGCTGCTGAACGGCTCCAAGACATACATTTCGAACGGGCTTTTGGCCGGGCTTGTCGTCGTCGCCGCGCGCACCGATCCGGATAGCTCGCACGCCATCGGACTGTTCCTGGTCGAGGACGGCATGCCGGGCTTCGAGCGCGGCCGCAAGCTGAAGAAGCTCGGCCTGCATTCCCAGGACACCGCCGAACTGTTCTTCGAGGACGTGGAGGTGCCGAAGGAGAACGTGCTGGGCGACCCCATGCAGGGCTTCAAACTGATGATGAAGAATTTGGCGGAAGAACGCCTGACCGGATCGGTCGGCTTCCTTGCCCACGCCGAGCGCGCTTTCGCGATCACCATGGAATTCATCACCGAGCGCCGCGCCTTCGGCCGCGCCGTCGGTACATTTCAGAACTCCCGTTTCAAGATGGCCGAACTGCGCACCCAGCTCGACGCCGCCTGGGCGCTGATCGACCATTGCGCTTTGGAGCATCTGGAGGGCGCGCTGACGGCGGAAATGGTGGCCGAGGCCAAGCTCTACGCCTCGGAGGTCGAGGGACGGGTCGCCGACGAATGTCTGCAGCTGCATGGCGGCGCCGGCTACATGGACGAGTACGAGATCTCCCGTGTCTTCGCCGACGCGCGGATCAGCCGCATCTATGCGGGCTCGTCGGAGATCATGAAGGAGATCATCGGCCGCGATCTGGGCCTGGATGAGCGCAAGCGGAACTGACGGGCATTCTTGGAATGACCGTCATCCCGGACCTGATCCGGGATCCAGCCGACTGCGAAGTTTTACGATGAGGCCTGGATCCCTGGTCAAGCCAGGGAAGACCTTTCGAGCTTTTGCAGGACCGCAACCATTTTTGACAGCCCCTCTACCGGCCCCTATCCTCCTGAAGCAACGAACAAAAACACAGGATCGGGGAACACTCCATGGCGGACAGCACCTATGATTACATCGTCGTCGGGGCCGGATCGGCCGGCTCGGTTGTGGCCAACCGGTTGAGCGCCAGCGGTGAATACCGCGTGCTGTGCCTGGAGGCCGGCGTCGCGGGTTCCGGTTACATCTGGTCGCGGGTGCCTGCCGGCGTCGCCAAGCTGATCGACAACCCCGCCGTCAACTGGTGCTACCGGTCCGAGCCGGACGAGGGCAGCGGGCAGCGCGATATCGAGGTGCCGCGCGGCAAGATGCTGGGCGGATCGAGTTCGATCAACGGCATGGTCTTCGTGCGCGGCCAGAAGCAGGATTACGACCACTGGGCGCAGCTCGGCAATCGCGGCTGGAGTTACGAGGACGTGCTGCCGGTCTTCAAGGGCATGGAGTCCTACGAGGGCGGTTCGGACGAATTCCGTGGCCGCGATGGGCTGCTGAAGGTCACGGACTCACAGAAGCTGAGCCCGCTGTTCGACCGTATGATCCAGTCGGCCGAGAAGATCGGCATCAAATACAATCCCGACTATAACGGCGCCCTTCAGGAAGGCATCTCCATGACCCAGGCGACCATCAACAAGGGCCGCCGGATGAGCACCGCCTACTGCTATCTCGACCCCGCCCGCGGCCGGGCGAACCTGACCATCGAGACGGGCGCGATGGGGGACTCGCTGATCCTGGAGGGCAAGCGTTGCGTCGGCGTGCGCTATTCGGTCAAGGGCCGGCAGCGCGAGGCGCGGGCGACGCGCGAGGTCGTGGTCAGCGGCGGATCGATCAATTCGCCGAAGATTCTGGAGCTCAGCGGCATCGGCCAGCCGGACCTGCTGAGGAGCCACGGCATCGAGGTGGTGCACGAACTGCCCGGCGTCGGGGAGAATTTGCGCGACCACTACTCGCCGCGCATGAAATATTCCATCACGGAGCCGAACGCGACCTTCGGTGAGCGCGGCAACGGGCTGCGGCTGGTCGGCGAGGTGATGAAATACGGCCTCTTCCGCAAGGGATTTTTGAAACTGACGACGGTGCCGCTGCGCATGTATTTCCGCACCCGCGAGGGGCTGGAGTCGCCGGACGCGACGGTCTCGTTCATGCCTTTCCTGACCGAACGGATCAATCGCGAGCGGCGCATCGCCAAGCAATGCGGCATCACAATGAACGTCAACGTATTGCGCTCGGAAAGCCTCGGCAGCATCCATATCAAGTCCGCCGACCCGGCCCAGCCGCCGGCCATCCGCTTCAACTTCCTGTCGGCGGAAATGGACCGCACCGGCGTGCTGTTCGCCATGCGCAAGGGCCGCGAGCTGCTCGGCACGCCACCGGTCTCCGACATCGTCGGCGAGGAGCTCGCCCCCGGCCCGGCGGTGCAGAGCGACGAGGAGCTGCTGGACTGGGTGCGGCACAACGCCGAGACGACCTATCACCCGGTCGGCACCTGCAAGATGGGCAACGATCCCCGCGCGGTTGTCGACGAACGGCTGCGGGTGCACGGCATCGAGGGTTTGCGCGTCGCCGACGCCTCGATCATGCCGACCCTGACGTCGGGCAACACCAACGCGCCGTCGATAATGATCGGCGAGAAATGCGCGGCGATGGTGCTGCAGGACGCGACGGCGCAAAGGGCTGCGGCGTAGATCAGATCGGGGTTTGTTGGAATCGTTTACAGCGATCCAACAACCGCGTGAATCATCACACTAGGCGCTCGGTCCGCCGCCAACCGCTACATTGTCGTAGACGCCGACACCTTGGATAATCAGGAACTTGAACGGACCATTATTCTGACCGTGGACGTAGTGCGCGACCTTTGGCGGCACTTCGCAGCGTTCGCCCGGTCCCAGCACGTATTCGGCTCGCGGCGCGCGCGTCTCGACCACCATCGGCCCTTCGAGACAGACAAACGAGTCGGTGATCTCGCTGTGGTAGTGCCAAGGGATGCATTCTGATTTGGCCAGCGTGAGGACCCTCACGCGCATGTCGGCGCCTTCCATGATCGTCTCGCGGCCCGCGATCTTTGCAGCCTCATAAGGTAATGCTTCCATATCGGCCTCCCTTTCCGTTGCGATCATATTACCCGACATGCGGGATCGGCCAAGCGACTGATAGACCCCTGTCTTCCCGATCCGATTCCCACACCGGGACGTCATGCCGCAACCGCGTAACTCGGTGCGCGGCGCCAAAGCAATTCTCGGTGTGTCGGTCCGCTATGCGGCGCTTCGGCGTTTGGATTCGCGGTGAATGATGTATATGCCGCTGCCGACGATAAGAAAGATGCCGAACCAGTCCGATTCAGTCGGCAAGTCACCCCAAACAAGAAAGCCAATCAGCAGGCCCCAGATCAGCGCCGAATATCGAAACGGGGCAACGACGGCCGCTTCGGCAAGGACAAAGGTTTCGATCAGCAGATAATGCGCCGCCCCCGACAGCAAACCGGTGAGCACCAGCATACTAAAATCGAGCGGCGTCGGCAGACGCCAGCTGCCGTCGAACGCAAACCCCGAAGCCGTCAGCATGACGAGGATCGTCGAGCAGAGCAGTACCGAAAGCGCCGACTCGGTATCGCTGATCCGGCGCGTAATAATATCCTGGAAGGCGCCTGTTACAGCGGTGCCCAAGGGTAGTAATGCATACAAGTTGATCGAATCGCCAACGGGCCGCACGATCACGAGAACACCGCAAAACCCGATCAAAACAGCGTTCCAGCGCCGCCAACCGACTGATTCACCCAGAAGCGGCGCCGCCAGAGCGGTGATAATCAGAGGGCTTGCAAATGCGATGGCGGTGTTGATCGCCAGCGGATTGAAGCGCAACCCGTTGAGAAATAGAAACACCGACGCGGTGAATAAAACGGCGCGCAAGGCCTGCCACGCCGGCCTGGTGACGCGCAGAGAGGAAAATTTGCCCAAGCGCCACGCCAGGATTAACATCGGCAGCAGAATAAACGCGCCCCGCATGACAATGATTTGAGTAACCGGATAGCCGTCGGTGAGCCATTTGACGAAGCCGTCGCTTATGGTCAGCAATCCGCCGCCTGCGATCATACAGGCGATGCCGCGCCCGGTATGCCTGCGATACCCTAGTTCGTCACTCATTCCGGACCTTGGCCGGGAGGTGACGGTTTTGCGGCCAGTCCGCATCGGTGTTCTCTACCGTTCAACTTTGCTGGAGCGTCTCGATCAATTCGGCCAGGCGCTCGTATTCTGGTTCCGATGTTACCGGAATGCTGAATTCGGTGCTGCTCGCGAGCCCGGCGCAGCGCTTGCGCATCCGGTCGACAATCTCGTCGAACGTTCCTATCACCGCGAAAGTGTGGAGCGTTTCGTCGCTGATCATCGGCGGCATCTCTTCCCAGCGTTGCTCGCGAGCGAGGACGCTCAAGCGCTTGGCCAGATCCCCTAAGCCATGGTGCTCGAAGACCGGTCGGTAGCTCGGGGTGCAGGCATAGAAGGCAACACGGGCCCGAACCGCCTCGGCGCGCTCGCCCAAAGTCTCTTGGTCGGGTCCGGTGGCGATAAGCGAGCGCATTGCGATCCGAATCGCGGCTGGATCACGCCCCGCCTTTTCCGCCCCTTTGCGCATAGCCGGCAACATCACGTCCTCGATGTAGGCGCGCGTGCAAATCGGATGCGGGCCCAGGCTGTCCGCCACCTCTCCGGCGACCTGGCACATAAAGGGGTTCAACGCCGCGAGGTGGACCGGGATCTCGGGTTGCTCCATCGGCCCGGGGTTGAATTGCGGCACGACGAGGTCCATCCGGTAGCGCTCACCTTCGAAATTCAGCGGAGTGCCGTTCTGCCAACAATCCCAGATCGCGCGCACGGCTTGCACGTACTCGCGCATCCAGGTGCCGGCCGGCGTCCAGTCGGCAACTCCGAAGCGGCGCTGGATGTGCGCCCGCACCTGGGAGCCGAGCCCGAGCGTGAACCGGCCGCGCGAGAGCTTCTGCATGGACCAGGCGAACATCGCGGTAACCGCGGGGCTGCGGGCAAAGGCGATAATCACGGAGTTCCCCAGCCGAAGGCGCCGTGTGGTCTGGGCCGCCACCGCGATGGTGACGAACGGATCCTCCTTGTTCTCCGAGGCGAGCAGCCCGTCATAGCCAAGCTCCTCTACCCGCCGCGCATCCTCACCTACCGTGGTAAGGTCGAGCGGTTGCTCGGGTTTGCGCAATCCGGGGTCGACCTTGCCGAGCGGCAAAACCGTTTCGACTTCCATTGGCCTTCCTTTCTTTCTCCCGTACGCACGCACCGCACCGGAGCCATCGCCTTTGCCGCGCCCATGTCGCGGCGGATCGCCATGACGATGCGCAGGGCATGGCTAGGCTTTGCCGAGACCCCAGGCGACGGCGTTTTGCAGCAGCTGTGCGAAGGCATCGGTTTCCCAGACGCTGTGTAATTCGGGCGGCATTACGCCTTTCGGATCGATGCTCGTGTCCACCGCCGACTCGTTGCCGGTGCGGCCCGTATGGCAGTGGCCTAGCCCGACATAGACGATTTCGCCTTGCCCGACATCGCGCGCATAGCCGAGCACGCGAGTCTTGCCGTCCGATTGCACCGACGTGTCCTTGTCATAGACGAAGCCGAAGCCCGGCGGCGAGGTGTCCTTTGCCAGCTCGGTTGTCAGCAGGACGCGACTCGCGCCCGGGTCCAGCAGCTCGATGAGATAGAGTTCGTCCTGCACGGTGAAGCGGTCGGGCAGGCCGTGCGTGACGGGATGGCCGTCGGTGACGGTCACGTCGAAGGCACAGATCGGCGGGTGGTTGAGGAAGAAGCATCCCAGCGTCTCGTGATGCGCGTCCTTGACCATCATCTTGACGGCACGGCCGCCGCGTTCGGTCTTCATCGCCTTGCCGCCCGACGTGCCGTGCAGGGCGAGCCAGCAGCCGCCCGCCTCAAGCCAGCCCTGCAGGGCTTCGTTCCCCGCACCCACCGGGTAGGGACCGGCGACATAGGTGACCAGCAGGTCGGTTCCCGGCAACCAGCGCTCAATGTCCTGGAAATCGTTGGCCACGGTGACCGAGAGTTTGTCTTCGCCTTGCAGCTTCCGCAGGAGCTGCAGGCGGGCGTAGTTCATATCGTGTCTCGCCGGGGAGCCCGGTGGGAATCCTCCCGCGATGAGATGGGCGCGCTTGTTCGTGGTCACGGCGGTTCCTCCGGTTCGGTGGCGTGTTTCGATGATCGCTCTGAAGGGTATCCGTTTGAAAGCCTACCGGGAAGAGTCGGCGAGAGGCTTCGCCGCACCTGGAAGCCGTCTTAGGGGCGCCACATTTTTTGTTCTATCCACTAGGCTGCTTCTCGACTTGCGAACGGGATCGGACGAAATCGTCCCAATAGGGTTCCGGGCCGAATCGTTCGACCAGGAAATCGACGAAGGTCCGGACCTTGGCGGAGAGGTGGCGGGTTTGCGGCCAGACGGCGTAGGCGTTTGAGTCTTCGATTTGGAAATCCCGGAGCACGCATTCGAGGCGCCCTTCGCAGAGCGCCTCGCCGGCGATGAAGGTCGGCAGCATGGCGACACCCAAACCGGCCAGGGCGGCTTCGAGCAGGGCTTCTCCGGTGTTGGATTTCAGGGGGCCGGTCACGCGTACCGAGAAGGCGCGGTCGGGTCCTTGGAACCGCCATTCGCCGGGCGTCGGCAGATTGTCGTAGATCATGCAGACGTGGTCCGCGAGATCGTCGGGGTGGCGGGGCCGGCCGTGCTTTGCCCAATAGTCCGGCGTCGCCGCGACGGCGTGGCTGCAGGGCGAGAACTTGCGGGCGATCAGGGTCGAGTCCGTCAGCCGTGACACGCGTACGGCGAGGTCGAAGCCCTCCTCGATCAGATCCACCCGGCGGTCGTTGAGTTCCAGATCGACGCTGACTTCCGGATAACGCGTCATGTAGTCGGGCAATGCCGGAACCAGGTGCCGGACGCCGAAACTCATCGGCGCGGTGACCCGAAGCCGGCCTCTCGGCTCGGCATGCAGGCGCGTCACCGCCAGTGCCGCTTCCTCGGCGTCGGCGACGACCTGCCGGGCGCGCTCGAAATAGACCTGGCCGACCTCGGTCAAGTGAAGCCGCCGCGTCGTCCGCTGCAGCAGGCGCGCGCCCAAACGCTCTTCCAGTCGCGCCACCTGCTTGCTGACGGCGGACTTGGAAAGGCCCAAATCGCGGGCCGCGGCGGTGAAACTGCCGCGTTCGGCGACCCTGGCGAAGACGGCGATGCCGGCGAGATGGTCCATGGCGGTCTCTTCTATTGTAGAAAATAAGAAACAGTGTTGTTCCTATTACCATAATTGTCCTTTGAACAGGACAACATTAGGTTCACTGCAACGACGCGAGCCGCAATTTCATCCTTCAGGAGACAGACCATGACCAACATCTTGACCCTCAACAGCAGCCCCAAAACAGAAGGCTCCGTCAGCCGCGACCTCGTCGAACGCTTCGTAGACGCATGGCGCGCCGACAGCGCGGTCGATGTCGTCACGCGCGATGTCGGCGCGACTCCGCCGCCGCATCTCGACGCGGCCACGATCGGCGCCTTCTACACGCCGGCGGATACGCGAAAGGACGGGCAACGGGCGCAAATCGCCCTTTCCGACGAACTGGTCGGCGAGTTGGAAGCCGCCGAAATCATCGTCATCGGCGCGCCCATGCATAATTTCGGCCTGCCGTCCGGCCTGAAAGCCTGGATCGACCACGTCGCCCGCGTCGGACGCACCTTCGAATATACGGAAAATGGCCCCGCCGGCCTCTTGACCGGCAAGAAGGTTTTCGTGCTGACGGCGCGCGGCGGAAACTACGCCGAGTCCAGCCCGGCGCACGCCATGGATCACCAGGCGCCCTATCTGGTCACCGTCCTCGGATTCCTCGGCCTCGACGACGTCACGTTTATTCACGCCCAGGGAGTCGCCGGCGGCGAAGAGGGAATCAAGGCCGCCGAGATCGAAATCGACAGGGCCGTCGCCATCGCCACGCAGCGGCAGGCGGCCTAGAACTGGCGTTACGTCTACTGCCATTCGCTCCGCACCGCGCGGTACGATCGGCACGCGAAAAGGACTATCGGCATGATCACCGTCACCCCGTTCGACAGGCTCGGCGCGTTCAAGAACGACTGGCTCGACGCGCACTATCATTTCAGTTTCGCGGATTACCGCGACCGGGACCGCATGGGGCTGGGCGCGCTGCGCGTCTGGAATGACGATACCATCCAGCCCCGGACGGGGTTCGGCCCGCACCCGCACCGCGACATGGAAATCGTCACCTATGTGCGCAGCGGCGCGATCAGCCATGAAGACAGTCTCGGCAACAAGGGCGTGACGCGGGCCGGCGACGTGCAGGTCATGTCCGCGGG
>CAYLTU010000056.1:0-24237 GCA_964386465.1 uncultured Rhodospirillaceae bacterium
AGCTACTTCATCTTGGATATGCGCCAGCCCGGCGTCGAAGTGGTGCCGCTGCGCCAGATGAACGGCCATGCCTCCTTCAACCAGGTTTTCTTCACCGACGCCGAGATCGCGCCGGAATATTTGCTGGAGGAGGAGGGCGCGGGCTGGAAGATCGCGACGACGACCCTGATGCATGAGCGCCGCGGTGCGGATTCGATGAAGCGCAACGTGCAGGTGACCGACCGGCCCGAACGTATCTACCAGGAGCAGGCGGCGGAGATCGCCACAGCGTTGGCGCCTTACACCTGGTACCCGCAGCGCACGGGCCGGGTCGACCTGGTCGTCGAGCGGGCCAAGGAGACCGGCCGCAACGCCGATCCCGCCGTGCGGCAGGAAATCGCCCGGCTGCTGATCATGGCCCGGTCCGCCGAATGGACGGCACAGCGGGCGCGGACCGCGCAGGCGCAAGGCCGCGAGCCAGGGCCGGAAGGATCGATAGGCAAGCTCGTCAACAGTGAGATCGCCCGTGCCGCCAACAACGTCCACACCATGATCAGCGGCGCCGACGCCATGCTGACCGGCGAAGACAGCCCGCGCGACGGTGTGATCGCGGAGATTCTGATCTCGACCCCGGCGCTCTCGATCGCCGGCGGCACGGACGAGATACAGAAGAACATTATCTCCGAGCGTGTCCTCAAGATGCCGAAGGAAATCCGCATGGACGCCGACCGACCGTTCCGCGAAGTGCCGCGGAATACGGTGTCGAAATAGGGTTAAATTCGAGACCGTTCGGGCACATTTACGAAGAGGTTTAAATGTGACCGCCGTCCACCCCCACCTCAATCCTCCCCCATCAAGGGGGAGGAGGAGAAAAAATGAGCGACGTTACTATGCTGTCCCTTCCCTCCTTGTGGGGGAAGGCTAGGATGGGGGTGGAAACGGTTAGGATGCCAAATTCACTATAATCGTTCATTCAGGGAGGAACCCCCATGCGCCGCATTCATATCGCCCTCGCGGTCGCGAACATCGCCGAGTCGGTCGAGGATTATTCGAGCCTGCTCGGCGCCCGCCCCACCGTCGTGGTGACCGCTAGTACGCCATTTGGCGGACCGACCAGATGAATTTCCCGATCAACCAGATCCCCGACCGTGCCGGACAGTTGCGCCATTTGGGATTCGAAGACGATGCCGCTCCGGGTTTCTCGTCCGACACCGACGTCAACGGCATCATGTGGGAACTGTTCTCGCCCACCGCCCAATACGCCAAGATCGCGGAGATGTACGGGGAACCTGAGGCGGGATAATGCCGCATGGTTGAGAGGAGAAACGAAATGGCGAAACTGTCGAAACTGAGCCGCTCGATCGAGGGCAAGGTGGCGCTGATCACCGGGGCGGCGAACGGAATGGGGCGTGCGACGGCGCACCTGTTCGCCGATGAGGGCGCGCATGTGGCGGTCGCCGATATCGACGCGGCCGGCGTCGAGACGGTGGTGGGAGAGATCACGGACGCCGGACTGAGCGCGGCGGGCTGGACCCTGGATCTGACCGACGCCGCGGCGATCGCGACGGTCGTCGGGCAGGTCGCGGACCATTTCGGCGGCCTCGACATCCTGGTCAACAATGCCGGCGTATCGCAGCATGTAAAGATCGACGACGATGGCTACGAGGCGGTCTGGAACCGGTTGCAGGATGTGCTGCTGCGCGCCCACACGCGCACCATCCGCGCGTCGCTACCGCACCTTCGCGCCAGCGGCGCCGGGCGCATCGTCAATATCGCATCGACGGAAGGGCTGGGTGCGACGCCGGAAACCAGTCCCTACACGGCGGCCAAGCACGGCGTGATCGGCCTGACCCGGTCGATGGCGGTGGAGCTGGGGCGCGACGGCATCACCGTAAACTGCATCTGCCCGGGTCCGGTCCGCACGGCCATGACGGCAAATATCCCGGACGATCATAAGGAAATTTTCGCCAAACGCCGCGTGCCGCTGCGCCGCTACGCGGAGCCGGAAGAGGTTGCGCACGGCACCCTCAGCCTCGTCCTTCCGGCCGCCGGCTACATCAACGGCGTCGCCCTGCCGGTCGATGGCGGGATGACGATCAAGAACGCGTGACGAGGAGATGATTGGGGAAGTCGCTCAGTCCAGAACTGGTATCGCTGTTCAAGCGTGACGGATTCCTGTCGCCATTTCCCCTTCGACGGCGCCCCGCGTCTGATGCCGCACGACGCGCATGTGGTCGATCGCCCGGCCGCCGAACTGGACGCACGGGCGATCGCGGAACATGAGCGCGTGGTGATCCTGTACCGCGAGACCTACCGCGAGCAGGAACCGCTGCACGCCCCCCGTTTCGGGCAAACTTAGGTCAACGGGCCGCGATGGTGGTGATCTCCACGAGAACGCCCGGTTCCAGCTCGACGCCGCCGATGCAGGTGCGAGTCGGCCGCTTGAGGTCGCCGAGCCACGCCTTCCACGCCTCGTTCATGGCCGGTTTCAGCTTGATATCGGTGAGGTAGATGGTCGCGCTCAGCAGTTCCGATTTGTCGGAGCCGCAGGCGGCGAGCCGGTCGTCGATCTTGGCGAGGACCTCTTCCGTCTGACCGGCGACGTCTTTTTCGCGGTCTGTCGCCGTGAGGCCGCAGAGATAGACCGTATCGCCGTGCACGACGGCTTGGCTTAGAATTTCTCCGGAATCGTGATGTTCTACGCTCATGAAACTGGCTCCTCGGGTTCGTTTTTCAAAACGAATTGAAAATTCGTCCCCAATCCTCGATCGCGCCTTCCTGGCCCGGCACGATCTGGACGGTGAACTGGGTATAGCCGGCATCGCGCAGATCGCCGATGCGTTGTTTCAGCTCCGCTTCAGTCGCCGTGAAGGAGGTGTCGCGGATCAGTTCAGCCGTCACATATTGCCGCTCCTCCGGTTTGATGAACATCAGATGACCGCGATGGTTCTCCAGATATTTGGCGTCCGCCGGCTCGTATTTCAGCGCGTGCTCGACATAGCCGGCAATCGCCTCCGCCGCCGCGGGGGGAATGCCGCTCGAATTGGGCAGGCCGGCAATCGCCTCGTCCGCGGCGCGGTGCAGCACCACGGCGGCACGCGGCCCCGCCTGTGCCATGGCGCGCTCCGAGTCGAAGGGCTCGCCGTCTTCCAGTACGCAGCCTAGCGCGAAGGCCGTTGCCTGTAGGTCGGCCGCGTTATGTCCGGCATCGGTCCAGGAGGCCCGCATCGCCGCGGCGGCGGTCGCACCGCTGTCCACATCGCCGACGAAGTTGAGCCAGCCCGCGCCCAGCTTCGCGGTCAGCGCGCGCGACCGGGGTCCGTAGGCGGAAAGGTGCAGGGGGATTTCGTCCTTCGTGTTGATCAATCCCAGATCGGGGTTGAGGAATTTGATCTTCCTCGTCTTGCCCTCGAACGTCGCTTCCAGCACCTCGTCGCGCAGAAGCCCCTGGACGACGCGGATATATTCCTCCATGTCGGCCAGTTTCATCGCGCCCAATCCCATGGCGCGGCGGCCGGTGAAGCCCGTGCCGACCCCGAAATCGATCCGTCCCGGCGCCAACGCGTTCAGGCTCGCGAACCCGTTGGCGGTCACCGGCGCGATCCGGTTCGTAGGGATCAGCACACCGGTGCCGAGCCGGATGCTCGAGGTCTTCACCGCGGCCGCCCCCATGGCGACGAAGCAATCGGCGCTAAGCATCTGCGTGTCGTAGAACCACGCGCTCGTTATCCCGAGTTCCTCCGCCCGCGCCACCAGTTTCCAGGCGTCGGCGGCCGTTGCCATGGCGATTCCGAATTCCATTTTCCGGGACTCCTTCTAGGCTGGGCTGCATTCCTGCCGCCAGCCTAGCGCAGTGCACATCCTCGCGCATCCTCGCGCGGCAGCGCCTTACCGTCGAAACAGCCGCCAGAGCGTCGTCTGGTCCGGGAAGCCCGTCGTTTCGAAATTGAGATCCGACTGAAACGCAACGAGAGCCGACTTTGTCTCGTCGGTGAAGCGGCCGTCGGCCTCGCCCTTGTAGAGGCCGCGATCGCTCAAGCTCGACTGCACCCGACGGATCGTTTCCCGGCGAAGCGCGATATTACGCATGCCGTCAGCGATGCGGACCCGAGGTGATTCCCGCCGTAGCCGGTCCGGCTGCAGCGAGATGACGATTGAATTGACAACGGCATGGAGCCGGTCGTCCGGATTCGTCCGGCAATGGTTCTGGATAACGTTGAGCATCAGCTCGAGCGATTCGAAGGAAAAGATGTCGTAGGTGTCCTTGGCATACCGGTTGTGGGCGGAAACGTACCCTTCCACCCAGCCGCCGATCATGTAGTAGGTGTTGGAGCGACTCTCGCGCGCCTTGACGAATATCTGGCAGGGCAGGAACCCAGCACCCTTCATGGCGAACTTGCCATTGCCGTCCGCCGCGACCGCGGCGGACGTCTGGAACACCAGACCGCACATTGCCAGACTAAGAATTTTCCTACGCGGTAGGCTACCTTGATTCGAAGCGGCGAGACGTCCGCGCACCGCGAGTAGGCCGAACAGCCCGATCAGGATTAGGGCCGCCGCGCCCGGCTCGGGGATCGACGCCAGCTTGATTTTCTCGATCGGGTTCTCGGCGCTGCTGGCAGCAACGTCCTCGGGTGTTGTCGATCCTGCGAGGAAATCAATCACGAAGCTATCGCCGACTTGCAGATCGAAGCCCTGCAGCGAGAACAGGTTGTCGAAAAGATTCGGCGACTGGAACAAATCGATGCTCTGCGCCAATACGTTGCCGATGCCGAACTGACGCTCGAAGCCCAGCAGGTCGAAGTTGATCTGCAGCAGGTCGATCAGGAAGTCTAAATCGAAATCGAGCAGGGTCTCGTTGCGCAATTCGGCGTCGACGAAGAAGGTCGGCGTCACCGTCGTTACATCGTCCAGAAAAAAGATATTCGGTAGCAGGTCCCAGGCGGAGATCAGTTCGGTTACCAGCTCACCGGCAACCATGACCGCCTTGTCGAACACCAGTTGCACGAACAGGGTCGGGTCGAGCTCGAAATCCTGCCGCAGATCGATCGACGGGCCGATATTCACGTCGATGACGTCGTATCCGACGCTGCCGAAATTGCCGATCGGTACGCTGAATCCGAAGGCGTTGGCCGTGACGCCCCCCGTAACGGCGAGCGAGACCGCCGCGTCGACATCCACGTTGAGGTCGACCAGATCGTCCTGGCCCGTCGCCTTTATCGTTCCGGTCGCCGTATCGAGTCCGCCGCTGGCGTCGGGCTGCGGCAAATGCAGCGTCGCACTGACGAGACCGGAAACGCCGGCGTCGATCGCGAAGGGAAAGCCGTTCGCCTCGTCCGGGAACCCGAAGACCGAAGGATTCTGTCCAAGCAGCAGGATTCCGCCTTCGCCGTCCTCGTTGAACGACAGGATCGGCGCCGTTGCGTCGATATCGAACGGTGTGCCGCCGGTCGCGCAACCAGCAGCGATGACGCAGGCTTCGCCGGTAACGCTGCCCGACAGTTCGAAGATCGCGTCAGCGGTGAGCGCGAGATCGGCGAAGTCCGTGGTCAGGGCGTTGGCGCCGGCGAGAACGCTGTTGGGGTTGAAACTGATCGCGTCGGCCCTGTCCAAGACATTGGTGTCGGGGATGTCGAGGGTGGCCGCGTAGGAGACCGTCGCATCGACCGACCCGCTGCCGATCTCGAAACCGAATTCCAGCCCGACGCGCCCGTCCGAGGTGCCCTCGACCGCCACGCCGGTGCGCGTGTCGACCTCCAGGAACTGCGGCGGCGCGGTGCCCAGCGCGACAACGGGAAGCCGGCCCGAGCGTCCGTTTCGGCAGGTCGACGACGAGTTGCCGAGCCGCTTACAGGCGGCGAACGCCACATCGTAGGCCGCCCGCTTCACGACATCGGCCCCCTGCGCGATCTTGCACCCGACCGCGAACCTGCCGCAGCTTCGGACCGACGGCCGGCTGCCGAGGCGGGGCACGGGAATACGGGCGCTCTGCCCGTTGATGCAGGCGCTTGAGGAGAATCCCAGGCCCCGGCACGCGCCGAACGCTGCGTTGTAGGCGATCCGCAATGGATTCGGGACATTCACGTCCTCCTCGCCCGCGATTAGGTCGAGGCTGGCGGACTTGTCACGCCAGGCGGCGCCGAGAAAACTTTTCTGATTCAAAGTCGCGGCGGTACCGGTGTCCCAGAGACTCTGACCGCTGGTCTCGAACTCAAGCTCGTAGGTGAAGGGGACGGCCTGGACGGCCACGGGCGACAGCAGCAGGGCGCCTGCCGCCACCGCGATGATCAAACGGAAAATACTCAAAACAATTCTCCCTTACGCAATAAAGTGTACGAAGGGATTGCAGCAGAAGGTTTGCTGCTGAAACATGGGTAGAACTACCCAATTGGCGCTCTCGCCAGTGGACCGCGCGCGTAACGCAGGGATCGAAAGAATGCGTCTGGAAACATTGCTGCCCCTCGGCAAGGTCGATCCCGGTTTGCGCGCGCCCGAGCAGCCGCTCGACCTCGCGACCGTGGCGGAGAATGCGCGGCTGCTCGAAGAGATCGGCTACGCCGGCCTCGTCGTGGAGGAGACAAAGGACGATCCCTTCGTGATCATGGCGCTGGCCGCACAGGCGACCACGACGCTACAGCTCGGCACCGCTGTGGCCATCGCCTTTCCGCGCAGCCCGGCCGTGATGGCGATGTGCGCCTGGACCATCCAGAAACTTTCCAACGGCCGCTTCACCCTCGGCCTCGGCTCGCAGGTGAAAGGCCATATCGAGCGCCGTTTCGGTCTGCAATGGTCGCCCGCTGGCCCGTGGATGCGCGAATATGTGCAGGCGGTACGCGCCTTTTGGGACTGCTGGCAGAATGGCACGAAGCTCGACGTCCGGGGCGAGCGCTACAACATGAACTTGATGGTGCCGCTATTCGACGCCGGCCCGATCGATCACCCGGACATCCCGATCCATCTGGCGGCGGTCAACAAGGTGATGTGCCGCGTCGCGGGCGAGGTCGCCGACGGCATCCGCCCGCACCCGGTCTGTACGCCGGCCTATATCGAAGCGGTGATGCTGCCCGCGGCCCGTGCAGGGGCGGTGAAGGCGGGCCGGACCTTGGACGAATTCCGCGTCTGCATGAAGCCGCTCGTCGCGACGGCGTCGACCGAAGAAGAGCTTGCGGTCAAGGTGCGTGACGCCCGCGCCCGTATCGCCTTCTACGCCTCGACCCCGGCCTACCGTGCCGCCTTCGCCCATATGGACTTGGGCGATCTCGCCGACGGCTGCAAGGCGCTGTCGAAGGCGCAGGACTGGGAAGCGCTGCCGGAACGCATCGACGACGAAATGCTGCACACCTTCGTGACCATCGGCACACACGCGGAGATCGGCGAGAAGCTGGCCGAACGCTTCGGCCGTATCGTGACCGACATCGAATTCTCCGTCGCGGTCAAAGGCGATGCGGATAAGGAAACGCTTACGCGGCTGGCCGCCGATATTCAAAGCGACGACGGCGCGGTAGCGCGGCGGACAATTCTCGGGCAGGCAGCGTAGGGACAAACGACGGCGTGCAAGACAGGCTGTGAGGTGGAGACGGTGATTGACCTGGAAGATCTGAATGGACGGCGTTTCGATGTCGTCGTCATCGGCGGCGGCATCAACGGCGCCAGTAGCGCGCAGCATCTCGCCGCTGAAGGGTATAGCGTGCTGCTGGTGGACAAGGGCGATTTCGCGTCCGGATCGAGTGGTAGGTCGACGCGGATGCTGCATTGCGGCCTGCGCTATTTCGAAACGCCCAACCCGGTGCGCGACTTCCTGTTGCATCCGCGCCGGTTTCGCACCGCGCTCGCCATGGCGAAAGCGTCGATGGAGACGCGGGCCGAACTGGTGACCGATTCCAGCGAACGGCTGGTGCCCTACACGCTTTGCTTTCCGATCTACGAGAACGGGCCGTATAGGCCTTGGCACCTGGACATGGGTTTCAGAATTCTCGGTGCGTTGGGAGGTAAATCGGTACCACTCGACTACCGGCGCCTGCCGCCTGAAGAGGCGGTGCGCCTGCCGCTTGTCAACGTTCTCGCTGACCCGGCGCGGTTGCGGTCGGTGGCGACCTTTCGCGAGTACATGCTCGATTGGCCGGAACGGTTTTGCATCGATGCCGTTCTCGATGCCGAGCGGATGGGGGCGGTCGTTCGAAACTATACGGCAGCAAGACTTGTCGAGCGCGACGCGGCGGGGCTATGGCAGGTCGGTCTGTTCGATGATGGGGGCGAGGCCCAAGTCGAAGCGCCGGTCGTCCTGAACATGGCGGGAATCTGGATCGACCAGGTCAACCGCAGCCTGCCGCAAGATTCTGAACCGAAACGTTGCATTCTGGGTACCAAGGGGTCGCATATCGTCGTGCAACTGCCGCCGGAATGCCGCGATTACGGGATCGCGGCGGTCAACAGCATCGGCGAACCGCATTATTGTCTGCCGAGCCAGGGTGGCACGCATCACATCGGCCCGACAGAAACCGTCTATGAGGGCGATATCGACGATATCCGCGTCACCATGGCTGAGGTCGACTTCCTGTTGGCCGAAACCCGCAACGTTCTGCCGGGCATCGCTCTCGACCGGTCCGATGTTATTTATAGCTGGGCGGGAGTGCGTCCTTTGACATTCGATCCTGCGCTGCCCAAGGGCAACCGGTCGCGGGAAATTCACGATCTCGGCCCGCAAGGCCTACCGAACGTTCTGGCTATGACGGCGGGCCCGGTGATGAGCCACCGCTCGGCGGGGCGGGAGATGACCGCGGCGGTGCGGCGCCTGACCGCGCCGTCGGGCCCGCCGCAAACCCTCGATTACCGGCCTCGGATGCTGCCTGACGAAACGAATGCGCTGCCCGTTATCGAAGGCGACCACAGCGTCCGGCTTTCGCATCTCGCCCAAATTGCGGAGACGGAACATGCGCGCGATTTGGGCGATATCCTGTTCGCCCGCACGGGCCTCGGCTACCGCCACCGGCTGACGGACGCCGATATCGACAAAGTCGCTAAGGTCGTCGCTGGTTCTCTTGGCTGGGAGGAACTGGACATCGCCCGGCAGGTCGAGGCCGTCAAGACACGCCGGGACAGGCTGTACCAACCATCGCCCGGTATGGAATGATCGCCGGCGAAAGAGATAGGGAGAACAGGAATGGCGCAGGAACCGAAAACGCCGCAGGTGGTGCGCGAAGCAGACGTAAAGATGGTCGGGCCCGGCCACGACGAATCCCATTACATCACCGTGCCGATCAAACAGCTCTATAGCCTGGAGAACATCGGCAATGTCGGCGTTTGCCATATGCAGCCCGGTGACGAGACCTGCGTCTTCGCCATTGAGGACGAGGACGATGGTACGGCGCTGCATCATTACGGCCCGTGCGACGAATTCTATTACATATTGGAAGGGGAGTTCACCCTTTGGTGGGGCAAGGACGCGGCGGCGCTGGATCACTCCGTCGTGCTTAAGCCCGGCGACTGCACGTACTATCCAACCGGCTGGAAGTACAAGGTCAAGAACACGGGCGACGGACCGGCCAAGTTCGTCTATTTCCTGACGTCTCCGCCCGGGATCGAACGGCGTTTCGACTGATAAATGCGCCTTGAAATTGGCGTTGTGATGCCGCTTATGCCAGTCTCTGCGCCAATAACCCGTTATGCGAGCCTGAAGGAGACACCGCCATGTCCGATAACTTGACCGACTTCGCTTTTCTGCAGGGAATCAAGGTTATCGATTTCACCCAGTTCGAGGCCGGCCCCACCTGCACCGAAGCGCTTGCCTGGCTCGGCGCCGAAGTGGTGAAGATCGAGAACCCGAACAGGGGCGATCCCGGCCGCCGGTTGAAGCCTAACAAACCGGATGACGACCCGTATTATTTCCATATCCTCAACGCCAACAAGAAGTCGATTACCGTCAACCTGAAGTCGCCTGAGGGCCTCGACTTGGTCAAGGACATGATCGGTCAGGCGGATGTCATGATCGAGAACTTCGCCCCTGGCGCGATCGAGCGGCTGGGTCTGTCCTATGATGTGGTGAAGGCGATCAACCCCGGCATCATCTACGCCCAGGTCAAGGGTTTCGGCGAAGGCAGTCCGTTCGAAAAAAACCTCTCCTTCGACATGATCGCGCAAGCCTGTGGCGGCACGTTCAGCGTGACCGGGGACGCGGACGGCCCGCCGACCCGGCCCGGTATCTCTATCGGCGACACCGGCACCGGCATGGTGATGGTGATCACGATTCTGGGGGCGCTGTACAAGAGGCGGGAGACTGGAGAGGGCCACCGGCTTCAGGTCGCGATGCAGGACGCGATCCTGCACTACATGCGCATCCCGTTTTCCACGCAGGGCTTGACCGGCAAGGCGGCCGAACGCGGCGGCAGCAAGGTTCCGGGCATAATCAACGCCCCGATGGGACTGTATCCCTGCGCGCCTGGCGGCCCGAACGACTACGTCTACATCATGACGAGCCGGGCCAATCCGGAGCATTGGGATCGCCTGCTGGGTGTGACCGGGCGGGAAGACCTGATCGGCGACGAACGCTACCTGACGCCCGCCGATCGCGTGGAACGGGAACCCGAGGTGGACGAAATCATTTCAGGATGGACCCGCACCCTAACGAAGTTGGAAGCGATGCGGATCGTCGGCGAGGCAGGAATTCCCGCCGGCGCGGTACTGGACACCGACGAGTTGAACAACGACGTCACGTTCGAACATCGCGGCGTCATGCAGACCATGATCCATCCGGTGCATCGCCCGTTCAAGATGCCGAGCTGGCCGGTACGCGTCGACGGCAAGGCTGCCCGACTCAAAGCCTCACCGATGCTGGGTGAGCATACGGACGAGGTGATCAGCGACTGGCTTGGGCTGAACGACCCCGCGATCGAGGCGTTGAAGACGGAGGGGGCGGTTGGATCGCAGCCCGTGGTAAGGCCTGCGGCGGAATAACAGGCGAGAGTGTTCACAGGTTTTGGCCTGACGTCACGCTGATATACGGCAAGAGCATCATCAATCGGCGGGATTTGCGGCCCTCTGACCGCTAGGGTTATGGTGCAGTACGATGACCGAATCCCCTGCGAAGTTGCCTTTCTCAGTCATGGTCAAGCCGGCCGGCGCCCGCTGCAACCTCGATTGCACCTACTGTTTCTACCAGGAAAAGGACAGCCTGTACCCGGATGCCCGCGCCCCGGCCATGAGCGACGACGTCCTGGAAAACTTCATCCGGCGCTATATCGAGTCTCAACCGGGAAACACCGTAACCTTCGCCTGGCAAGGGGGCGAGCCCACGCTGCTCGGCGTCGATTATTTCAGACGGGTGGTCACCCTTCAGCAACAATATGCCGAAGGGAAAACCGTCGAGAACGCCTTTCAGACCAATGGCGTGCTGCTTGACGACGCATGGTGCGGCTTGTTCAAGGAACACGGGTTTCTCATCGGCCTATCCATCGACGGGCCGGAGGATCTGCATGACGCCTACCGCATCAACAAGGGTGGCGCGGGTTCGTTCAGGCAAGTGATGCGGGGCCTCGATTGCTTAAAGAAACACCAGGTGGAATTCAACACGCTGACCGTTCTGCATAAGGACAACGCCAACCATCCGCTGCGCATATACCGGTTTCTCAAACAGATCGGCAGCCGCTTCCAACAGTACATCCCCATCGTCGAGCGGGCCGGCGTGGCGGAAACGGAGGATGGATTGTCCCTTGTGTCACCGGCTTTTCCCGGTGAGGCCTTGGTCACCGATTGGTCCATCGCGCCCGAGCAATATGGCCGTTTCCTGACCGATGTGTTCGACGAATGGGTGCGCCGGGACGTGGGGCGGGTGTTCGTCCAACTGTTCGACTCGACCCTGTCGACCTGGCTGGGGAAGGGGGCGGAGCTGTGTGTTTACCAGCCAACCTGTGGCCGGGGCCTGGCAATGGAACACAATGGCGATCTTTACGCCTGTGACCACTATGTCTATCCGGATTTCCGGCGGGGCAACATCATGGATACCGACCTCGACAAACTGGTTTTCAGCGACCGGCAAACGGCCTTCGGGCGGGCCAAGGAGGAGTCGCTGCCCGGCCAGTGCCGTGGCTGCGAGGTGCGTGTAGCCTGCAACGGCGGCTGCCCGAAACATCGATTCTCGATGACGGCTGAAGGCGAACCGGGATTGAATTACCTGTGCGCCGCCCATAGGGACTTTTTTACCCACACGGCCCCCTACATGCGGTTCATGGCCGATGAGTTGGCGCGCGGCGGTGCACCGGCGCGCGTGATGGCTTGGGCACGGGAAAAGGACAACGGCTTCCCCAACCTGAAAACCCGCCGCAACGATCCCTGCCCTTGCGGCAGTGGGGCCAAATTCAAAAAGTGCTGTGCCCCGTATTCTCCGACACGCACCTCGGTGTGATTTGGAGACAAGCGCGCATCATGAATTGACCGGGGAACAGCAGGTGCAAACGTCTCATTTCAATGGCCCGCTTTTTCGAGGCAAATCAAGAAACATATCCGTGGAATATGATCGTCATTGTCCGCTGTTTAGGACTTTGAAATCAGCGCAATAGCCGCTGCATCGCTCCGGCACCCTGTCCGGGACCGCCGGACCACAGTCGAGGAAGCCTACCGCATGACCCAACCGCCGCCCTCGTTGTCCCGCGCCGTCGTCTGGATGCTGGCCGCCGTAGTCGCCTTGACGACGATGGCGGTGGCCGGGCGGGAACTGACCGCCATGCTGTCTGTGTTCGAGATCATGTTCTTCCGCAACCTGATCTGCCTGTCGATCATCTTGCTTCTGGTGTGGCGTACCGGGTGGCATCTGTGTGCGACGCGGCGGTTGCCGATGCACGGATTTCGTAACACGCTGCATTTCGCGGCCCAGGCCGGGTGGTATTTCGGGTTGGGCCATCTACCGCTGGCGAAGGTTTTCGCCATAGAATTTACCGCGCCGATTTGGACCGCGATACTGGCCGCCCTGTTCCTCGCCGAGCGGCTGAACGCGGTGCGGGTCGCGGGCACCCTGCTCGGCTTCGTCGGAGTACTGATCATCCTGAGGCCCGGCATTGTCGCGATCGAACCGGCTGCGCTCGTGGTGCTGGGCAGCGCGATGGGGTTCGGCATGATGTTCGTCATTACCCGCTCGATGGCGATGAGCGAAGCGCCGCTTACGATCCTGTTCTACATGAATCTGGTGCAGTTGCCGCTCAGCTTCGCCCTGATGCTGCCGGGCTGGATCGCACCGCCGCAGGAGCTGTGGCCGTGGATCGCTTTGACCGGACTGGGCGGTCTCGCCTCGCATTACTGTTTCGCGCGCGCTTTCGCGCTGGGCGATGCGGCGCGGGTCGCGCCGGTCGATTTCGTCCGTCTTCCGGTCGCCGCTATCGTCGGCTATCTGCTCTATCAGGAGCCGACCAGCCTGTTCGTGTGGCTTGGCGCGGCGGTGATTATCGTCGGCAACATCATGAATCTGCGCGGAGATCGGGCGCGGGACTGAAAAGGGTGTAGTCCAAAATTCCGCGAAAAGCCGACCCTTGCCTCCGGTATACTTTCATCGGAAAATTGATAGCACGGACAAATACCAGGATGGGCCCATGAAACAGGTCAGGATTCCCGCTGCCTTCATCCGTGGTGGGACCAGCAACGCAATCGTTTTCCACCGGAAGGACCTGCCGGAAGACCGCGCGCGATGGGATGCGATCTTCCTCGCCGCGATCGGCAGTCCGGACCCGAACGGGCGGCAGCTCAACGGCATGGGCGGTGGAATCTCGTCCCTGAGCAAGGTCTGTGTCGTCGGACCGTCGACACATCCGGACGCGGATATCGACTACACCTTCGCGCAGTGCGCGGTGCGCGACGCAGAGGTCGACTATGCCGGCAATTGCGGCAACATGTCCTCGGCCATGGGTCCCTTCGCGGTCGACGAGGGGCTGGTGACGGTCAAAGGCGACGAGGCGCTGGTCCGCATCCACAACACGAATACGAACAAGATCATCCACGCGCGTTTCCCGGTCGACGATGGACAGGCGGCGGTCGATGGGATCCTCGAACTGCCCGGCGTTTCCGGGACCGGCGCGCCGGTACGCATGGAATTCGTCGAGCCCGGTGGCGCCGGTACGGGCAAGCTGCTGCCGACGGGAAACGTTTTGGATACCTTGGAAGTCGAGGGATACGGGCCAATCGAGGCCTCGCTCGTCGATGCGGCAAACCCGGGCGTGTTCGTAGCGGCGGCAGACCTGGGCGTGAAGGGTAACGAGATGCCGGCCGATCTGGACGCGGATACAGCGTTGATGGCGCGTCTGCAGGCGATCCGCAAGGCGGGCGCGGCGGCGATGGGGCTGAAATACTCGCCGGCGCTGCCGATGATCGGTTTCGTTGCGCCACCGGCGGACGCGATGCTTCTGTCCGGCGAGAGCGTGCCGGCGGACGATGGCGATTTGCTCGGCCGCATGGTGTCGATGGGCAATATTCACCGCGCGCTGCCGCTGACCGGCACCCTGTGCATGACGGTCGCGGCGCGCATTGAGGGCACCGTGGTCCATCGCGTGGCGCGCGCATCGTCGAATTCGAACGATGCGCTTCGCATCGTGCAGCCTTCCGGCGTGATCCATTGCGCGGCCGAGGTGATGCAACAGGATGACCGATGGCACGCGGTCAAGGCAGGCGTCTTGCGCACGCAGCGGCGGCTGTTCGATGGCTTTGTCTATATCCCCGCCGCTTCGGCAGCGGCGTAGCATGATCTGGAACGACGAGTTGGGAAGGAGCGGAGTATGAGCAACATCATAGTGTCCGCTAGGCCCGAAAACATTCGGCGTCGACCTGTCGCAGCCGATGGGCGTTGCGAAGTTTGCGCAAGTACGCAAGGCGTTTGATGATCACGGCGGCAATTTCGGCGGGCTCTGGCATTCCGACGTGACCTTCTAAGAGAGACCCGTTTTCGGCTCGATACTCTACGCACCCGATCCGCCCGCATACGGCGGTGACACAATGTTTGCCAGCCAGTATCTCGCATACGAGCCCTGTCCGAGGGCATGAAGGAAATGCTCGACGGGATGAAAGCCGTGCACAGTGCGAAGCGCGCATACGGTAATCAGGGCTCTTAGGGAGCGGCCGTCAGTTCCAGGAAAGCCGGGACGGCGAGACCGGCGAACACCTGAGCCGCCGGGATGTCGTCTTCGCCGTACCATCCCGCCTCGTGTAGAATGTTGAGGGTGCCGAGCACCTTGCCCTTGTGCGCGACCGGGATGTTGATGATCGACTCGCAGCCGAGCGAGAATATCACCTCGTGATCGAAGAAGACGGCGCGGATGTCGTCGGCGTCATAGCCGATATAAGGTCGGCCTTCGACCAGTAATTGCCGGGTCCAGGGTAAATCGTTCGGCGGTTTCCGGCCGCCTACCAGGTAGCTTTTCGGTTGATTCGAATAGTAACGCTCAACGCCGGTTTCCGGCCCGTGATAGAGCAGGGCGGTGTACAGCTTGTGGCCGAACACGGCGTCCAATGCCGGATCGAGCGCCGTCAGGACATCGTCGGCCGAAGCGGCGTTTGCTGCCGCGACGGCGACAGCATTGAAATGAGGCAGGGGGTCTACGGACTTCAAATTGCTCATCGGTTCATCCCAGTTTAGGCGCGCAAGGCATCATAGACATGTCGTCGAACTTCCCGGCGTATCGGCAGCGCGCGTGGCGGCATCAGTTGTGTCATGAACACCACCGCCATGTCCTCTTTCGGATCGACCCAGAAATAGGTGCTGGCCGCGCCGCCCCAGCAGTAATCGCCAATGGAGCCGGAAAATACCGATCGTGCCGGGTCGAGCATGATCGCGCCGATGAGACCGAAACCGATCCCGGCCATGCTGTCGCCGCCGTCTTCCAGAGCCCCCATCGACGGCAGGTCGCCGTCGAGGTCGTTGCGGGTCATGCGGTCGACCGTTTCCGGCCGTAGGATGCGCGCGCCTTCCAATTCGCCGCGGTTCAGCAGCATGCGCGCAAAACGGAGATAATCCGCGGAAGTCGACACGAGACCGCCGCCGCCGGATAGGAGCGTGCTGCCGCGCAGGAAACGGTCGGCGGAATAGTCGCTGATGTCCTTAAGCCGGCCTTCCTTGTCGTGCCCGTAAATCGCCGTCAGCCGGTGATGGTTTTCAACGGCAATACGGAATCCGGTGTCCGGCATCTTCAAGGGCTCGAAGATTCTTTCTTGCAGAAACCGGTCGAAGCTCTGCCCCGATATCACTTCGATCAGGCGGCCCATAACGTCGTGCGAGATGCTGTAGTGCCAGTGCTGTCCCGGGTGAAAGATCAGCGGTAGACCTGCGACGGTGTCGACCGCCGCGGCAAAGTCGTCGCGGGCCGCGGAAAAATCGACCTTGTTGTTTCGATAGAGGGTCGCGACCGGCTCGACCTGCTGGTTGGCGTAGGTCAGGCCGCCCGTGTGGGTCAGGAGGTGGCGGATCGTGAACGGCATTCGCGGCGGCTCGGTCTTGAAATCGTCGAGGCCGCCGGACCGATAAACCCGCGTATCGGCGAAAGCGGGAATGAATTTCGCGAGCGGATCGTCGAGCTCGCACGCGCATTCCTCGATCAGGGTCATCATGGCAACCGCGGTCACCGGTTTCGTCATGGAGTAGATGCGAAATATCGCATCTTCGCGGAGCGGCTCGTCGCCGGTGATATCCATGAGGCCGGCGCGGTGGGTGTGGATGGTGGCGTCCGATTTGAAAACCGTCGTATGCGCGTGCGCCAATTTTCCGGTGGCGATCATTGTTTCGACCCAAGAGTCGAGGCGACTAAATCGCGTGTTACCCTTGGCGCACATCGTTCACCCCCGCAGCGCCCGCATTTGCTCAAGATAACCGTCCGGGTCGAGCACGATGTCGATCAGGCAGGGGCCGGTGATCTTAACCGCTGCCGCCAGCGCGGCCTCAAGTTCCGCAGCCGTCGACGCGCGCCACGCCGTGCAGCCGAATCCGCGCGCCGCGGCGGCAAAATCGGGCCGGTTCCACGTGAAGCCGAGGTCGGGCATTTGCATTTCCTGCCGCTTTATGTCGATCAGCGACAGCGCGCCGTCATTGAAGACGATGGTTGTCAGATTTGCGTTCTGCTGCGCGGCGGTCACCAGTTCACCCATACACATCATCAGGCCGCCATCACCCGTCATTGCGACGGCGCCCCGGTCCGGATCGTGCAGCGCGGCCGCCAAGCCAGCCGGGAGCGCAAACGCCATGGTCGCCAGTCCGTTCGAAATAAGCACGTCCAGCGGGTCGCGGGCGGGCCAGAAGGCGATGGCGGAGAACATATGCGCGCCGGCATCGACCGCCAGCCGGGGCCGCCCTTCGTAGGCAGCCGCGGCCATTTTCACGATATCAACGGGCGTGATTCCGGGACGTTCCTTGTATTCCATCGCCGCGAAAAAACCGTCCCGGTACGAGGCAATTTCCGACCCGATCCATTCGGATGGTGAAAAGCCGTTCGAGAGCTGCGCGATGTTCGAAGCGATCCGGCCGTACACTCCGCAGGCGGGCACCACGTAGTGCTTTTCGTGGCGTACCTCGCCGATGTCCAGAACCGGCGCATCGTAGGCCCAGGGTTTACGAATCAGCTCGACCGGATCGAGCCCGGCCAAAATAATCAAGTCGGCGCTTGAGACACAGGCGAACTCGGCCTGCCCCCCGGTGAAGATGCCGGCGTAGCCGTCGTCAGAATCCGCTATCACACCCTTGGCCATGTAGGTCACCAGCGCAGGCGCGTTCAAAGCCGCAACCATGTCTCTGATTGCGGCGGCGTTTTCAGCGGTTGCGGCCTCTAGACCGGCGATGACGACGGGTCGTTTGGCGGCTGCAAGCAGGTCCCGGGCGCGTTCCAAACTGTCGGTGTTCGAATTTGCGCCGGTTGCATCTGTGTTTGGCTTGATCCGACCGACATCGATCTCCCGCTTTGCGGCGGCTCCGGTCAATTCCACGTAACATGGGCCTTTCGGCGCGCGGTTCATGGTTTCGATCAGGGCGTCGATCTCCGCCGCGGGGTCCGCACCGTTCAGCAGACTGATGTTTTTCGTGATCGGTCCCAGTACGGCGGCCTGATCGAAATATTGATGCGACACATAGTTCGTTTCATCCGCTCCGAAACCGTCCGAAACGAAGATGACGGGCGCGCGGTCGAGACAGGCCGACGCGACGCCGTTGGCGCTCGACGTGACACCGGGTCCCTTGGTGCCGAGGGCCAGCCCCGGCGCATTCGACAACAGCGCGGTGATGGCCGCCATGACCGTGCCGGAGTCCTCGCGCCGGGACAGGACGAATTCGATACCGGCGCGGCGGGCGGCGTCGATCAAATCCATGCTGCTGCCGCCGCCCGGCACGCCGAACAGGCGCTGGAGGCCAGCACCCTTTAAACGCTCGATCAGTAATTCGACGACCGTTATACGCCGCGCATTTGTGGATATCGAACTCTGCGACACCGTTTATCCCCTTAAAACCGCTTTAAAAATCACGGCTTAGCCGTTGTAGACGGGCGTCCGCCAATCGGCATGATCATCGGTCTTGCCGCGCACGACATCGTCATAGCGTTCCTGCATCCGTCTGGTTTGCGGCCCGGGCGTGCTGTCGCCGACCGGCCGGCCGTCGATGGCGGTGATCGGCATGATCTCTTGGCCCGTGCCGCAATAGAACGCTTCCTCGGCGAGATAAAGCTCAGTGCGCCCCACCTTGCGTTCCACCATCTCGATCCCGAGTGGCCCGGCAATGTCGAGTACGGTGCGGCGGGTGACGCTTTCCAGGATGCCGCTGGTCACGTCCGGCGTGGCAAAGACGCCGTCCCGTAGGAAGAACAGGCAGCCGCCCGGTCCTTCGCTGACACTCCCGTCATCGTTCAACAGGATCGCGCCGCCGGCACCATGCCGCTTCGCCTCGAGACCGGCGAGCCGGCTGTTCATGTAATTGGCCGACGCCTTGATACGCGGCGGGGTCGCATTCTCCGCGTTGCGCCGCCAGCTGCTGACGATGAATTCATTGCCGGTCTCGAAATGGGCGACCCGCGGCCGGGGCCGGCAGATCACCGAGCTGCCGGTCGGCCCGGTCGCCAGCATCGATCCCCAATCGTCGACATAAACCTGCAGGCGGATATAGGTGTCCTCGCGAAAGTCGTTCGCCTTGAGCGTCGCCATGATGTCCGCCGTGAGCGTTTCGATCGACGGCGGCGTGTCCAGTTCCAGCAACGACATCGAAAATTCGAGCCGCTTCATATGATCGTCCAGCCGGAAGATCATCAGGTCTTCTTTCTCGGCATTCCAGTAGGCGCGGTACCCTTCGAAGACCAGTGCTGCGAATGTCAGACCCGGCGCCATGATTGAAATTTTGGCGTCTTCGTAGGGCACGAGTTGGTGGTTCTGGCTGACCCAGCCAATTTCGGACCGGCTGTCTTGCGTGGTATTCATATTGTCCTCTTCTTCTTTCCAGATGCCGGGCCAAGTCGATCGGTCGATGTGTTTGCGGCGCCATCGTAACGGCTTACGCAGGCGAGTAACAATTCTGATAGGGCATTGATCGAACTATTTTCGTTCGTCCCAGCGGGTCCCGGAATCGTTGTGAGTGATCCCAAGCTGAATTACCATGGCCGCAATTGATTGGGGGGAAACATGCCCGACGGGCAACGGCGGCTCGCCGCGATTGTCGCTGCCGACATAGCCGGTTACAGCCGGCTCATGGGGGCAGACGAAGAGGGCGCGATTGCGGCCCTGCGCGGCCACCGATCCGAGGTCATAGATCCCAAGCTTTCGCAGTTCCACGGCCGCGTCGCCAATACCGCCGGCGACAGCCTGCTGATCGAATTTCCCAGCGCGGTCGACGCCCTGCGCTGCGCGATGAAGATACAACGCGACATCGCCGTCCGGTGCGAAAGCGTGCCGGAGGACCGGCGGCTGCTCTTCCGCATTGGCATTAATGTCGGCGATGTCGTTGCCGAGGGCGACGATCTGCTGGGGGATGGGGTGAACGTCGCGGCCCGCCTGGAAGGATTGGCCGAGCCCGGCGGTATCTGTATTTCCCGGACGGCCCGCGATCAGGTTCGCGACCGGATGGATATCGACCTTGAAGATCTGGGCGAGATCGAAGTCAAAAACATCGCGCGACCCGTGCGGGTTTTCAAAGTCCAGGGCCAAGGGCAACCGGCATCAGACGTACCGCGATCAACGGTGTCGGTTCCCAAATACGTGGCGGTCGCCGTCGTTGTGGCACTGCTGGTCGGCGGCGGCGCCTTTTGGTGGCAGCAACGGCCGGACTTCGAACCCGCCGATCGGGCCAAGATGGTGCTGGCTCTGCCGGACAAGCCGTCGGTTGCCGTGCTGCCTTTCAACAATATTTCGAGCGACAGGGAGCAGGACTATTTCGCCGACGGCATGGTCGAAGATTTGATCACCGATCTTTCCAAGGTCTCGGGCCTCTTCGTCATCGCCCGCAATTCGACCTTCACCTACAAGGGCAAAGCCGTAAAAGTGCAACGGGTCGCCGAAGATTTGGGCGTCCGTTTCGTGGTCGAAGGCAGCGTGCGCCGTGCCGGTGAGAAGGTTCGAATCAATGTGCAACTGGTCGACGCGCTCTCCGGCCATCACGTCTGGGCGGAGCGCTATGACGGCGTCATGGCTGATATCTTCGATCTGCAGGACCGCATTACGGGAAAGGTCGTCGCAGCGCTGGCGGTAAAACTGACAACTGCCGAGGCATCTACAACCAGCGCCCGACCTGAAACAGCGCATCCCGCGGCCTATGACGCCGTCTTGAAGGGTTGGAATTACCTGCATCTCCGTCGAAGCGATCCGGCGAACTACGTGCTGGCAAAGGCGCAATTCGAAAAGGCGCTGGCGCTCGATCCGGACTACAACCGGGGGCATCTTTCAATGGCTGCGGTGTATTGGTGGGCGTCCATTGGCGCTCAATCGCGCCGGCTGGGCGTCGCCTTCCAGGAAGGTATCGACCGGGCGAAAGGTTATTTGGCGACGGCAATGAAATCGCCGACCCCGCTCGCGCACCGGATCGCATCCGAAATGCTTCGTTGGGAAGGCCAACACGATAAAGCCGTCGAGGAGGCCGAGCGGGCGATCGCGCTCGATCCGAACAACCCGGAAGGCTATGGCGCCATGGCGTCCGCTTTGGTCTTTTCGGGGCAAGCAAAGCTGGCGCTCGAGCATCTGGATAAAGCCGATAGATTGGATCCCGAGAATGAACGCCCGAACTGGATCAGGCGCGGCATCGCCAATTTTCTTCTGGGAAACTACGAAAAGGCGGCGGAACAGTTGGCATTGGCGGTCGCCAGAGATCCCGAGTACCAGTGGAACTATCGGTGGCTAATCGCGACGTATGGGCATCTCGGAAAAATAGTCGAGGGACTCGCCGCGATCGAAAAAATCGATGAACTTCGAAACAAGGAAGGCCGTACAAATCTTACTCTTCAAGAGGCTGATGGAAGCCAGTTGAAGCGCGCGGAAGACCGGGAACGCTTGCGTGAAGGGTGGAATTTTGCCGGCGTACCGGCAGGGGTCAGCGCGCAAGATACCAAAATTGCTTGGGATACGTTGCTCAGCCGAAGTGACAGCGGTGGCTGGGTCGTCAAGGGCGTGCCGACAATCGGTGCGGCCGAGGCTAAGCGGTTGCTCGACAATGGTGGCGCCATCATCGATTCTCGAGGCCCCGGCAGCCGAAGCGGCGGCTACGTCAAAGGTTCGCTGTACACCGGAGGCAGCGGTGAAAGCATGGACGAGGCCAGCCTAGCCGAAATCGTCAAGAAGGATCAGGCCGTCGCCTTCTACTGCGGCGGATTCACGTGACGCCTCTCCGCCCTTGCCTCCGCCAAGGCCGTGATATGGGGTTACAATGAAGTCTATTACTTCGCCGGGGGATTGCCGGAATGGAAGAAGGCCGGCTATCTGGTTACGACTGGGGAATAACGTGACGGTTCGCGAAGCAAAAAAGTCGCTCTTTCCAATGCCGGACGGCCCGATACAGGGCGCCTCGGCGCGGCAGACCTATCACGTCGATACCTGCTATCGTTTCCCTGTTATGCCTGCAGAAGGTCAAGTCGGGTGGGCTCAGCAGCCATGTCAGCGCGGTGATGATTCATAGCGGGATTCTCGCCCGCCGGGCGGACCTGGTGCCGGTGCTTTTCCATCCGTTCGAGGACTATTCGGACAGGAATCGGCATCTACAGCGGCTGCGGCCGTGCCGCCCGATGCCGCGGTGTTGCGCCAACAAATACAACTGCCGGATCGAGATCGGCGACCGCGGTCGCATGTATATGGAGGGAGTGACCCTGCACGCGCCGCTGGAATCGGCATAGCGAGTATGGTCTTATAGCCGCAAATCTAGGCATGGAGAGAATGATGGATAAGCCGACCGGTTCATTCGTGGCGATGATCACCCCGTTCAATAGGGACGGAACAATTGATTTTGGCGGGTTTCGAACGTTGCTCGACTTCCAGGAAAGCAATGGCACCAGCGCCGTCCTGATCATGGGGTCGACCGGCGAGGTCTCCATGCTGAGCCAGGAGGAACGCCACCGCATCGTTGAAGAGACCATCAAGTTCAAGACCGGCGGCATGCAGTTCTTTTACGGCTGCACCGGCAACAATACGCAGACGACCATCGACTACGTGCAGCACGCGGCGTCGGCCGGCGCGGACGGCACGATTATCGCGGCCCCGGCCTATATCTGCGCGCCGGAAGCCGATATCGAACAATTCTTCCGCGACGTCGCCGATGCGAGCGATATTCCGGTCGGCATCTACAACAATCCTCCGCGCGTGACGACGGACCTTTCCGCCGAGGCGATCCTGCGCCTGGCCGAACATCCCAACATCGTCGTCAACAAGGAATCCACGGGACGGGTGGGACAGGCCGCGAAACTCGCCGCCGGCAACCCGGAAATGTCCCTGATGTGCTGCGACTCGCCTAATCTGGGGCTCGTCGTGCCGACCATGTCGCTTGGCGGGCACGGGACGGCGAACATGTCGGGCAACATCATCCCGGCCGAGATGACGGTAATCTCCAAACCGTGGGAGAGCTTCGAGGACGCCGAGAACTTCAAGAGGATGTGGCTGGAAATGCTGCCGATGCTGCACTTCACCTATTCGGCGATCAATCCGGTGCCGGTGAAGTCGCTGATGCGCGCCGTCGGACTACCGGCGGGCGATCTGCGGCGGCCGTTGACGGGATTCCAAGGCGCGGCGCTGCAGCGCGGTCTCGACATCCTGCGCGATCTGGAACTGGACAAGAAGTACGGCTTTACTCTCGCCGCGGCGGCGGAGTAACCGTTACGCCCGCTCGACCATCTCCCGCACCATCGCGTTGAAGATCTCGGGCGTCTCGTACATCACCCAGTGACCCGCACCCTTGATGACGCGAAAATCGATGTCGGGATGAATTTGCTCGAATAGCTTCTGGCGTCGGTCCAGCCCGTCGCCGATGGCGTCGTCCATGTCACCATAGATCGCGTTCATGTTCGCTTTGATGTTCGGCAGTACCCTGGCGAGCGTGTCGGTGTGCGCGATCAGGGGGCTCTTCACCCGCGCGCGTTTCACCGTCTCCTGCTGCAGATAGAGCGCCAAGTCGTCGATTTTCGCGGTGTCGTGGAACATTAAGATCGACAGATTGTGGCGGTGCGCGGCTACCAGCTCTTCTCCCGACATGTGCGGCCGGATTTTCGCCAGAGGCCGCCGCTCGGTCGTGCGTGCGATACCGAGTCCGCCGGGTGCGACGGTGACGAGGTTGCGCACCCGCTCGCCCATGATCGAACCCACATGGCCGCCGAGCAGGCCGCCGAAAGAGAATCCGACCAGATCGAATCGCGCCGGGGCGGGGATCAGCCGTTCGATCCCGTCGACGATGACCGCGGCGAGTTTCTCGGCCGTATGCGGCAGCGGTACGGAGGCGGAATCGCCGAGGCCCGGATTGTCCGCGACATATAGTTTCCGCGTCTTCGAGAGCGGCCCTATATTCTTGATCCAATGCCGCCAGGATCCGTAGCCGCCATGCAGCAGGACCAGCGGCGGCCCGTTGCCCCAGACGCGCCAGACCATCTCTCCGTCGTAACAGGGTGTCGTAAATTTTTCCCCCGACGCCTCGAACCGGCGATCGAGCTCCGCCGGCGACAGGCCGGCACTCAGTATTTCGTCCATGCTTTTACGTTCCGTCTTAAACGTTTTCGTTTCTCCCCTCACCCAGCCCTCTCCCCAAGGAGAGGGCATAAGATACCAACGGTTTGCTCCCTCTCCTTGGGGAGAGGGCTGGGG
>CAYLTU010000057.1:0-24191 GCA_964386465.1 uncultured Rhodospirillaceae bacterium
CCTCCTTACAGGAACTGTCCCTAATTAATCTGTCTCAGTTTTGGGGTCCATTCCATCGATGTAGTCGTAACCTATTTCTTCTGCGGCTTGTACCCAGTCGCGGATAGCGGCGGGGTCTTGTGCAAATGCGCGGGTCGGTAGGAAAGCGCCCAATGGCATAGCTTGTTCCTTTCCGTTTATGGTTCCGCGTACATGGTAAGGAACGCGTCCATCTCATCTTGGACGATGGGTTCGCTCAAGGTCGGCACGTGACCTGTTTCGGGAACCGTGACCCGCAGTATTCCGGATCGCGCCCGAGCCATCTTGTCGAAGGTTTTCTCGGTCAGGACGTCGGAAAGCGCGCCGCGGACGGCGAGCATCGGAACGCAGTCGAGGGAATGGAACAGCGGCCACAGGTCCGGGACCGGGGGGGCATTCCGTAGGGTTTCGGCCAATCTCACGTCCCAATCGAAATGCAATGCGCCGTCGTCGCCAAGTCGCCAAGTCGCCTGCGCCGCCGCCAGCCATTCGACGTCGTTCCCGAGTGTCACGCTGGGAAACATGAGCTTGAAATCCGCTATGGCGCTGTCCCAGTCGGCGTGCGGCCGGTCCTTGCCGATATAATCCATGATCCTGCCCAGCCCATCGGTGGCGATTTGCGGGCCGACATCGTTGAGCAGCACTCCTGCAAGCGTGGTCGGCATTGCAGCCCCCATTGCCATCGCCAGTATTCCGCCGAGGGATGTCCCGAAGACGATGACGCGGCCTATGCCGGCAACTGCCAGCAAGTGGCGGATATCGTTCAAATAGACCGATGGCTGATACGATTTCGCGTCCGCATCGTACTCGGATTTTCCACGACCGCGGTAATCCGGGCAAATGACCCGTCGTCTTGCGCTCAACCGCAACGCCACATCGTGAAAATCTTTCGAGTTCCGGGTCAGTCCGGGAAGACAGAGAATCGGCGTTACAGCGCTGTCCGGGTCACCATAATCGCGAAAATATAGCGACAGGCCATCTTGAGCGGTGTATCGGCGTTCGCGAAAACCGTTCATCACCGCATCTCCCGGATCCCTTTTCGAAGGGTTAATCGCACACCAATCCGGGGAGCGGTTCTAGGGACACGATCTCGGCCTTGGGTTCGCCGGGCAACCGCTCTTTGGTCTGCCCGAACCGGTTGACCCACGCGACCTGGAAACCGAAATGGGCGGCGCCCGCCGCGTCCCAGGCATTCGACGACATGAAGCAAATCGCTTCCGCCGCCAGGCCGAGCCGATCGACGGCGAGTTGATATGTCTTGGGCGAGACCTTGAATATGCTGACATCCTCGACTGACAGGACATCGTCCAGCAGACCGGAAATTCCCGCATTCTCGACGGCCGACTCCAGCATTCGCGGCGAGCCATTCGACAGGATAGCCGTTTTCATGCCGGCTTCCCGCAGCGTCGCAAGCACGCCGGGAACCTCTTGATAGGCGTCCAAAGAGAGGTACAGCGCCATCAGTTTCTCGCGCAGAGGAGGGTTGTCGAGACCGGTCGCGGTCATGGCGTAGTCGAGCGCATCGCCTGTGATCTGCCAGAAATCGACATGCGCCCCCATCAGCGATCGCAACCAGGTGTATTCCAGCTGCTTCTGACGCCAGAGGCCGGACAGGGCGTCCGCCTGGTCGCCCAGGTCGTCGCGGCAACGAGCCGCGGCGGAATGGACGTCGAAAAGCGTGCCGTAAGCGTCGAATACGCACGCGCCGATGCCGCTAATCCGCTGTAGTGCCGCCATCTCACCCTCGTCCTCTTTCGTGTCGTTAGGGATAATCGACCGTATCCGATCCGATCATCGCGTCGACAATCAATTCCGGCAGGAAACTGTACTCGAAGCGATAGCCGTAAACCGTAAGATTCTCCAGCACGCGCTGCACATAGTTGCGTGTTTCGGAAACGGGGATCGCTTCGATCCAGTCGATGGCGTCAAGCGTCGAAAAATCCCGGGGGTCGCCATTCAATTTAATCCAACGTTTCACGTTGCCGGGACCGGCGTTGTAGGCCGCGAGCGCGAGGATCAGAGAACCGTCGAAATTGTCGCGCAGTTGGTCCAGATAGGCGCTGCCGAGGCGCATGTTGTGCAGCGGGTCGGCGGTCAGTTTGTTTTTCGTGTGGCGAATTTTCAGCCGGCGCGCCACCACCCGCGCCGTCGCCGGCATCAACTGCATAAGACCGCGTGCTCCGGCACGGCTGACTGCCTTGGCGTCGAACGCGCTTTCCTGACGGATTACGGCATGTATCAAAGCCGGTTCGACCGGGAGCTTCCGGCTTACGGGCAGTTTCGGATAGCCGGCTACGGTTAGCGCGACACCCTGCCAAATGGCCAGTTTGGCGATCCGTATCGCCAGATCGTTGCGTCCGATATCGGTAGCAAGCTTTGCGATCAGGGCCCATTCTGGCGGCCGTTTTGCTAATTTGGCGAGCTGCGTGACGAAGGTTTTCACGAGCTTGTCTTGACCCAAGGCCGCAAGCAGGCGTGTGACCCGGACGAGTTCGCGCCCTTCGAAAATCTCAACCTGCTTTGCCGAGGGTTTGGGCTCCCGCGGCGGCTGAACCGACGGTTGCCGCAAGCGGTATATTGCTAACTGTCCGTAAAAGGTCGTTGGATACCGGGCTGCGGCACGATACCAAATTATCGATTTTTCCCAGCGGTCGGCGATGTTCGCGGGGTTGGCTTCGATCGCACGCGCCGTCCAATAGGCACCGCGCGCGCGGCTGATCGGATATCGCACATTCTTGTAGAGCCGCCTGAAATGCTGGAACGCAACGTTGTAGTCACGCAGGAACCGCAGCCCGATCCAGCCGGCTAGCCATTCGGCTTCGGCATACGAAGCGCCGCCGGTCTGCTTGTGGTTCCGCGCCAGATGGTAGGCAAGCGTGATGTCTCCCTCGCGCAAGGATCTGCGGCTCAATATGGCGCGCTCCAACCACCATTTGGAAGGCCGCATCACGGGCGCCGGCGGATCATGGAGCAATTCTATCGCACGATCGGAAAATCCTTTGCGCCGCCGCCAGCGTAACCGTTCGTACACCAATCCTGGATGTTGTCGAAGTGTTGCCGGGACGCGCGCGATGGCGCCATCGACGCCACCCGTCCGCTGCATCAATTGCAAGCGAGCCTGTGCTAAGTGCTGGTAGTCTCGTCCGACCCGCCGCATTTGCCGCCGTGCGGATCCAATACGCTGGTCCCAAATAAGCCGGTCGAGACGCGCGATATGATCCTCCTTGCGCAGAAGCTTGCGAAACTGGCGGCGGAAATGGCGCGCGTCCGCGCGGACCATATTGAGGTCGCGCCACGACTTTCGGACGAAAGCGGTTGCGTCGGCCTTGCGGCCCTTCGCCAGGAGGGCCTGGGCGTACCGGGTTGCACCGGCAGCGGTCGAAGGCGGATCGGACGCAAACCAGGCAAGCGTGAATTCTTCCGGCAGAGCGGATCTCATGGCTTCTTCGGCCCGTTGTCGCAACTCCGTTCGGCGCGGCCATTCCGGATTGGCCTTCAAGAAGGAATCGATGTCGGCGAACGCGGCCTTTGAGCCTTGCGACGAATATTGCAGCCACGAAATGACCTTAGCCGGTAATGGATGTTTCGCTCGCGCGGTTAGTCGGTGGGCCTTCTTCCATCGGCCGGCTTTGGCCGCTTTGAACGCCGTTTTGTAGGTCGAGATGTCCTTCTTGCCGAGTGTTTCGGCGAGGACGGTGTCCGGCAGCACGCAAATCAGGCCCAGAACGAGTGCGCAAACCACGCCAGCATTCATCAGTAAAGCCTTGTATTTTAGAGAAATTTGCTGCATGACCATCATTCGATTCTAAGCGATTCCCAGGCGTTGGCCAATAACGAGCGAATCAAACCTCTGTGTAACTATTGCTGGTTTATTGCGGTAGGGTTAATTTTATGTCGACGCTCGTGGGAGCGACAGGGAGAAAAAAGATGTTTAGTGGATCACTTGTGGCGTTGATTACACCGTTCCAGAACGGTTCGATTGACGAAAGCGGTTTCCAATCCTTTGTGGAGTGGCAGATCAGCGAGGGAACGCAAGGCCTGATTCCGACCGGAACGACCGGTGAATCGCCGACTCTTAGCCATAAGGAGCACAAACGCGTCGTCGAACTCTGCATCGAAGCCGCCAAAGGGAAGGTGCCGATCATCGCGGGCACCGGGTCGAACTCGACGGCGGAGGCAATCGAATTGACCCAGCATGCCAAAGATGCTGGTGCGGACGCGGCGCTTGTCGTTACGCCCTATTACAACAAGCCGACACAGGATGGTCTGTACCAACATTACGAGGCAATCGTCGATGCGGTCGATTTGCCGGTCATCATTTACAACATCCCCGGCCGGTCGGTCGTCGATATGACTGTCGAAACGATGGCGCGTCTGGCCAAGCTGCCGAACATCGTCGGCGTCAAGGACGCGACTTGTGATCTCGCGCGCCCGCTGGCGTCGCGTATGGCGATAGAGGAGGAGTTCTGCCAGCTGTCCGGGGAAGATGCGACCATAGGCGCGTTCCTCGGTCAGGGTGGCGATGGCTGCATCTCGGTGACGGCGAACGTGGCGCCGAAGCTTTGTGCGACTTTGCACAATTCATGGCAGGGACGCGACCTCGATACTTTCGAAGAGGTGCGCGATCGGCTCATGCCGTTGCACGATGCGCTGTTCTGCGAAACCAGTCCTGGGCCGGTGAAATATGCTGCCAGCCTGCTCGGCAAATGCGACGATTCCTGCAGACTGCCGATCGTCCCGATTGCGGAGAGCAGTAAGACGGCCGTTCGCGATGCGATGGTTACGGTCGGATTGCTAAACTAGCGCGATGGCCGGGAAATCGTCGGGGAGTGGCCCCGTCGCGCAAAACCGACGCGCGCGGTACGATTACTTCATCGACGAGAAGATCGAGGCCGGTATTGTCCTTCAGGGCACCGAGGTAAAGTCCTTGCGCCAAGGACAGGCGAGCCTGTCCGAATCCTGGGCCGGTCCGCGCGAGGGCGAATTGTGGCTCAACAACTGCTTTATTCCCGAGTACAACAACAGCGCGAGCTTCAGCAACCACGAGGCGCGGCGGCCGCGCAAGCTATTGCTTCACAAGCGGGAAATGCAGAGGCTGATCGGCGCCGCCAATCGGCAGGGTGTCACGATCGTACCGATGTCGATCTATTTCAACGATCGGGGTATCGCCAAGGTGATGCTGGGCTTGGCGCGCGGCAAACGGCAGGTCGATAAGCGCCAAACGTCGAAGGAACGGGACTGGAATCGGCAAAAAGCCCGGGTCATGCGCGAACGCGGCTGACGATCTCCGAAAAGACTTTGTGAAACATTTCCTCAGTTAGTCGGCCGGTATTCGTGTTGTAGCGTGAGCAATGGTAGCTGTCCGCGAGGACCAGCCCGTTCGGCAATTCGTGGATCTGCGCATGGCCGAAACGCCAATCCTTTTGCCGCAAACCGGCGCTGCGCAGGATGGAGGCATGCGAAACCGTGCCGAGCGCCAGCACGACTCGCAAATCCGGCATGCTTCCGATCTCCTCGCTGAGAAAGTCACGACAGGCGTTGATTTCGGCGCCGACCGGCTTGTTTTGCGGCGGGACGCATCGTACGGCGTTCGTGACGCGACAGTTGACCAGGGACAGACCGTCATCCGAGGCTTCGGCGTAGTCGCCCTGTGCCAGCCCGAACCGTAATAATGTCGGATAAAGAAGCTGCCCCGCGTAATCTCCCGTGAAGGGCCGGCTGGTTCGGTTCGCGCCGCGCAATCCGGGTGCGAGACCGACGATCAGCAGCGCTGCATCGATCGAGCCGAAACTGTCGACGGGTGCATTGTGCCAGTCAGGCCAACTGGCCCGGTTTTCTTCCCGGAACGAGACCAGCCGAGGGCAACGGGGGCAATCCCGGCAAGGAAAAGCATCCGGCATGGACGGTAAATCAGGCGGTGGTGACGATCGGGTCGTCGTATTCGTCGTAATCGTCTTCTTCGCTCAGCAGATCGTCCGGCTGTTCGGGTTCAATTTCGTCGGAAGCGCTGTCCTGACGGGAATGTTTACGTGCGATCTCTTGCGATAGATCCATCAGTTCGACGAAGTGGTCCGCCTGGCGTCGCAGCTCGTCCGCGACCATGGGCGGCGAAGACTTGACCGTGCTGACGACGGTGACTCGGACTCCTTTGCGCTGCACCGCTTCGACCAGTCTGCGAAAATCGCCGTCGCCGGAGAACAGGATGACATGGTCGATGATCGTCGCCATATCCATCACATCAATGGCAAGTTCGATATCCATGTTGCCCTTGATCTTGCGCCGCCCGTAATTGTCGGTGAACTCTTTCGTCGGCTTGGTTACCATCGTGTAGCCGTTATAGTCGAGCCAATCGACGAGTGGGCGGATCGGCGAATATTCCTGATCTTCTATCAAGGCGGTGTAATAGAACGCGCGAATAATCCGGGCTTCATCTCCGAAAATACCCAATAAGCGCTTGTAATCGATATCGAAACCGAGCGCTCGAGCAGCTGCGTAAAGATTCGCCCCATCAATGAAAAGCGCGACCTTTTCATCTTTATAGAATTTGAAATTCATTTGTTACTACCTTGAAACAACTAGTAAAAATTATCGCCGCAAACCCCTTTATTTTTTAGATTTAGGCGAAACTCAGCGGCAATGATAAAGTATTTATGGCGCAAGTACTAGTTCGGCAAGGGGTATTTAGATTACACTTTTCGTCGGGTCTGGTAGGGTATACGCGATAACTGTATAAAGTGGCGCGGTTCGGCAAATTTCTTGTATTGCCAAGCTAGCGCGCCTATATTCCGCGGCCCGCGTCGCCTAGTCGGAAATGGAGATACGCCAAATGGCCCGTGTTACCGTCGAAGATTGCGTCCTGAAGGTTCCGAACCGTTTCGAACTCGTCGTGCTCGCCTCACAGCGCAGCCGTACGATTTCCGCTGGCGCGCCGCTGTCCGTAGATCGAGACAATGATAAGAATCCCGTTGTTGCGTTGCGTGAAATCGCTGACGAGACCATCGAACTCGAAGAATTGGAAGAAAGTGTTGTCCGCGGAATGCAGAAGCATGTCGAGATTGACGAACCGGAAGAGGAAGATCCCATCGAGTTGATGGCCGGTGCCGCGATGGCGGGCGAGTCGGGGGAGATGGGCGATGTGGCCGCACCGTCGATTGAGGCGCCGCAGACGGGCGAAGAACCCCAAGGTTAACCGCCGCGATGAGCGCTGTCCCGGCGCATGACGGAGTAACGCCGCATGCTGCGGCAATATGAGCTTGTAGAGCGGGTAAAAAGCTACGATCCGGGCGTGGATGAGGAAGCCCTCAATCGCGCCTATGTTTTCTCGATGAAGGCGCACGGCACCCAGAAACGTGCCTCCGGCGATCCCTATTTTTCCCATCCAGTTGAAGTCGCCGGCATCCTGTCGGACAAGAAACTCGATTGCGATTCCATTATCACCGGCCTGCTTCACGACACTGTCGAGGACACGGTGGCGACGATGGAGGATATTCAGGGGCTGTTTGGCGCCGACGTTGCGCGGCTAGTGGACGGCGTCACGAAATTGAGCCAGATCGAATCCCTTTCCGATCGGGCGAAGCAGGCTGAGAATTTCCGCAAGCTTTTGTTGGCGATGTCGGAAGACATCCGTGTCCTGTTGGTCAAACAGGCCGACCGGCTGCACAACATGCGGACCTTGGAGTTCATACGCAACGAGGAGAAACGTGTCCGGATCGCGCGCGAGACGATGGACATTTACGCACCGCTGGCGGAGCGGATCGGCATCCGCGACTGGAAGGAAGAGCTGGAGGATCTGGCGTTCGCCGAGTTGAATTCGGACGCCCGCGATTCGATCGTGAAGCGGCTTGAATTCCTGCGCGAGCACGGTGGCGACCTCGTAGGGCGGGTCACGGCGGAGTTGACCCAAACATTGGCGGACTACGGAGTTGAGGCGGATGTGTCGGGCCGCGAAAAGACGCCCTATTCGGTTTGGCGCAAGATGCAGCGCAAGAATATCGGCTTCGAGCAGCTTTCCGACATCATGGCGTTTCGCGTCATCGTGCGGGAGGTGCAGGACTGCTATCAGGCGCTGGGTGCGGTTCACGGTCACTATCGCGTCGTGCCGGGCCGCTTCAAGGATTACGTCTCGATCCCCAAGCCGAACGATTACCGCTCGCTGCATACAAGCGTCTATGGTCCGGAAAATCAGCGCATCGAGATACAGATTCGGACCCATGAAATGCATGAGATCGCCGAACTCGGCGTCGCGGCGCATTGGCAGTTTAAGCAGAATGCCATGACCGACGGCCGGCAGTATCGCTGGCTCCGCGAATTGCTTGAAATCCTCGAACATGCAGAGGCGCCCGAAGAGTTTCTAGAACACACGAAGCTGGAGATGTTCTCGGATCAGGTTTTCTGCTTCTCGCCGAAGGGCGACTTGATGGAACTACCGCGCGGATCGACGCCGGTCGACTTCGCCTATGCGGTCCATACCGAAATCGGCGACAGTTGTGTCGGTGCGAAGATCAACGGCCAGGATGTGCCGCTCAGGACAGAGCTGAAAAATGGCGACCAGATAGAGATCGTGACATCGAGCGACCAGACTCCTTCGCCGAGTTGGGAAACTTTCGTTGTCACCGGTAAGGCCCGCGCCTGCATCCGCCGCTTCGTCCGGTCCCAAACCCGTGAGCAGTACAACCGGCTAGGCCAGGAAATCATCGAAAAGGCGTTCCGTCGTGAAGGCCGCAAGGTCGCCACGAAAACACTGACCAGCGTTTTGGTGAAACTGTCCTGCCGTACCGTGGACGATCTGTTCGTCGCCGTTGGGCAGGGGCGCTATACAGGCCAGGATGTTTTCGCCGCCGCCTATCCGCGAACCGGTCGAAAACGGCAGCGATCGGCGCCGACAAAGAGCGTTGGCAAAGGGAATGGCGGCGAATTCGCGGTTCCGATCCGCGGGTTGATTCCCGGTATGGCCGTTCATCTGGCAGCTTGTTGCCACCCGCTGCCGGGCGATCAGATCGTCGGTATAGTCTCGACCGGAAAGGGCCTGACGGTTCATACGAGCGATTGCGAAACGTTGTCGAACTTCGTGGAAATGCCCGAGCAATGGGTCGACGTGCAATGGGAAGTCGGGGCCGAGGATACGACGAACCATGTCAGCCGGATAAGTGTATTTCTCGCCAATCGGCCGGGGAGTCTCGCAGCGCTTACGGCCGTGATAGGCCGTTATCACGGAAATATTTCGAATCTGAAGATAGTCGACCGCTCCGAAGATTTTTTCGAAATGCAAATCGACATCGAAGTGAACGATATCGAGCATCTGACGGATATCATCGTTGGATTGCGAGCCGATCCCTCCGTTGGTTCGGTCGAACGCGCCCAAAGTTAGACCGCGATTATGTATTGGCACCATCGGTTCGCGACGACATGGATCTTCAAACATCCATTCGGCTGTTCTATTCGTACTGTCGAACGTGTCACGAATTTAGGGATCGCAAATGATGAAATCTAAGTTGCGGCTGGGCGTTAACGTCGACCATGTGGCGACGATCCGGAATGCGCGGAGCGGCGCCTATCCCGATCCGGTGCGAGCGGCGAAGCTTGCCGCCGCGGCCGGCGCCGACGGAATTACCGCGCATCTTCGTGAAGACCGGCGCCATATACGCGACGACGATATCCGGCGCATCAGCGATGAGGTCGAGAAGCCTCTGAACTTCGAGATGGCGGCGACCCAGGAGATGCTCGAAATCGCACTTCGGCACAGGCCGCACGCAGTGTGCATCGTTCCCGAAAAACGGGAAGAGCAGACGACCGAAGGGGGGTTGGACGCCGTTGCCGGCCACAATCATCTGGCGCCCTTCGTGCGGCAGATGTCCGAGGCCGGAATTCGTGTTTCGCTGTTCATCGAACCCGATCCGGCGCAATTGAACGCCGCCGTCGCGCTAGGAGCGCCGGTCGTGGAATTGCATACCGGGACTTACGCTGAACTCGACGGGGAGGCTCAGGTCGCGGAATTCGCCCGCATCGAGGCGGCCGCGGCGCACGGTGAAGCGATCGGGCTCGAATGTCATGCCGGTCATGGTTTGACCTTCGACAATGTGGCGCCGATCGCCGCGATCATGACGATAGCCGAACTCAACATCGGTCATTTTCTTATCGGTGAAGCGATATTCAGCGGTCTCGACAGCGCCATCCGCCGCATGCGTTCGCTGATGGACAAGGCGCGTACCGATGCCGAAGGCGCGCGTAGCGCATGATCATTGGCCTTGGTACGGATTTGTGCGACATCGCGCGCGTAGCGAAAACGCTTGAACAGTTTCCGGGACGCTTCGAGAACCGGCTTTACACGGTGCAGGAGCAGGCCCGCGCGGAGCGCCGAACCCATAACCGCGCCGGCCGATATGCGCAGATGTTCGCGGCCAAGGAAGCCTGCTCCAAGGCGCTGGGTACGGGATTTCGTCAGGGTGTTTTCTGGCGCGATATGGAAGTCGTCCATCTGCGGTCGGGCAAACCGACATTGCAGCTATCAGGGGGGGCGTTGGCCCGCATGGAGTCACTGACGCCTGAGGGCATGCGCGCGCAAGTGGAACTGTCGCTGACCGACGAATCCGGGTTGGCCAACGCCGTTGTCATAATTTTTGCGGTTCCGGCGTAATTTTGCGTCGGCAACGGGGCCATCGTTTCGGGGCTGGCCCTTGACAGGCATGAGCGCCCGCGACCATAAAGCCGCGCGACAACCCCCGCAAAGGCCGTAGATGGCGTCAAAAATTCCCAGCAGTGGCTCCGGCGTCGAACTAGAGGCCGAATCGAAACCAGGCGCCTTTCGCGAAACCGTGCGTACCGTAGTCTACGCCGTGCTTTTTGCGGTCGTCGTTCGGACCTTTCTGTTCGAACCTTTCAATATCCCGTCCGGATCCATGATTCCGACTCTCTTGGTCGGCGATTATCTGTTCGTGTCCAAATATTCTTTCGGTTACAGCCGGCACTCGCTGCCGTTCAGCCCACCGATCTTCAAAGGCCGGATCTTCGAAAGCCAGCCTGAGCGCGGCGATGTCGCCGTCTTCAAACTGCCGCTGGACAATGAAACGGACTACATCAAGCGTATCATCGGGCTGCCCGGCGACAAAATACAGGTCGTCTCGGGCGTACTGCATATCAATGGCAAAGCGGTGAAACGTCGCCGGATCAGTGACTATCCGGGGGATACGTCTGGCCAGCGTACGGCTATACAATATGACGAGACCTTGCCGGAAGGCCTGATCCACAGGATCATCGAGACGCAGGGCGATTTCGGGCAGCTTGATAAAACACCGATCTACACCGTTCCCAAGGGCCATTATTTCGCGATGGGCGACAATCGCGACAGCTCATTGGACAGCCGGGTCCTGGATCATGTCGGTTTCGTGCCGGCCGAGAACCTTGTCGGCCGCGCCGAGTTCCTGTTCTTCTCGACGAACGGTAGGGCGCGGATCTGGGAGGTCTGGAAGTGGCCGATAACGATCCGATATAGCCGGCTTTTCGATGGTATCGACTAGCAATATCGCCGGCAGTTTTCGATGACGCACAGCGTTGCCGCGATCCTTCAATACGACTTCGAGGACCTGGCTATACTGACCAAGGCCCTGACTCATGGCAGCGCGGCGGTCGAACCGCTCGAAACCTATGAACGGCTCGAGTTCCTCGGTGACAGGGTCCTATCGCTGGTCGTCGCCGAGATGCTGTTCGAGACCTTTCCCGATGAGAACGAAGGCAAGCTCGCGCGCCGCTCCGCAGCCCTGGTCCGCCGCGAGACGCTCGCTGAAGTCGCCGAGGAAATCGGCCTCGGCGAACATATCGTCATGAGCATGGGAGAGGCGGATGCCGGTGGACGGGAGAATCCCTCGCTGCTGGCTGATGTTTGCGAGTCCGTCATAGCGGCACTTTACCTCGATGGGGGGCTGGCGGAGGCGGACAAATTCATCCGGCGCTACTGGCAGGCCCACATGGACCGGTCCGGCAAGCCGCCTCTGGATTCCAAGACGGAATTGCAGGAATGGGCGCAAGGGCGCGGTCTTCCACTGCCCTCCTACCGCATCGCGCGCCGCACAGGGCCCGATCACGCGCCGATATTCACCATTGCCGTTTCCGTCGGCGACGGACCGGAAGCGACCGGGGAAGGCTCGACGCGCCAGTCAGCAGAAAAAGCCGCGGCGGGCACGCTGTTGCGGAAAGTTCGGAACGATGGCTGAAGGCGACGCAACACGATTTGGGTTCATTGCCGTTCTCGGAGCGCCGAATGCGGGAAAATCGACCCTGATCAACCGTATCGTCGGGGCCAAGGTCACGATCGTATCGCCCAAGGTGCAGACGACGCGGACCCGGGTTCTAGGCATCGTCGTATGCGACAAGAGCCAGCTCGTCTTCGTCGATACGCCGGGAATTTTCGCGCCTCGCCAGCGGCTTGACCGAGCGATGGTCGACGCGGCCTGGAAGGGAGCGGCCGATGCCGATCTGGTTGCCCTCATCGTCGACAGCGAACGCGGTTTCGACGGCAACACGCGGCGCATCGTCGAAAAGATCAAGGGTGACGCCGTACTCGTACTGAACAAGGTCGATTGCGTGCCGCGGGACAAACTATTGGCGCTTTCGAAGGCGATCAACGACGCCGGCTCGTTTCGCGAGACATTCATGATATCCGCACTGAAAGGCGATGGCGTTGACGACCTTTCGGACTTTTTCGCGGCAAATATCCCCGCAGGGCCTTGGATGTTCCCCGAGGACCAACTCTCCGACATGCCGATGCGTTTGATGGCCGCCGAGATCGTGCGTGAGCAGCTGTTCCTGCAGCTACACCAGGAACTGCCCTACGCGCTGACGGTTGAAACCGAGGACTGGAAGACGCTGAAGGACGGCAGCGCCCGAATCGCCGCGGTGATTATCATCGAGCGAGACAGTCACAAGGGCATGGTGCTGGGCAAGGGGGGGCAACGCATCAAGGCGGTCGGCGCCGCCGCCCGCGCGGAGCTCGAAACGATGTTCGATTGCAAGGTGCACCTGATGCTGCACGTCAAGGTGCGGCGCGACTGGAAGGACAAGGCCGAGCACTATCGCGCGCTCGGCCTCGATTTTCCGTCCTAGAGCCTTTCACGGCTATACGGAAGCACTGAGACGTCGCCTGCGTGCTGCTGGCCAGGAGAGAGCCGCGCCGCGATGCGGGGCATCGCCAGCGGGTTTCGACGCCGTCCAGCGGTGCGCAGGCGGCGCCTACGGTCGGTTTTCCGTGCCGCCCGCCGCGTCTGCGATGCTTGACGATGGCACCGCATCGCCGGCGCAACGCCTCCTAACGGGCGAAACGGAAAACCGATCTCAGCGGTTCCGTATAGCCGTGAAAGGCTCTAGATTATCGACAAGTGGCTGTTCTTCAGGTCGGTGATCAGCATGCTGCCCGGCAGATGGGTGATGCAGAAGGGTGGCTTCGCCTGTTCGATCGCCAGTTGCGGCGTCACGCCACAGGCCCAGAATACGGGGATCTCGTCCGCCGCCATGCGCGGCGGGGCGCCGCCGAATACAGGCGCCTCTAGGTCCTCGATGCCGAGTGCCTCCGGCAGGCCGATATGAACCGGCGCGCCATGTACGTTGGGGAAGCGACTGGTGATCTGGATCGCACGGATGGCGTCGGCTGGCTTCAGCGGACGCATCGAGACGACGGTCCTGCCGTGGAAACGTCCCGCCGGTTTGGTTTCGATATTGCTGACATACATCGCGACGCACTCGTCGCGCTCGAAATGCTTCAATGGAATGTCGTCGCGTAGCAGCGCATCTTCGAAGGAGAAGGAACAGCCGAGCGGGAAGGCGACCAAATCGTCGCGCCAATAGTCGGTGATATCGTCGGTGACATCGGCCTCCACCCCGTCGCGAAAAACGCGGTACCCGGATAGGTCGGTCCGCAGGTCCAGGTCGGCGCCCAGGGTCGGCAGGTGTGGCGACCCAACCTCGCCGATCGCCAGCATGGGGCAAGGCTTCGGGTTGAGCTGGCAGAATGTCTGGAACTCCTGGGCGTAATCCTTTGGCATGATTGCCAGGTTCGCCTGCACGTAACCGGGCGCCAGTCCGGCCGTGTGTCCCTTGTGCTCGCCGCCGCGGATTCGCAGGCGGGCTTCGTGCGCCGGGTTGTCGCCGCGCAATGTTTCGGTCGCTGCTACTTGCGCCATTGCTGCCTCCTTGAGAAATCTTCTTGGATCGATAATGTCATGCGGTGGTTTCACGTCAAGCGGTGCGCGAAACCAGTTCCATAGTTCGGTCCTACCCGAAGCATTGACCGGCCTCGATCCGCTAAGGTTCATCGAACATTCCATGGAGATTCGACACATGACGGTAACCGTTTTCATCCACTATCGGATCGATCCCTTTAAGCGTGATCTATTCGAGGAATACGCCAAGCGCTGGCATGAGATCGTTCCGGCAAACGGGGGCGAGTTGTTGGGCTATTGGATGCCGCACGAAGGCACCAACGATATCGCGTACGCGCTGATATCCTTCGACAGTCTTGCGTCCTACGAGGCCTATCGGGAGCGCATCAAGGCGGACGAGGCCGGCGCGGCGAATTTCGGTTTCGCGGAAAGCGAGCGATTCATCCAATCGGAAACGCGTACCTTCTTGCGCAAGGTCGAGGTCTAACGTGTTTCCGATAAAAAATTAATCGTCCGCGCCCAATACGATCGGCTGCCCATGCGGGGTCGCGTGCGCGGCGCGGTCCCAGGCGTCTTTGCGGCGGCCGAGTTCTTCCGCGTTCAGCAGGCCTTTTTGCGCGACGATCTTCTCCAGCGCCTTCAGCCAGTGCCGGTAGTAGGTGTCGCCCAGGTCGGGATCGCCCTCGTCCCGCGCCGCCGCGATTTCCTCCGACAGGCATTCGACCCATTCCGGCCAGGTGAAGTGCCCGCTCTCATAAAGTCGCAAGGTCATGGCAAAGGCCTGCGCTTCCCATGGTTCTCGGAAAACCGGCCCGTCCTCGTCGCGCGGCAGGGAAGGCAGTTCTTCTCGCGTCGGTACGTTGCCAGTCATGCTAAGCCCGATCCAGATAGTCGTCCCACAGGTCGAGATACAGCTTGTGCTGTGCGGACGCGTCGGGACCCCAAAGTTCTCGTGCGTCGAATCGTACGCTGTAAATATGCTGTGGTTTCTTGCCCTGGAAGAGAGCGTTCGTGTCCGGGAAGATGAAAACGCCATGATCGCGATCGATCACGCCCTTCCGGCCCCGTACATAGCGCGGCACGCGGGTATGCCCTTTGGGATGAATATTGCGCACGAGAACGTTGTCGCCGGCTTTGAATTTCGGCGCGACCTCCTCGTCGACGCGAGCGGAGCGACTGCGCGTTTGTCGCTCGATAATCTGCTCCATGGTCAGGGGCTGTGATTTTTCGCCTTCGGAAGGTGTACCGCTTTCCAGCTCCGCTTGAGAAATCAGGCCGTGCTCGACCATCATTTTTTCCGTTCTGTGCAGCCAGCGTTCGTAATAGCTCGACTGCAGATAGAGCGCGGGGGGCATCCGTTCGATCCCGTATCGGCCGGCGTCGATGTTCCATTTTCCCCAGGCGCCGATGGCGCCGTTCATGGCGTAGACGCGGCCTTCCCATTCAGCATGAAATATCGGCTCGTCATATTCGATGGGAATCGGACCAAATCCGTCCATACCGCCCATGTCGTGGATACCATCCATTAGGCGTCTCCCCCCGGCGCGGCGACCTTCTCGGTGCCGATCATGGAATTTCGCGTGACGATGCCGACCAATTCGTCTTCGGACATGCTTTCCGTGCCCGCCGGACGTTCCGGCAGCACCAGATAGCGCAGCTCCGATGTACTGTCCCAGACGCGGACCTCGACATCGCCACCCAATTCCAATCCGAATTCCTCGAGAACCGCGCGCGGTTCCTTCACCACGCGTGCGCGGTAGGGGAAGGATTTGTACCAGACTGGGGGGAGGCCCAGCACCGACCAGGGATAGCAGGAGCACAGGGTACAGACCGTCACGTTATGTACGCTCGCCGTGTTCTCGAGCACCACCATATCGGCACCCTGGTTGCCAATGAAGCCCAGCGAGCCGATGGCGGCGGTCGCGTCCTCCAGCAGCCATTTTTTGAAATCCGGATCTGTCCAGGCCTTGGCCACGACCGTCGCGCCGTTGCGCGGTCCGACCTTGTTCTCGTAGGTGTCGACGATCGCGTTCAGCGCGTCCGGGTCGACGAGTCCTTTTTCCGTCAGTAACGATTCGAGCGCGCGGACGCGCAGTTCAGTGTCCGAAAGATGGGAGTGGTCGTGACCTTCGCTCATGATGTCCGTCCGCTTGTTCCTGATGGTTGCCCCGATACTACGAAATCGGCGGTGGTGATGACACGCGTTTGTTAACCGCGACGCCATGATTGCGGTAAACTCGGGTTTATGGACTGGACGGATCATGGCATCGTGCTTTCGGCCCGCCGGCACGGCGAATCGTCGATCGTTCTGGCGTTGCTGACCGAGGCACACGGTCGGCACGCCGGGCTGGTGCGCGGCGGCCAGTCGCGGCGACGGCGCGGCGTGCTGGAGCCGGGCAATCTGGTTGCCGCGGTCTGGCGGGCGCGGCTCGAGGAACATCTCGGCAGCTATGCCGTGGAACTGGAGACAGGTTACGCGGCGCGGGTCATCGACCGGGCTGACCAGTTGGCAGCACTTACGTCGATCTGCGCAATGCTCGATTCCTGCCTCGCCGAGCGGGAAGCGCATCCGATGCTGTTCTCCGAGACACTTCGGTTGATCCATAATCTCGAAAAAGAGGATTTTGCCGCCCGTTATGTAGCTTGGGAGCTAGATTTGCTGGGCGAACTAGGGTTCGGCCTCGATTTGTCGTCTTGTGCGGCGACCGGTGTCGTCGACGATCTCGTCTACGTGTCGCCACGCAGCGCACAGGCCGTCTCCCGCGACGCCGGTACGCCCTATCACGACAAGCTGCTGCGGCTGCCCGAATTCTTAAAGGTTGCGGGCCGTGCAAGTGCCACCGATATCCTCGATGGGTTGCGCCTGACCGGCTATTTCCTTGATCGGCACGTCTTTCAACCACAAGAGCGGCGGTTGCCGGATACGCGGGAACGTTTCGTCAATTTGATGCAGCGGGCGGCCGAAAAGGTCCTTCCCGATACCGTGCGTTGACACTATATTTGGCAGGTTCGAGACTTCCGATACCCCCGATGTTGTAAAAAGCGGTTCGATATGTCCCAACATCTCGAGGCCGGTGATATCCGGCCCACTCCCTTTGCCGATGCGCTCGGCGAGCGTTATTTGTCCTATGCGCTGTCGACCATCATGTCGCGCTCGCTGCCGGATGTGCGGGACGGGCTGAAACCCGTTCATCGGCGCATGCTCTACGCGATGCGCGAACTGCGCCTCGACCCTGCGTCAGGTTTCAAGAAATGCGCGCGTATCGTCGGCGATGTCATGGGCAAGTATCACCCGCATGGCGATGCGGCGATCTACGACGCGATGGTCCGGTTGGCGCAGTCCTTCGCGGTGCGTTATCCGCTCGTCGACGGGCAAGGGAATTTCGGCAATATCGACGGCGATAACCCGGCCGCCATGCGCTACACGGAAGCGCGTCTCACCGATATCGCCAAGGCGTTGCTGGAAGGGATCGACGAGGACGCGGTCGATTTTCGCGAAACCTATGACGGCGAGGGTGCCGAGCCTGTCGTTCTGCCCGCGAACTTTCCCAACCTGCTGGCGAACGGCGCGGCAGGGATCGCGGTGGGCATGGCGACCAATATTCCGCCGCACAATGTCGGAGAAATCTGCACCGCGTTGCTGCACCTGATCAAACGGCCGAACGCGACTATCGGGAAGCTGGTCGATCTGATTCCGGGCCCGGACTTCCCGACCGGCGGCGTTCTGGTCGAAAGCCGGGAGAATATCCTCGAAGCCTATAGGCTGGGCCGCGGCGGATTCCGGCTTCGCGCCCGTTGGCACACCGAGAAGGTTAAGGGCGGCGGCTACAAGATCGTCGTCACCGAAATCCCATACCAGGTCCAGAAGTCGAAGCTGATCGAGAAGATCGCGGAGCTGATGCACGCGCGGAAACTGACGATGCTGAACGATATCCAGGATGAATCGACGACCGAGGTGCGACTCGTTCTGGAACCCAAAAGCCGCAATGTAGATCCGTCCGTCCTGATGGAATCGCTGTTTCGCCAGACCGACCTCGAATCGCGATTCTCACTCAATATGAACGTGCTGGACGCCGATCAGGTGCCGCGCGTGATGAATCTCAAGGAAGTTTTGCTTGCTTTCCTCGCGCACCGGCATGACGTGCTGGTCCGTCGATCGAACCACCGTTTGGGCAAGATCGAACATCGTCTGGAAATCCTCGACGGCTATCTGATCGCCTACCTCAATCTGGATGAGGTCATCCGCATCGTGCGCGAGGAAGATGAAGCCAAGGGCGCCCTGATGAAGCAGTTCAAGCTGACCGAACTGCAGGCCGACTCGGTGCTAAACATGCGGTTGCGCAATCTGCGCAAACTGGAAGAAATGGAGATCCGCACCGAGCATACGGAACTGACCGGGGAAAAGGCGGGCCTTGAAAAACTGCTCGGCAACGAAAAGCTTCGCTGGAGCGCCATCGGCGAGGAGATTTCCGGAATACGCAAGAAATTCGGCGAAAAGAGCGAAATCGGGAAACGGCGGACGGAAATCGGCGATCCGCCGTCCGACGTCGTCATTCCGCTGGAGGCGATCATCGAGCGCGAGCCGGTGACGGTGATCTGCTCGAAGAAAGGATGGATCCGGGCCGGCAGGGGGCACATGCCGGATTTCGCGGAAGTAAAGTATAAGGAAGGCGACGGCGAACGCTTTGCCTTCCACGCCGAAACCACGGATAAGCTCTTGGTATTCGGCACCAATGGCCGGTTCTATACGATCGGTGTCGATAAGCTGCCCGGCGGGCGCGGCTTCGGCGAGCCGCTGCGCCTGATGTTCGACATGCCGAGCGACCACGACATCGCGTCGCTGCATATATTCGAACCGGACCGTAAGTTGCTTGTCGCGTCGAGCGACGGCCGCGGTTTCGTCGTCACCGAGAAGGAGGCGTTCGCGCAGACGCGGGCCGGCAAGCAGGTCCTCAACGTGTCAGGCGGCAACGAAGCAAAAATCTGCGTGCCGGCCGAAGGCGACACGGTTGCCGTCATCGGCGAGAACCGGAAGTTATTGATCTTCGAGGCTGGCGAATTGCCGGAAATGACCCGCGGGCGCGGCGTCATCCTGCAGCGTTATCGTGACGGCGGATTGTCCGATGCGATCGTTTTCAACCGTGAGGATGGGCTGCGGTGGCGTTCCGGCGAACGCACGCGGACCGAGATGGAATTACGCGATTGGGTCGGCAAGCGGGCGCAATCCGGCCGATTGCCGCCGAAAGGTTTTCCACGGAATAATCGCTTCGTTTAGGGCAACGCGTTTTCGGCCGGCAGCGTGACTGTTTCCGGTAAACGGCACCAGCCCCCCGGCCCGAACCCTTCGATCGGGCGGAAGCGGATTTTGTAATGCATCTTTGGGCTGTCCGCGACCCAGAATCCTAGATAGACGTAAGGCAAATTGTCGGCGCGCGCGCGTTCGATAAGCGACAACACGACGTAGCTGCCGAGGCTGCGGAACGTCAGGGCGGGGTCGAAGAAGCTGTAGACGGCCGAGTAACCGTCCGCGACACGGTCGGTCAGGCAAGCCGCGACCAGTTCGCCTTCGGTGTTCCGGAATTCGAGAATACTCGTTTCGACTGGGCTGGAGACGACCATCTCGAAATAGTCGTTGCGGTCCATACGCGCCATGTCTCCGCCATCATGCCGCGATTGCATGTAGCGAGAGAACAGCGCGAACTGTTCGTTACTGACGAAAGTGCCTTTGTCTTCGACCGTCAAATCCGCGTTCTTGTTGAGGATCCGCCGCAAGTTGCGGCTGCCCTGGAATTCGGACGCGACGACGCGTATCGGCACGCAAGCCACGCAACCGCGGCAGGCGGGCCGGTAAGCAATATGGTGGCTGCGCCGAAAACCACCCTGCGACAGGACCTCATAGCGCGATTGCGCGCCCAATCCCGACAGGTCCGTGAAGAGTTGCTGTTCCACCTTGCCGCGTAGATAGGGGCACGGCATCGGCCCGGAGCGGAAGAAGGTGAACAGACTTGGCTTGCGCTGACTGGTCATCAGCAAAAATGTTACGCGCCCGGTGGGCTGCGGTCAAAGGTCCGGCTCGGACAGGATCACGATGGTGCCGGAGAGGATGTCGTGGACGCAGCTTCTGTGGTCGTTGAACAGGGCGACAATAAGAATCAAGGGAGTGAGGATGGCGATGCTTACATAGAAGAGCGCGGTCATCGCGAATGCTTGCAATAGGGACGGTCGTGCCCCGTTCTGCGTGCGGACTTCTATACCCAAGACCTGCATGCCGCACGTTGCCGAACGGCTGCTGCCGATCATCCAGGAATGATAAGCAACAGGCACGAAAGGTGTCAGTGCCCAGAGTGGAGAAAACAGCCCGAGCGATAGGAAAACCATTAAACCCAGCGCTGTGAAGATAAGTCCGATAATTGCGATATCTATACAAAAAGCGGTGACCCGTCGCCAAGTAATGCCCTCGAGCAAAGAGTCATAGTCGATTGCTCTTTTCGAATGTTGCCAATCCAGATTGGCGTCCGACAATTCTGGTAAGCTGCTGCCGCGCAATTTTGGTTCCCGCATTTCGCGTGCTCTGCTTTTCTACATTGGTCCGAACGGCGTCCGGCGCAAGAGCCGTTCTATTCCGTCCGGAATATTCGTGGCGCTGTAGGGGCGAGGTCGGTACGGTCCTTGTCCTCCCGCTGCAGCAGAATTATGAGTCGCCGGTTTCGCGGCGACGCCGGATCATCTTCGATAAGAGGGATGCGGTCGGCAAAGCCTGTCACCCGATCGAAGCGTTGTGGCGGAATGCCGTTCTCCTCAAGCACCCGACGGCCGGTGTTGGCGCGATCGAGCGACAGCTCCCAGTTGGTCTTTCCCGATGTGGACCGGAACGGCTCGGAATCCGTGTGCCCGGAGATCTGCAACTTGTTTGGTAGGCGCTCGATCACGCTGGAAATCAGCAACAGGAGTTGTTTCGTACGATTGTTCAGTTCCGCGCCGCCCGGTTTGAACATCGCGGTATCCTGCTGATCGATCAATTGGATTTTCAGGCCTTCGTCGGTGATATCGATCTTGATGGCTTCATGCAGATCACGAAGCTCGGGAATATCGTCGAGCGCCTGCTGAATGGCCGCTTCCGCTGCTTTGAACTGCTCCGCCTCGTTATCCGACTTGCTTTCCGTGACATTCGGTCGATCATCCAGCAAGTCGGGAACAGGTACATCCTCCCGGACCTCCTTTTCGCCGGTCTCGACCTCTGCCGTCGGCGCCAGTTGGGGGGATGTTGAAGGATCCTGGGTGGGTCCCGGATCCGTCGCGGACGTGCCGCCGAAAACACCTTCGCCACCACTGGTGCCGGTCTTCGCACCGATCGGCAGGAAGTAGTTCGATATCCCATCGAGTTTATCCTGGACCGAAGCGTTCAACAGCCAAAGCAGCAGAAAAAACGCCATCATCGCCGTTACGAAATCCGCGTAGGCGACTTTCCACGCGCCGCCGTGCGGCGGCGGCGGCGGCGGCTTGATCTTCTTGATGATAATTTCGCGTTCGGGCGCCTGGGCATCTTCGCTCATGTCACTGACCCTGACGCTTTTCGGGCGCAGGCTTTGCACCTTCCTTGTCCGTCATCCGGACCAAAAGGATGCTTACCCGCCGGTTGCTGGCGGCCTTCGGTTCCTTCGGGAACAGGTGTTCGGTATCCGCGCGGCCGACGACGTCCGCGATGCGGGCGTTCGGTAGTCCCGCACCGACCATCGTACGCCGCGCGGAATTGGCGCGGTCGCCGGACAGCTCCCAGTTGGAGTATGTGGCGCCTGGCGGCAACGGCGCAGAATCCGTATGTCCGCTGATCGAAACAGGATTGGGAAATCGAACGATGATGCGGGTGATGATCTGCAGCAGGGCTTTGAAGTAAGGCGTAAAGACAGCGCTGCCCGGCTTGAACATCGTCGCCTTGTCGCGGTCGATCAGTTGAATTCGCAAACCCTCGGGTGTTTCGTCGATCAAGAGACTGTCCTGGAACTCGCTCAATTCGTTGCTTTGCTCCACCGCCAGGCGCAGATCGGCCTTCGCTTTCTGGAAGGCATCTTCCTCCCGCTGCCGCGCTTCGAAATTGGTGCTGTCGGGGTTCGGTTCATTCGATGTCAGGGCAGCATCCGCCTTGCCGCGACGCTCTTTGGGGCCGCCCGCCGAAGGAATGGGCATGGTCACCGTCGGCGGCGAGCCGGCGGAACGCAGATTGCCGATCGCCGCGACGGCCAGCCCGCCGAGAAGACCGGCGTCGCCGCTTTCGTCGCCCGAGGTGACCGTCTTTGGCTGGAAATATTGCGACAGGCCCTGCTTCTGTTCGTTCGTCGTCGCGTTCAGCAGCCACAGCAGCAGGAAGAACGCCATCATCGCGGTGACGAAATCCGCGTAGGCCACTTTCCAGGCGCCGCCGTGAGCGCCGTCCGCACCCTTGAGCTTCTTCTTCAGGATTAACGGTTCTAGCGCTTCTTGGTCGGACATGATCGTCGGTCAGCCGTTGCGCATCGCAGCATTACACTGGCGGTAGCTCGCCGCAGGCGTCTTCGACTTCGGCGAAAGTAGGACGCTGGTGCGATTGCAGGACCTTGCGTGCGAACTCCACGGTAACGGCGGGCGCGTAACCCTGAAGATAGGCGATTAGCCCGGCTTTCATGCAGACGAAATAGGCGTGCTCGTCCTCGCGGATCGACTTTACCGACGCCGCCATGGGGCCGACGAAGCCGTAACACAGCAGAATACCGAGAAACGTGCCGACCAGCGCCGCCGCGATCAGGCCGCCGAGAATTTCCGGCGGTTCGGAAATCGAGCCCATGGTCACGATGACGCCGAGCACGGCGGCAACGATGCCGAGTCCCGGGAAGGCTTCTGCGAAAGTATTCAGCGCATGCGCAACGTGATCGGATTCGTGGTGATGAACGTCGAGTTCGATATCGATCAGGGTCTCGACTTCGTTCGCGTTGTCGGTACCCAACGTTAAGAGACGCAAGTAATCACACATAAACTCGACCGCGTGATGGTCGCCATGGAAACTTGGAAAGGCCTGGAAGACGGAACTTTCGTCTGGGTTTTCAACATGCTGCTCCAATGCCAGCATGCCTTTGGTTTTCGCCATGCGGAACACCTGATACTGCATGGTCAGCAATTCCAGGTAGTCGGCTTTCTTGTATTTCGGTCCCTTCAGCAAAGCGCCGAGCGCGCCGAGCGCGCCTTTCAGCACCTGTGGCGGGTTCGCAATGATGAAGGCGCCGACGCCGCTGCCGCCGATGATGATGAATTCGAGTGGTTGCCAAAGCACGCCCAGATCGCCGTGGACGGAGTACGAGCCCATCACGCAGCCAATCACAACTACGACGCCAATGATTAGAAACATACTTGCCCCACACCTAACTCCAGGAGAAACCTACGTTCTTATGGTTAACGAAGTCTATCCTTATGGTTAACAAAGCCTCTCGATTATTGGTGCAAATGGTTAAGAATCGGTTTTTTTTCAGGTGAATTCGCGAAGCGGTTGAACATTCCTAGAATCTGAATTTGGCTGACGGAAGCCACCCTATACGGCGCCGTCTTCCAGACGCCGCGTCGGAAACCCGATCGCTTCCAGACGCTGGATGATCTCGTCCGAATGCGCCGAATCGCGAGTTTCTACAACCGCGTCCAGTTCGGCAAGTTTGAGGGGAACGTCATAGAACATGCGGTGGTGGTAGATTTCCACGATGTTCCCACCGGATACGCCGATTTGCTGAGCAACCTTCGCCAGCACGCCGGGTTGGTCGCTGATAGTGATGCGCAGGCGGGCCAGATACCCCTCGCGTGACATTCCGCGCATGAGTATCGAGGCGAGAATGCGCGAGTCTATGTTGCTGCCGCAGGCGATCAATCCAACGCGTTTTTCAGCGAATAGATCGATATTTTCCCGAAGTGCGGCGAGCGGCGACGCGCCGGCCCCTTCGGTGTGGATTTTTGCATCGTTCAGCATCGATTGGACAGCCGATTCGATGGCCGATTCGCTGACCACCAGGA
>CAYLTU010000058.1:0-24155 GCA_964386465.1 uncultured Rhodospirillaceae bacterium
TCGGCCATGAATCGCTCGGCCCGCTGTTTCACCAGCGTTTCCACCTCTTCTCTGATGCCGGACAGGGCGCCGACCGCGCCGTTCGCAACGCGCGCCAAATCGTCGAGAAACCGGTTGTCTACTTGCATGCCGTGCCTCTTCGTCGTTCGTGTTGAGGAACCAGATACCATAGTGGATACAATCTAACATATGGCCATATTATGGCTTTCCCGCAAGCCGTCTTGCCGCGATGGCGAGCGGTCGCCTATATAGGGCTCTGGCGGTGCAACGGAGCAAGCGATGATCTTGGTGACCGGCGGTGCGGGTTTCATCGGCTCCAACCTCGTCGCGGCGTTGTGCGACCGGGCGGATGCGCCGGTCTTCGTTTGCGACCTGCTGGAATCGTCGGACAAAGCCAGAAATCTTGAAAAACATGCCGTTGCGGGGATGGTCGAGCCGGAACGATTGCCTGAGTGGTTGGAGGCGGAAGGTAGCGCTCTCCAGGCCGTCTTCCACATGGGTGCATCCTCCTCGACGATCGCGACCGACGCGGAGTTCGTGCTGAGGAACAATTTCGACCTGTCATTGATGCTGTGGCGCTGGTGCGCGCGGCGGAACGTCCGCTTGATCTACGCCTCCTCGGCGGCGACCTATGGCGACGGCGCGGCCGGTTTCGATGACGATGATACCGCCGAGGCGCTCTCGCGCCTACGTCCGCTCAACCTGTATGGCTGGTCGAAGCATCTGTTCGATCTGGATGCGGTATCCCTCGCCACTGCGGGCGTCGCACCGCCGCAATGGGCCGGGCTCAAATTCTTCAACGTCTATGGGCCGAACGAGTATCACAAGGGCGGGCAGGAAAGCCTGGTCGTACAGCTTCACCGACAGATCGGCGAGACCGGCAAGGCGCGGCTGTTCCGGTCGCACAACCCGGCTTATCCGGATGGCGGGCAGGAGCGCGACTTCGTATGGGTCGGGGATTGCGTCGATATCATGCTGTGGCTGTTCGACAACCCCGCGGTGAACGGTCTGTTCAATGTCGGAACCGGCGGCGCCCGGACTTTCTCCGATTTGGCGCTTGCCTGTTTTGCCGCGATGGAACGGGAGCCGGCGATCGAGTATTTCGACGCACCTGAAAATATAAGGCGGCACTATCAGTATCATACGCAGGCGACGATGGCGCGGCTACGCGACGCCGGCTACGACCGGCCGCCGACAGCTCTGGAAGACGGTGTCCGCCGCTATGTCCAAGACTATCTCGCGACCAACGACCCCTACCGGTAGCGACCGATGGAGCCCTTCGTCTTTCCTAATTTCGACCCGGTCATTTTTCAGATCGGCCCGCTTGCGATCCGGTGGTATGCGCTCGCCTATATCGTCGGGCTTGTCGGCGCGTGGCGCTACGGCATCTGGCTCGCGCGCCGCGAACCGAACCTCGTCACCGCGCAGCATGTCGACGATTTCCTGGTCTGGGCGACGGTCGGCGTGATCCTTGGTGGCCGGCTCGGTTATGTCTTCTTCTACCAGCCGGCGTATTTTCTGGCGCACCCGCTGGAGATTCCGCAGATGTGGAACGGCGGCATGTCGTTCCATGGCGGTCTGGTCGGCGTTATCACCGCGATGATCCTGTTCGCCCGTCGGCGCGGCATCGCCTTGTTCGCCCTGGCCGACGTGATCGCCGCGACGGCGCCGATCGGCCTGCTCCTCGGCCGTATCGCCAATTTTATCAATGGCGAGTTGTGGGGCCGTGAAACCGACGTGCCCTGGGGCGTGATCTTTCCCCATGCCGGACCAAATCCTCGCCATCCGAGCCAACTTTACGAAGCGTTCCTCGAAGGGTTCGTGCTGCTGATCGTATTGTCCTGTCTCGTACTCGTGTGGCGGTCGCGCTGGAGGGTCGGGCTGACCAGCGGCGCCTTCCTTATCGGTTATTCGCTGTCCCGCATGGCGGTCGAGACTGTCCGGCAGCCGGACGATTATATCGGCCTGCTGGTCTTCGACTCGACATGGGGGCAGTGGCTTTCCATACCGATGCTGCTGTTCGGCGTCTATATGATCGGTCGAGCCCTCGTACGGCCGCCCGTGGCGGCGACATGAACGCGCTGGCGCGTATGCTTGCGCGCCGGATCGCGATGACCGGCCCGATGAGTGTAGCGGACTACATGGCCACGGCGCTGGGCCATCCCGAGCACGGCTATTACACAACCCGCGACCCGTTGGGCCGGGACGGCGATTTCATCACCGCGCCGGAAATCAGCCAGATCTTCGGAGAGCTGATCGGCATCTGGTGTGTCGCGACGTGGCAGCAGATAGGCTGTCCGGCGCGCGTCAATCTGGTCGAACTGGGCCCCGGGCGCGGCACGTTGATGGCGGACGCGTTGCGCGCCGCATCGCAAGTGCCGGCGTTCGGCGACGCCGCCGATCTGGTGCTGGTCGAGACCAGTCCGGTCCTGCGGGCGGCGCAAGCGGAAAAATTGGGCGCGTTCGAACCGGTTTGGTGCGATTCCCTCGACGCCGTGCCGGAGGGGCCGGTTCTGGCGGTCGCGAACGAGTTTTTCGACGCGCTGCCCGCGCACCAGTTCGTTCGCACCGGGGGCGGATGGCGGGAACGTCTCGTTGGGCGGGACGAGAATGGTCTCCGGTTCATGCTTTCCGCCGGAGAAACGCCCGTTGCCCTATTGCTGGCGCCCGGTATCCGGAACGACGCCCCTGCCGGCGCGATAGCCGAGGTGCAGCCCGCGGGGTTGAGCGTCGCCGCTGCGTTGGCCGGTCGGATCGCGGAAGCCGGGGGCGCCGCGTTGATCGTCGATTACGGCCACGCCGAGAATGCGGTGGGCGAAACGCTGCAGGCGGTCCGGGACCATGAACCGTGCGACGTGTTCGACGCGCCGGGAGAGACGGACCTCACCGTTCATGTCGATTTCGCCGCGCTGGAGCGCGCAGCGGGGGACAAGGTCAAGATATCGGGGCCGGTCCCTCAAGGCGCGTTCCTGCAACGCCTGGGCATCGCGTTGCGCGCCGAGAGGCTTGCCAAGGGCGCAACGAGGGAGCAGGCAACGGATATCGCGTCCGGTGTCGAACGCTTGATCGCGCCCGATCAAATGGGCAATTTGCTCAAGGTGCTCTGCCTATCGCAGGACGGCATGCCGCAACCGCCGGGATTCGAAGATTGACCGCCGATCTATCAAATACGCTTCCGCGCCTCACGGCGAACACGTTGCCGGACGACGGCCCAATCCGGCACGCATTCTTCACCCGCCAGGGCGGGGTGAGCGACGGGATTTACGCGTCGCTCAATATCGGGCTGGGTTCGAAGGACCATGCGAATGCCGTTACGGAGAACCGCCGCCGCGTCGCCGGCCATTTCGATCTGCCGGGCGAGGCGTTGAATACGGTCTATCAGGTGCACGGCCGGACGACGGTACGGGTCGAAGGGCAGTGGCCGGGCGGAACGCCGCCGCGGGCCGACGCGATGGTGGCGGATCGTCCCGGCGTCGTTCTCGGAATTCTCAGCGCGGATTGTACGCCGGTTCTGCTCGCCGACACCGATGCGGGAATCGTCGGCGCCGCTCACGCCGGTTGGAAGGGAGCCCTTGGCGGTATCTTGCCGTCGGTCGTCGAGACGATGGAATCGCTCGGTGCCAGGCGGGCCCGGACCGTGGCCGCTATCGGGCCGACGATCGCCCAGCGCTCCTATGAGGTCGGTCCGGAATTTCCCGGACCGTTCCTGGAGCAGGATCACGAAAACGAGGCGTTTTTCATCGCCTCCGACCGCGAGGGGCATTTCATGTTCGACCTGCCCGGCTATGTGGCGAGTGTTCTGCGGTCGCTGGAAATCGGCGGTGTCGAGGATATGGCCCGCGATACCTGCGCCGAAGCGGATATGTTCTACAGCTACCGGCGGGCGACGAAACGCGGCGAATCCGACTACGGACGCTGCGTGTCCGCGATCGCGATCGTGGGCGCCTGAGACTCTGGCCATTTCATACCTACGTTATTGTCCCTTGGTAATTCGTGGTAAAATGGAAGGAATGCCGTACCTGATTCAGATCGTCGGGCTTCTTCTGCTGTGTTTGGTGGCGAGCTGTGTCCTTCTCTAGCGCGCGGTTTCCCTTGTTTCTGGCGGTCAGCCTGTTGATCGCGGGCTGCGGTCAGTTGCCCAAGCCGTTCAAATCGGAACCCGGCGGCGGAGCCGAAAGCCCTCTGGACGCCCTTCAGGACAGTGTCGGCGTCGTCGTCGCGCCGATCGACGGCGCGCCGCCGGGCGTGGCCGGTCCGCTGGCCGATATCATGGCGGCGGAACTGCGCCGGACCAACGTTCCGGCCACCACCGACAGCGCGGTGAAGACCGCCTATCTGCTGGAGGGACGCGCTGACTTCGAACCGGTGGCCGGGGGACAGGGTGTCGTGGCGGTCGCCTGGACCGTTACCGACGGGAAAGGCGAAGAGGTCGAAAATTTTGTGACCCGGAAAACGGTTTCCACGGAGGCATGGCAAACGGGCAACCGGATCCCGTTGAATGCTCTCTCCTCGGACGCGGTACCGCGAATCGCTTCAGCTTTGAGGGCCAAGTTCTCGATAGTGGCGCCGTCGCAAAGGCCCACGATCGGCGTGGTTGCGGTGGAGGGCGCGCCGGGCGACGGAAACGAGTCGCTGAAGCAAGCCTTCACCGCGGTGCTGAAAAATGCCGGCCTACCCGTCGCGCCCGACCCGGCGCGCGCGGCCGTTCAAATCTTCGGCAAGGTCGACGTGACCGACTTCGAGGATGGTCGCGAGAAGCTCGAAATCCAATGGATTCTGCGGAAAGCGGACGGTAGCGAGATCGGCACCATGACCCAGGCCAACGCCGTGGAGAAGGGCCGGGCGGCCGCAAATTGGGGCCCTCTTGCGTATGACGTGACCTTCGCGATGATCGACAGCATCGCCGATATTTTTCAAACAATCGAGCGGGCGAACGACATTCGGCTCGGCCGGTGACGCCGTCAGGATAAGCGCGATCCGCGGACGTTTACAGGTCGCCGCGCCCTTGATATACAGACGCCGCTCGCCTTCGGGCGGGGTGCGTGGGTGCGGTCAATCTTCCGGGCAGTTACGGGGCTTGGACAAAAACAGGATCCAGCATGAAAATCCTGAGCGGCAACAGCAATCGGCCGCTGGCCGAAGCGATTTCGGCTTCTCTCAACACGCCTTTGACGAAGGCAGCGATACGGCGGTTCTCCGACCTCGAGGTATTCGTCGAGATTCTTGAGAATGTCCGTGGCGAGGATGTTTTCATCATCCAGTCGACGAGCTACCCCGCGAACGACAATCTCATGGAGCTGTTGGTCTCGATAGACGCGCTGCGGCGCGGCTCGGCGCAGCGTATTACGGCGGTTATTCCCTATTACGGCTACGCGCGGCAGGATCGCAAGACCGGTCCGCGGACGCCGATTTCGGCGAAACTCGTCGCAAATCTGGTGACGACGGCAGGTGCGGACCGGGTTCTGACGATGGATCTTCACGCGGGCCAAATCCAGGGTTTCTTCGATGTGCCCACGGACAATCTGTTCGCCGCTCCGGTATTCCTGAAGGATATCGAGGAGAACCGCGCGGACGGCGAGGAACTTGTCATCGTCTCCCCGGATGTCGGCGGCGTGGTCCGCGCGCGGGCGATCGCCAAGCGGCTCAGCGCCGAGCTGGCAATTATCGACAAGCGGCGCGAAAAGGCCGGCGTATCGGAAGTGATGCATATCATCGGCGATGTCAAAGACCGGCGCTGCATCCTGGTCGACGATATCGTCGATTCGGCGGGCACCTTATGTAATGCCGCCGATGCGTTGATGCAGGACGGGGCCAAATCGGTCCAGGCCTATACGACGCACGGTGTTCTGTCGGGCGGCGCGGTCGCGCGGGTCGCGGCGTCGCCGCTGGAGAGCCTGGTGACGACCGACAGCATTCAGGCGACGGAAGCGATGCGGGTGGCGCACAATATACGCCAGATATCCATCGCGCCCTTGTTGGCCGAGGCGATCCTGCGAATCGCGGAAAACAGGTCGGTTTCCAGCCTATTCGTCTGATTTTGGTTGACGAAATGCCATTTGCCGCGTAGCACGCGGCACTGGATCAGATCGTGGTTGGTCGGGTCCGCCTGTGGCGATCCGACCAACCACGTGAATCTGATCTTATTTGTAGTTAGCGAGCGGATTCACAGATTGATTCGAACCCATGTAATGGGTTCGTCTAAACCTGATCCGCTCTAATGACGCCGACCCCCCTGGAGGCAGGCGTCGATTAGACCACTTGGAGAGTGATATGAGCGATTCGAACATTCTCGAGGCAGAGCCGCGAGAACGGGCCGGCAAGGGGGCCGCCCGGGCCACGCGTCGCGCCGGGCGGGTGCCCTGCGTGATCTACGGGGCGAAAAAGGACCCTAAGAGTATTTCGATCGACCCGCTGGTCCTGCGCAAGAGCCTGGATGCGGGAACCTTCTTTTCCACCGTCTACGAAGTGAACATCAATGGCGGCGGCGATACGGAACGCGTCCTGCCCCGTGATGTGCAGCTGCACCCGGTCACCGACGTACCGCAGCATGTCGATTTCCTGCGCGTGTCGAGTGCCACGAAGGTGACCGTCGAGGTGCCGTGTCGCTTCCTGAACGAAGAGGAATCGGAGGGTCTGAAACGCGGCGGCGTGCTGAACGTCGTGCGCTACGCGATCGAGGTGCTGTGTGCGGTCGACAACATTCCGACTGAGGTCGATGTCGACCTCACCGGGATGGACATTGGCGACAGCGTGCACTTCAGCCAGGTCAGCCTGCCGGACGGCGTCGAGCCGACGATTTCCGACCGTGACTTCACCATCGCGACCATTGCCGCGCCGACCATCGTCGAGGAAGAGGAAGAAGACGAGGAAGGCGACGAATTCGGAGAGGGCGAAGGCGAGGGCGAAGGCGAAGGCGAGGGCGAAGGCATAGGCGAAGACGAAGGCTCCGCCGAGGAGTAATCCTGTGTTGCTGCTCGTTGGTCTGGGAAACCCCGGCCCGAAATACGAGAGGAACAGGCACAATATCGGGTATATGGCGGTGGACGAGATCGTCCGCCGCCATTCCTTTGCCCCGTATCGCGTCCGGTTCCAGTCGCTGACCGCGGAGGGCTCCCTCGGCGGCGGGAAGGTGCTCGCCATGAAACCGACGACCTTCATGAACGAGTCGGGCCGGGCGGTCGGCGAGGCGATGCGCTACTACAAGCTGACGCCGGACGACGTGCTGGTCATTCACGACGAGCTCGATCTCGCGGCCGGTAAGATCCGGGTCAAGAAGGGCGGCGGTCTCGCCGGCCACAATGGTTTACGCAGTATCGACGCGCATATCGGCAAGGAGTTCTACCGGCTGCGCGTGGGAATCGGTCACCCTGGGGACAAGGACCGGGTGCACGGCCATGTGCTCAGCGATTTTTCAAAGGCCGAACTGGCGATGTTCGAGAAGATCGTCGACGCCATCGGAGCCTGCGGCGATGCGCTGGGCGAACGCGAATACGACGCCTTCATGACGAACGTATCGTTGATTTTGAAGCCACCGAGACCGAAGCCGGAGATAGCCCCGGCGCCGGAGTCATAGCCCTCATGGGATTCAATTGTGGAATTGTCGGCTTGCCCAATGTCGGCAAGTCGACCCTGTTCAACGCGTTGACCGAAACGGCGGCGGCGGAGGCGGCGAACTATCCGTTCTGCACGATCGAGCCGAATGTCGGCCGCGTCGCCGTGCCTGATCGGCGGTTGCATAAGGTCTTCTCGATTACGGGTTCGGCGACGGAAATCCCGACCTATCTCGAATTCGTCGACATCGCCGGGCTGGTCCGGGGCGCGTCGCGGGGCGAGGGGCTCGGCAATCAATTTCTCGGACACATCCGCAGCGTCGCGGCCATCGTCCACGTGCTGCGTTGCTTCGAGAGCGGCAATGTCACCCATGTCGAGGAGACGGTCGATCCGATCCGTGATGCGGAGACCGTCGAGACCGAGCTCATGCTGGCGGATCTGGAAAGCCTGGAACGCCGCATCGAGCCGCTCGAGAAACGCGCCATTTCGGGCGACAAGGAAGCAAAGGCAAGCCTTCCCGTCATGCAGCGGACGCTCCATGCGCTGCGCGAAGGTAAACCCGCCCGGACGGTCGCGTTCAGCGCCGGCGAGGCGCCGGTCTTCCGGTCGCTGCATCTGATCACCGCGAAGCCGGTGCTCTATGTCTGCAATGTCGATGAAGAAAGTGCTGCGACCGGCAACGAATTCTCCGCCCGCGTCGCGGCGATGGCGGCGGAGACGGGGCAGGGCTGCGTGGTGATTTCCGCCGCGATCGAGGCGGAGGTCGCGGAGCTCGAAACCGAGGATGAGAAAGCCGAATATCTAGCATCTCTGGGCCTCTCGGAAACCGGTCTGGCGCGGGTCATTCGGGCTGGCTACGCCTTGCTCGACCTGGTGACCTTCTTTACGACGGGACCGAACGAAAGCAGGGCCTGGACCGTGCGGCGCGGCTCGAAAGCGGCGGACGCCGCCGGGACGATTCACACCGATTTCAAGAAAGGCTTTATCCGCGCGGAAACCATCGCCTATGATGAATTCGTCGATTGCGACGGCGAGCAGGGCGCCAAGGATGCCGGGCGGATGCGGCTCGAAGGTAAGGAATACACGGTACGGGACGGCGACGTCATGCTGTTCAGATTCAATGTCTAACGATTGAGTACACAGGGAGGACAGAAATTATGGGCGAGAACATCAAACTGACGGCAAGCGACGGGCACAGTTTCGATGCCTACCAGGCCAAGCCGGAGGGCGCGCCGAAAGGCGGCGTCGTCGTCATCCAGGAAATCTTCGGCGTCAACTCGCATGTCCGCGATGTCGCCGACAGCTTCGCCGCGGACGGCTATCTGGCGATCGCGCCGGCGGTGTTCGACCGACAGGAAGCGAATGTGGAGCTGGGCTACGACGGCGACAGCATGACCGCCGCCCGTGCCCTGAAGGACAACGCCAGTTACGAGGCTGCCGTGCTTGACCTGAACGCCGCCGTCGAGGCGGCGAGCGCGGGCGGCAAGGTCGGGACGGTCGGGTACTGTTGGGGCGGAACCCTGTCCTACCTGTGCGGTACCCGGGTGCCGGGCGTATCCGCGTCGGTGGTCTATTACGGCGGGCAGATCATCCCGTTCAACGATGAGAAATTGCAGACCCCATGCTTGATGCATTTCGGCGAGCGCGACGCGGGCATTCCGCTCAGCGACGTCGATGCCATCAAGGCGGCGCATCCGGAAGCGGACGTGAATATGTACCCGGCCGATCACGGCTTCAATTGCGGCGACCGCGGCAGTTTCGACCAGCCGTCCGCCGCGCTCGCCCGCGAACGCACCGATGCGTTCTTCACGGCGAATCTGAGCTAGAGCCCGTTTCGCTCAACTGCGGTCGTTTGACCGGGATGATTTTGCGTCGTGGTTAGGCGCGCTTCGCGCGGCGATGCGGGGGCATCGGCGAAGAAGCGCAACGACATCACGGCGCAAGAGCAGCCGGCCTTCGGCGGTATAAAGAGGCATTTTGGGCGCATGACTCCGAAATACGCTGACCAGACAGTCATACAGGTCCGGTAATCTTGCAAGCCTCAAACTACTAAACAGCCGTCATGTCTTGGCCTATGCCCAATTGGTGCTTTTGAATGTCGAATTCACTCAGGCCTGTCCTCCCTGCCGCCTTGTCGACTTATACCAAAGGTCATTATCCATGACGTTTGGTATAAGCTGCGGCCTTGAGAGAATTAGGGAAACAAGCTTCCAATGAAGATCGATCGAGCCCTTTTCCATCCGGACTACAAGCCCGAGCCCTTCTGGTGGGAAGCGGCCCGCCCCGGCACGCAGTATTCCACCGACCTGCCCGACAAGACCGAGATATTCATCGTCGGCAGCGGCTACTCGGGATTATCGGCGGCGCTGGAGTTGGCGCGCGGCGGGCGTACCGTCACCGTCGTCGACGCGCTGGCCTTCGGCGAAGCGGCCAGCAGCCGTAGCGGCGGCGGCGTCAGCGCTGGGGTCAATATCGGCAAGGGCATCGCCGGCGGTCCGGGGCAGGCAAAACAGTCCGGCGCGCACAAAGAGCTCATCGAAAGACTGATGCGTGAGAGCCTGGCGGCCTTCGAACTCGTCGGCGCTCTGGTGGAACGGGAAGGCATCGAATGCCATTTCGAACGACGCGGCCGGTTCGTCGGCGCCTATACGCCGGAACATTTCGAAGGCATGAGAAAAAAGACGGAGGACCTCAACCGCGTGCTTCAGATCGGTGCGCGACTCCTCCCCCGCAGCGAGCAACGCAGCGAAATCGGCAGTGATTTCTATCATGGCGGCATGGTGATCGAGCGCGCGGGCAAGCTGCACCCGTCCCTGTTTCACAAAGGGCTGCTGGACGCCTGCCACCGGGCCGGGGTTACCCTCTGCGCCCACACCAAGGTCGCGCGGATCGACGGCGCGCTGGGCCGCTTTACGGTGAAGACCGCGAAGGGTGAATGTCGGGCCGAACAGGTGATCGTCGCCACCAACGGCTACACAGGCGATCTGTCGCCGAACTTGCGTAAACGGATCGTGCCGATCTCCAGCCAGATCATCACCACCGAGGAATTGCCCGAGGAACTGGCGCTCGAACTCATCCCGAACGGGCGGACGATTTCCGAAAGCCCCAGGATAACGAGTTATTACCGTCTGCTGCCGGGCGACCGTCGCGTGATGTATGGCGGCCGCGCCCGATTCGAAACGGTTCCGCCCGATGTCAGCGCCATCCTGCTGCACGGTATGATGACCGACCGTTGGCCGCAATTGAAGGGAGTGCGCATCACCCATTCCTGGTCCGGACTGGTCGCCATGACAACCGACGCCATTCCTCATATTGGCCTGGAGGACGGGCTGCATTTTTGCACCGGCTGCAACGGCAGCGGCGTCGCGATGATGACCTATCTCGGCAACCAGGTCGCCCGGCGCATCCTGCAGGACGGCCATTCCGACAGCGCCTATATCGGTGTCGATTTCCCGAAGGTGCCCGTGCCGTTCTACAGCGGTAATCCCTGGTTCCTGCCGATCGTGGGCAATTACTACCGCTACCTCGACCGCAAGGAAAGGCGGCGCGGCGGCCCCTAGCCCGGATATACCCCGTGGCGACCCCAATGACGGCGAGATATCCGGGCTGGCGACGCGCTCGAACCGCGTGCGCCGGCGTTTTTATCCCAGGATCGCCGAGGTCGGACGGCCGGACCCGGCCGCTGGAACCGGAGTCGCGCACAAGACCCGGAACGCATGATTCCGGAACCGCGGTAAGGGTCAGATCGTGACGATACCGGTTTCCACGATCCTGCCGTCGCCGGTCCGAAACACGACGGTCGAATAGTGCCGCGTCACCGAATAGACGATCAGGTAGCGGCCGATCAGGAAGGGGTCGGCGTGCAACGCGTTGGGCGGCGTGTAGATTGCCTGCCCGTAGGGGATTCGGAAGGCCGAGAGCAGGTAGTCGCCGCCGTCGGCGCGGCCCAGCAGGAAGTGCCCGCGCGCCGTGTTCTCGATCGGCATATGCAGGTGCGGAAAATCGTGATACTCGACGAACGCGCCGCCGCCCTTGCCGTCGATTTGCAGAAAATCGCGGGCATAAGCCGGACCGAAATTCGTGATCGTGACCGGCAGGTTCCGCGCCGTTTCGAAGACCACCGGATCGCCCGTATTCAGTATTCGCGCGCCATAGAACCCCAGCGCCGCCGCGGTAGGCGGGCGGTGGAAAACGGCGGACCGCGATGCCGTTCCGGCGCAGGTGCCGGCCGGCCGCCTCGGCGGTCCGCGCGGGGTCGGGAAAACCGGCGAGGACGAAGTTCGCCTGGCTCGGCACGACGGCGAGACCGAGATTTGCCAGACGCCCGGAGAGCCAGGCGCGGCCGTCCCGGTTCGCCGCGTAGACCGCATCGTAATGGCCGGGGTCGGCCAGCGCGGCGCGCGCGGCCGCCATCGAGGTGCCGGAGAGCGGAAACGTCGTGGCGACGCGGCGGACGTCGGCGACGATGTCCGGCGGCGCGTAGAGCCAGCCGATGCGCGCGCCGGCCAGCCCGAAAATCTTCGAAAAGGTCCGGCTCATGACGATGTTCGATGCGCCGTCGACCAGCGCATGGACCGGTTGCCGCCCCGGATCGTCGACATATTCGTCATAGGCGCAATCCAGGACGAGGAGCGCTTCGGCCCGCATCGCGTCGTGCAGTGCCCGCAGCTCGTCGCCGCCGAGTTAGGGGTTCTCCGGATTGGCGAGGTAGACCATCCGCGTGCGTTCGTTGATCCCTTCGATCAGATGGCGGACCGAAGGGCGAAAGCCCTGATCGGCGACCGAGCGGACCTCGGCGTCGTTGGCGAAGGCGTAGTTGGGCGTCTTGGGGTAGCCGTTCTCGCTGCGCAGCATCTCGGTCCCGGGGCCGAGATAGATCCGCGCTAGGCGCGCCAGGAGGTCGTCCGAACCGTTGCCGATCGTGATTTTCGCCGCGTCGACGCCGAAGAAGGACGCGATCTCGGGCGCCAGCGTGCCGTCGACATTCTCGCTGTACCGTTCGAGACGTCCCGCCGCCTCGCGCGCCGCTTCGACCGCCTGCGGGCTCGGCCCGAACACGCTTTCGTTGGAATTCAACAGCAGGCCCGGCGCCGGCAGCCCATCGTCCCCGGCTTCGGTCATATAGGGTTTGATCTTGCGAACGCCCGGCCGGGCGGGTTGAACGGTCATGGCGATCCTCGGAGTATGACGCCGCGTCATTATAGGGCCGAGCGACGGCGATTGCCGCCCTTAACGGCTGTTCCGATACCGGCGAGAATACGAACCGGGCGGGGCCGCGCGTCTAGAGCCTTTCACGGCTATACGGAAGCACTGAGCGTCGCCTGCGTGCTGCTGGCCAGGAGAGAGCCGCGCCGCGATGCGGGGCATCGCCAGCGGGTTTCGACGCCGTCCAGCGGTGCGCAGGCGGCGCCTACGGTCGGTTTTCCGTGCCGCCCGCCGCGTCTGCGATGCTTGACGATGGCACCGCATCGCCGGCGCAACGCCTCCTAACGGGCGAAACGGAAAACCGATCTCAGCGGTTCCGTATAGCCGTGAAAGGCTCTAGTTCGTACTCGAAGGCGCCGGACCGTCATATTCGAACAGCGCCACGGTTACCCTGCAACATCGGTTCGGCCGACTTCGAGGAGCGGTCAATCGTTTCTTTTGGAATGGTCCACTGAAACCGGGCAAAACCATTTCCCCAGTCTCCGACTTCGGCGACGGCCCCGCCTGCATGGGGTATTCGACCTTAAATGCGACATTCGGTCCTGGTGCTATCCGTTCGGGCGCCGTCTGCTAATATTCACCGTCGGAAGGAGGAGCAATTTGGCTGGTGGCGCCCACGTGACGCAAACCGCGACGACCGATACGAGCATTGACGATCTGTTTCAACGGTTCGGTCCGGCCTATCGCTGGATGGTCACCCTTACCGTCATGTTCGGTGCGGTCGCAATGGGATTTGCATCCTCCATGGTGAACGTGGCGGTGCCCTCGGTGATGGGGGCATTCGGGGTCGGGCTGGATCAGGCGCAATGGATGGCGACCGGTTTTCTCGCCACCATGTCGGCGACGATGATGCTCAGTTCCTGGTTGATCGAGGTGCTCGGCCAGCGCCTTACGTTTACCATCGTCCTAATCGTGTTCGGCGCCGGTTGCGTCATAAGCGCGACGGCGCCGAACATCGATATCCTGATCTTCGGCCGCATCTTGCAAGGCGCGGCAACCGGTGTCGGGCAACCGCTCGCCATGTTCTCCATTTTCAGCGTCTTTCCGCCGGAACGCCGCGGCACCGCGCTCGGCATCTACGGACTGGGCAGCGTTCTGGCGCCGACCTTCGGTCCGATTTTGGGCGGCATGGCGATCGACAACATCAGCTGGCGCTATTTGTTCTTCATGCCCTTGCCGTTCTGCGCGCCGGCGCTGATGTTGGGTCTGGTCTTCATGCCCGCAAAGAAACTCGCCAAACGATTGCCGCCGTTCGATTGGATCGGGTTGGGTCTGGTCTGCTATATCCTCTTCGCCATCCTCAGCGGACTGGCAAACGGTCCGCGATGGGGTTGGGGTTCCGACACGATCGTGCTGCGCCTGCTGGGCGGCGCGGTGGCGGTAATCGTATTCATCCTCTGGGAACTACGCGCGTCCTATCCGCTGCTCGATCTGAGCCTGTTCCAAAATCATCAATTCAGCCTGACCATGGTGGCAAGCTTCGTTTTCGGCGCCGGTCTCTTTTCGTCCAGTTATTTCATCCCGGTATTCGTGCAGACCATTCAACATTACAGCCCGACCCAAGCCGGCTTGCTGCTCGCTCCGGGGGGCCTCGTGATGATGCTGTTTTTCCCGCTCGCGGGCCGCATCACCGATTCGATCCCGGCGCATATCCCGATCGCCGTGGGGCTGCTGATTTTCTCGATCGGATTCTTCCTTATCCAGGCGGTCGACGTAAACACGACATTTTGGGTGCTGGTGGCTTACACCGCAATCAATCGCGTCGGTCTCAGCCTGTCGATACCATCGCTCAGCGTAGCGGCGCTGCGCGCGGTTCCAGCGACCAAACTGGCGCGCGGCGCGGCCAGCTCGACTTTCTTCCGCGACCTCGGCGGTGGCTTCGGCATCGCCCTGCTCACGGCATTTTTCGAGCACCGCACCCAGTTTCACGGCGAGGCGATGGCCGCGACCCAGACCTCGGCCAACGAGACCACCTTGGAGCTGCTGGACGGGATACAACGCCTGCTGGCCGGGTCGGGCATGCCGGATTCGACGCAAGCGGCGGGCGCGTTGAACTATCTATCGGAAATGGTCCTTGCCCAGGCCAGCACGCTGGGCTTCAAGGATACCTTTCTCGCCATCGCCGTGGTGACTTTGCTGGCGGTGGGGCCGGCTTGGCTGATTGGCCGAGCCACGCCGCCGCCACTCCGTCCCTGACGCCGCCGCGCGCGAATTGGCGCGAAATCATGCTGAGAAATGTGGTAATGCAAGACTTGACCCCTTTTCCCTAATCTCCGCAATTCAGGCGAACGTCTTTTCCATCAAAACCGGGTTAGCTCACCTCGTTTTCAGTAAATTTCCGCCGATCGCCGGGATACCGGAGAAATTCCGGACGGTCATAACCGTAGCTGCCTTGTTCTCGATGGCCGCCGCGTCGGCGTCGACAGGTATTTCCCCCGCATCGACGAACAGGCACCCGGGATGGTTTACCGAGGCCGTGTTCTCGCAGTAGTCGGACGCGGTTTCTAGCGCCCGGTCCAGGACTCCCCGCAAGCGTTCCCACGCCATTCGCGAACCATCCTCCATTCGCACCGTCTCGATTTCCTCCCTTGCATATCCGAATGCGTTGGCGCGAATGCCGCGCAGTGTCGCCGGGGGCGCCATGTCGGGCGCCTTTCCGCTGACCGCCCAGACCAACGCCCCCAACGCGGCGTATCTCTCGACTATGTTCACCAGGTCCACGGCATCCCGGGCAGCCGTATTTCGGCGGGCCGCACAGAGAACCTTATTCACCGCCATGTCGGCATCGTGCAGCCGAAACCCGAATTCGGGATCGTCAAGAGCCGGAAAGAAGCGTCTGCAGGTCTCTTCGTCGTCGAACCATTGGACCCGCGTTTCTTCTCCACCCTTTCGAAGAATTGCCTCAACTGTCAGGTCGTTCTCACTCGTCAGTTCGACAGTGAAGCCGGCATTTCGCAACGCCTTTAATTCAGGCTCGACGGCGTCCGGGAGGCGGTTCCTGATATCGTGGAAGATATCCATATCATCGGAGAGCCTGGGCCAGTTCCGGTTTAACGCAGCGCCGCCCGCAACGTAACTATGCTCCGAACGGTGGCGGCGGAGTACCTTGGCGACGGACTTCTGGGTCTCGGTGAGAGGCATTACTTCGCCAACCTGCGGAGTTTTTGCCCGAGATTATAGGCTTCCGAATTCCCTCGATGCATGAGCGCGGCGGCGACAATAGCGGCATCGGACAACCCGGCCTTTTCGGGATCGATGTCTATGTTATCGAGACATTTTGCGCGGAATTTCTTGTACGCTTTCGCGATCAGCATTCGTGCTTCCTTGACCGCCTCCGACTCCGAACCCTCCCGTAACTGGGCTGCATAGGCTTTCAGCTTATCGACCTGATCGGCAGGAACAAAGACTTCCACGCGCCTTAAGCCAGCCTGCCGCCGACGTTCACGGGACTGGTAGACTCGATCTTTCGCCGATGCCTTCGCGGGCGCCATCTGATGATCCAAATTAATTATTACCGGTAACAAGGTTCAAATAATAACCGGTTATACTATACAGATAATTACCGGTTTCAATTAGAGATTTCTTTTACCGCTTATGCCGCATCGAGCGGTCCTGCGGAATTAGAGGCGATCGGGCTTGGGCGAAACCCGCCTAATTCCCGCTCGACGGCGCCGGCCCGTCATATTCGAACAGGGCCTCGTTCAGGGGCACGTCGAAGTTCGGGTTTATCAGGGTCGTGTCGGTCAAATTGCCTTGGGCATCGAGCACCTGCCATTTGCGCAGCTGCAGCGGCGCGTCGGTGAAGACCATCATGACCTTTCCGGAATCCGGTTCCTCGGCCTGTTCGACCTCGACCCGGAGCACCTTGTTGGCGCTCAGGAAGGAGACGACGCGGAGCCGGCCGCCGAAGCGGATGTCCTTCTTGACGATGAAATAGGCCGGGGTCTTGTCGACCGGCAGGTAGGTCGCCTCCTCGAGTTCCTTGTCGACATAGATGAACCATTTGCCGTGCGTGATGATCAGGTAGGGATCGGGCGGGTCGTACTCGAAACGCAGCTTGCCCGGGCGCTGCAGGTACATCATGCCCTCCGAATGGCTGCCGTCCGGGTTGGCCTGCACGAAGCGGCTTTGCATCGTGCCCAGATCGTTCAGATAGGTCTCGATCCGCGACAGGTCGGCGCGGTCGGCGTCGCTCAAGGTGAGAAGATTGGCCGCGGTTGCCGGAAAGGCCGCCAGCAGCAGCACAAGGGCCGCCGCACAGCGTCCCGCGCTATGCAGCGCTGCTGTGGTCGCCGACCAGGACCTCTCGCTTGCCGACATGATTCGCCCGGCTAACGACACCCTCCTTCTCCATCGTCTCGATAATACGGGCGGCACGGTTGTAGCCGATCTGCAGGTGCCGCTGAATAAAGCTCGTAGATGCCTTGCCTTCGCGCGCCACCAGCGCGACGGCGCGGTCGTAGAGCTCGTCTCCGGTCTTTTCCGGTTCATCGAATCCACCAAGGCCGCCCTCCATGTCTTCGTCGGTTATCGCCTCTATATAGGCAGGCTCGCCCTGTGATTTAAGGAAGCGGACGACATTTTCCACTTCCAGGTCGTCGACGAAGGGGCCGTGCACCCGGGTCACCCGCCCGCCGCCGGCCATGTACAGCATGTCGCCCTGGCCCAGAAGCTGCTCGGCGCCCTGTTCGCCCAGGATCGTCCGGCTGTCGACCTTGGAGGTGACCTGGAAGCTGATCCGGGTCGGGAAGTTGGCCTTGATGGTGCCGGTCACGACGTCGACCGAGGGCCGCTGGGTCGCCATGATCAGATGGATGCCGGCGGCGCGCGCCATCTGCGCCAAGCGCTGGATCGATCCTTCGACATCCTTGCCGGCGACCATCATCAGGTCCGCCATTTCGTCGACGACGACGACGATCAGGGGCAGGGAGGACAGGTCGAGCGGCTGTTCCTCGATGATCGGCTTGCCGGTTTCCGGGTCGAAGCCGGTCTGCACCTTGCGCGTCAGGACCTCGCCCTTCTTGCGCGCCTCGGCGACACGCTTGTTGTAGCCCTCCACATTGCGCACGCCCAGTTTCGACATGGCGCGGTAGCGCGATTCCATCTCCTGCACGGTCCATTTCAGGGCCACGATCGCCCGTTTCGGCTCGGTTACCACCGGCGCGATGAGGTGCGGGATGTCGTCGTAGATCGACAGTTCCAGCATTTTCGGGTCGATCATGATGAACTTGCACTCCTCCGGCGACAGGCGGTAGAGCAGCGACAGGATCATCGCGTTGAGCGCGACCGACTTGCCGGAGCCGGTGGTGCCGGCGATCAGCAAATGCGGCATCCGGGCGAGGTCGATGATGACGGGAAGCCCGCCGATATCCTTGCCCGCGACCAGCGGCAGTTTCGCGCGGGACTTCTCGAAGTCGCTCGAGGCCAGGAGTTCGCGCAGATAGACAGTCTCGCGCTTGGCGTTCGGCAATTCGATACCGATCACGCTGCGGCCCGGGACGGTGGCGATGCGCACGGAGATCGCGCTCATCGACCGGGCGATGTCGTCCGACAGGCCGATCACGCGGCTCGTCTTGGTGCCGGGCGCGGGTTCCAGCTCGTACAGGGTGACGACCGGTCCGGGCCGGACCTTCATGATCTCGCCGCGCACGCCGAAATCCTCCAGCACGCCGATCAGCAGCCGGGCGTTCTGCTCCAGGGATTCCGCGTTCAAGGTAGGTTCGCCCGTGCCGGCCGGTGCGTCGTCCAGCAGTTCGAGCGGGGGCAGCTGGTTTTCACCCTTCGGACGGTTGAGTTTGAGGCTGCGCTGGCGCTCCGAGGCCTTCTTGCCGGGCACGGTCTTGGTTTTCTTGGGCTGGACGAGATCATCCTTGACCGGACGCGGGTGCGGGCCGGTTTCCAGCACGGGCTCGATCCGTTCGGTCGGCGAGGAGAGCTTGCGGCCGGTTTCGGTCACGAAACCGCGAACCGTACCGCGGATCCGTTCCATGTATTTCCCCGCGCCGCGGGCCTGTCCGACCAGCCCGGCGGTCCGGCGCGCGCCGCTGCGCCATTCGCTGAGACTGAAGCCGATGACGTACAGGACGATCATGGACGCGATCAGACCGGTGACGAGCCCGGCGATCGCGATATCGATCGTGACGGCGGCACCTTGCGCCGCCGCGACGAGGCCATGCAGCGCCCAGCCGCCGGCATAGCCGCCCAGTCCGGCGGCCAGCGGCCAGCTTTCGGGCGTGCGCAAGGTCGCCAGCGCGATCGCCGTGGCGATCAGACCAAGCGGCAGCAATGCGATGCGCAGCCAGGGTTGCCGCAGAGCATGCTCCTTCCAGAGCCGCCAGCCCCAGCCAATGGCGACCGGCGCCAGCAATACGCCGGCGAGCCCCAATGTCTGCAGGATGAAGTCGCTGACATGCGCGCCGGCGTAGCCCAGAAGGTTCTGCGGGGCGCCGCCGGTCGCGGTGTTCAAGGACGGGTCGGTCGGATGATAGCTGGCCAGCGCGGCCAGCAGCGCGACGGCGACGGCGATCAGGACGAGGCCGCACGCTTCCACCGATTTCGCGCGCAGGAACTGCCCCGCGCCGGCGGGCAGGAATGCCGTTTTCTTGCGTGTCGCCATGTTCAGTTCCTTCCGTCCGTCTTGCCGTCCGTCATGCGCCTCGTGTGATGGTTTTGAAGTTCGTCGCATTGAATGCGACGAATTTCGGAAGCTGAATCACACGAGCTTCCAATAGTTTGGTGTGCTGATTCACGCGAAATTCAATCAATTGAATTTCACGATCAGGACACCAGATATTTAGCGATGCGCGTCAGCCCTTCCGCCGCATCGTCCAGACCGTGGACCAGCGCGACCCGGATATAGGGTCGGCCAGGGTTCTCGCCCGTTTCCGGGTCCGGGTAGGCGAAATACGCGCCGGGGATGGTCTTGACCGCGTGATCGCGCCACAGGGCGAGCGCCGCCTCTTCGCCATGGCCGACATCGAGCCACAGGAAGAAACCCGCCGGCGGCTTGTAGAAGCCGGTCCTGTTGCCAAGCAGGCGTTCCGCCATGTCGAACAGCGTCTTGTAATGCGCGCGGGTTTCCGCCGCGTGGGCGTCGTCGCGCCACAATTCGGTGCTGGCGGCAAGGATCGGCAGCGGTACGACCGCGCCGCCGGTGCTGCGCAGCATGGCGAAGGCGTCGATGAAATCGGGCGCGCCGACGACGAAGCCGGAGCGCAGCCCGGCGCCGCTCGACCGCTTCGACAGGGAATGGAACGCCACGACATTGTCGAGGGAACCGCCGAGCCGCGCGCAGACTTCCAGCACGCCGGTCGGCGGGTCGCCGCGGTAGATTTCCGTGTAGCATTCGTCGAAGGCGGCGATGAAATCGTACCGCCGGGCGAGCGCGATGAGCCGGGCCAGGTATTCGGGGTCGGCCGTGGTGCCCTGCGGATTGGACGGATTGCACAGATAGACCAGCGCCGTGCGGCGCAGCACGTCCTCGCCGACGCTTTCGAAATCGGGCAGGAAGTTGTTCTCCGCCGTGGCGGGGACGTAGACGGGCTCGCCGCCGGTCATCACCGCCGCACCCTTGTAGACGTGGTAGGTCGGATTGGTCATCAGGACGGCGGGCCGTTTGCCGTCCGGCCAATCCTCCGGGCCCGGCACGGCCAGCTGCGCGACCTGGAACAGGCCTTCCTTCGTTCCCGGCAAGGGCAGCAGGTTGCGCGCCGGCTCCAGCATGCCCTTCGGCAGCCCGAAACGGCGCGTCAGCCAACCGGCCGCCGCGTCCCGGAACGCCGCCGTGCCGCGCGCGCTCGGATATTTGTTCCAGAGATCGCTGTGTTCGGCCAGGGCCGTATCGGAAAAAGAGGGCTGCGGCAGTTGCGGTTCGCCCAGATGCATCAGCAGCGGCGTCATGCCGGCGGCCGGCGCCGTTCCCTCCAAAAGAACGGCGAGCTTCTGGAAGGGATAGTCGAACAGATGATCGATGCGACTGTTTTTCATTGCAGTCCGGAATGCCGCTCATCCTGTATGAATCCGCACTTTAGTCGGAGACTCAAAACCATGAGTCTAAAAATTGACCATAAGCGCTTGATCGTACTTGGAAAAGCGCCCGATTACAAGCCGCTCGATACCACATATAGCGGTATCGCTTCTCGACGCACCTAGACAGCGCGCAAAAAAGGGGACCCGAAGGCCCCCTTTCGGACATGATCGGCAAGCAGGTACTTATTGCACAATTTCGCCATGCAGATTGATGTCGAGCCCTTCGATCTCCGTCTCCTCGTCGACCCGCAGCCCGACGATCAGATCGACGATTTTCAGGATGATCGCCGTCGCGACGGCGGAATAGACGACGGTCGCCATGATGCCGATGAACTGGGTCCACACCTGCCCGGCATTGCCTTCCAGCAATCCCGGCGTGCCGCCGATCGCTTCGACGGCGAACACTCCGGTCAGCAGCGCGCCGACGATGCCGCCGACGCCATGCACGCCGAACACGTCGAGCGAGTCGTCGTAACCGCACGTCCGTTTCAGCCAGGTCGCCCCCCAGAAACAGGCCGCGCCCGCTATGATGCCGATGATCAGCGCGCCCATCGGATCGACGAAGCCGGCAGCAGGCGTGATCGCGACGAGGCCGCCGACCGCGCCGGAAACGATGCCCAGCACGCTCGGCTTGCCATGCACGATCCACTCCACGAACAGCCAGGATAGGGCCGCGGCGGCCGTGCAGATCTGGGTCACCGCCATGGCCATGCCGGCGCTGTTGTTGGCGGCGAGCGCCGAGCCGGCGTTGAAGCCGAACCAGCCGACCCACAGCATGGACGCGCCGATGATGCTGAGGACGAGGTTGTGCGGCGCCATGTTCTCGACCCCGTAGCCGCGCCGCTTTCCGAGCATGATCGCGGCGACCAGCCCGGCGACGCCGGCATTGATGTGCACGACCGTGCCGCCGGCGAAATCGAGAACGCCTTCCTCGGCCAGGAAGCCGCCGCCCCAGACCCAGTGCACCACCGGCGAGTAGACCAGCAGTACCCAGGCGCCCATGAAGAGCAGCATCGCCGAGAATTTCATGCGGTCCGCGAACGCGCCGGTGATCAGCGCCGGCGTGATGATCGCGAAGGTCATCTGGAACGTCATGAACACCGACTCCGGGATCGTGCCCGTCATGGCGTCCGCGCCCATGCCGGCGAGGAATATCTTATCCAGCCCGCCGGTAAAGGCATTCATCGATCCGCCGTCGGTGAAGGCGATCGAATAACCGCCGATCATCCACAATACCGTGCTGAGGCAACAGATCGCGAAACTCTGCATGACCATGGTCAGGACGTTGGTCTTCCGGACCATGCCGCCATAGAACAGCGCCAGCCCGGGAACCGTCATCAGCAGGACGAGGGCGGTCGCCGTCAGCATCCAGGCGGTATCGCCGGTGTCGAGCTTGTCTTCGGCCGCAATGGCTGGCCCGGCAAGCATCACAGGCAGCACGGCCAGCGTGGCGCCGAGCTTTTCTTTCAGATTGCGCATGTACTCTCTCCTTCTCAATCCCTATTGGCGCCCCGTGGGCTGCCTGCCGCTACAGTGCGTCGACGTCGGTTTCTCCGGTTCGGATACGAACGGCTTTTTCGACGTCGATGATGAAAATCTTGCCGTCGCCGATTTTTCCGGTGTTCGCGGCCGTCAAAATCGCCTCGACTGCCTGGTCGCTTACCGACGAGTCGCAAACCACTTCGATCTTGACCTTGGGGAGGAAATTCACGGTGTATTCCGCACCGCGATAGATTTCCGTCTGACCCTTCTGCCGCCCGAATCCCTTTACTTCGGTTACGGTCAATCCTTCGATTCCCACGGTCGTCAGGGCTTCCCGTACAGTGTCGAGCTTGAAGGGCTTTATGATCGCAATGACCATTTTCATAAGCCGTTCCTTTCCATCTCCTTGGTCAAATTCCGGCACGAGCCACGCCGGTTTCTGGAGCTGTTTCAAAAAGCGTGCCGTGAAACGATGTCTCCTTTAAGTATTTGGGAACAAAGCTTAAATTTTGTTTGTAGGATTCAAAGATGAATTGCCGGGCAGCGGGTTTGCTGAAAAAATTGTCAGACTCCCTATTTTGCCCAAAATTTAGGCAGAAAAATTTCGGTCGTTGAGCTGGACGCTGCCGGGATCGCGAGAGAAGGTGCGGGATGGCAGAGGGAACGGACCGGAAGGTCGATGTCGTCGTTGCCGGCGGTGGCATGGCCGGGCTGACGATGGGTTTGGCGCTGGCAAGAGGCGGCCTATCGGTCGCCGTCATCGAGCGGCAGGCCCCCCCGACTTTCCGCGACCCAACTTTCGACGGTCGCACCTCCGCCATCGCGTACGGGTCGGCGAATGTTTTCGACGGGATCGGGGTTTGGCCGCGGCTCGAGGCCTGCGCGCAGCCCATTCAGGACATCCGTGTGGCGGACGGGAACCTCATGGACCGGCCGTCCTCGCTGTTCCTGCATTACGACCATCGCGAGCTGGGCGATAACCCGCTGGGCTACATTCTGGAGAACAGGGATATTCGCGATGCGCTGCTGAGCGAGGCCGCGGCGTCGGAGCATCTTCATCTCCTGGCGCCCGCCGCCGTTGCGAAGGCGGAGCGGGATGTCGGCGGCGTAACCGTCACGCTGGAGAATGGAAATACGGTCGCCGCGCGCCTGATCATCGGCGCCGACGGGCGCAATTCGCCGCTGCGCGATGCCGCCGGAATCCGCGCCACCCGGTTCGATTATCAGCAAACAGCGATTGTCTGCACGGTCGCACACGCGCGGCCGCATCGCGGGGTTGCCGTAGAACTGTTCCTGCCTTCGAGCCCTTTCGCCATGCTGCCGCTGACGGGCCAACGCAGCAGCGTGGTGTGGTCCGAGAAATCCGGCCTTGCCAGGGACATGCTCGCGCTCGACGACGAGTCGTTCCTGTACGAGCTTCGCCGGCGCTTCGGCGATTGGCTCGGCGAAATCGAAATCGAAGGCCCTTGCTTCGCCTATCCGCTCGGGCTCATGCATGCCGAGCGATACACGGATCGCCGTTTGGCGCTGATCGGCGACGCGGCGCATTTGATTCACCCGATCGCCGGGCAAGGTCTGAATCTGGGCATTCGCGACGTGGTCGCCTTGGCGGAAGCGGTGGTCGACGCGCACCGGCTCGGCCTCGATATCGGCGACGGCCCCGTCCTGGCGCGCTACGAGCGCTGGCGCCGCTTCGACAACGTCTTCATGGCCGCGACGACGGATGGGCTGAACCGCCTGTTCTCGAACGATAGCGGGCCGCTGCGCCTCGCCCGCGACCTCGGACTCGCCGCGGTCAACCGGCTGCCGCCCGTCAAACGCTTCTTCATGCGCCACGCCATGGGCGTCGTCGGCGACCTGCCGCGTCTGGTGAAGGGCGAGCCGATTTA
>CAYLTU010000059.1:0-17157 GCA_964386465.1 uncultured Rhodospirillaceae bacterium
CTGGAGCGCACGCGTACGCCCGCATTTCAGCGACCACATCCGGATACTGACCAAGCGCTATGTCCGCGCGGAATAGGCTTTAGCGCCCCGTCCAGTTGGGTGCGCGTTTCTCGGCGAAGGCGCGGGGGCCTTCGAGCGCGTCGTCCGACTGTTCGCGCAGGCGGTTGGTTGCGTAGCGCGTGTAGTAGGCCTGCGCCAGCGGGTAATCCAGGCCGCGCATCGTGGCTTCCTTGGTGGCGCGCACCGCGAGCGGCGCGCAACGCAGGATATCCGCGACCATGGCGTCTACCGCCTCGTCCAGCTGGCCCAACGGTACAACCTCGTTGACCAGACCGAGCTGATAGGCGCGGTTTGCCGGGATATGCCGGCCGGTTAGCATGTAGCCCATCGCAGGCTTTAGCCCGATCTGGCGCGGCAGACGGTGTACGCCGGCGGAGCCCGCAATCAGGCCGCGTTTCGGTTCCGGCAGGCCGAATTCCGCATGGTCGGCGGCGATGATGATGTCGCAGGCCAACGCCTGCTCCAGCCCGCCGCCCAGCGCGAAGCCGTTGACCCGGGCGATGATCGGTTTCGGGAAATGCCAACGCTCGATCAGGCTTGTCGTTTCGTCGGCGAGCTTTTGCCAATGGGCGCGCTGCTCCGCATCGGCCTCGCGTTCGCGGGCGCGGTGCTTCAGGTCGGCGCCGGCGGAGAACGCCCGGTCGCCCGCGCCGGTCACCACCGCGAGCCAGATATCGTCGTTACGCTCGACCTCGTCCCAATGCTGCGAAAGCTCCCAGCGCAGTTCGGGATTGAGCGAGTTCATCGCTGCCGGACGGTTCAACGTGATCCGCGCCACGTGATCCACGACTTCGAAATTCGATACGGTTTGATGCTCCGCGCCCATAGCGATTGTCTCCTCTATTCTGCGGCCGTAGCCAACGCCGCCGGCAGTTCGATCACGCCCTCTTGGAGCAAACTGCCGATCTCCGCTTCGCTATATAGCCGAACTCGGCCAGCACTTCCACGCTGTGCTCGCCCAGGCGCGGGGCGGCGCGGCGGATGCTGGTCGGCGACTTCGACAATTTGACCGCCGGGCCGAGCGTTTCGATCTTGCCGACCGAGCTATGTTCCACTTCGACCACCATATTGCGGTGGCGGGTCTGTTCGTCCGCGAACATCTCGCCCCTGTCGAGATCGACCGAACGCTCATAGGTCAGCGATCCGTCGTCATTGCGCTTGTAAACCGAATTTCGCTCCGATCCCGAGAGCACCAGGATCGCGGCCCAGGTGCCGTGAATGTGCGGTGGCGTAAGGCGTGCTACCAGTTCCGCTACGTGCACGTCCTGTCCCCACCCTGAATGGTTGTGCGATTTCGCCTACCCTAGCAAGATCGGGGACGGGAAAGGAAACGTGACTTATCATTTGGTCCTTCACCGGGATCGGCGGCGCGCGGTAACGGCACCCGCAAGGCCTTCCAACACCGCGACCGAGGTATCCCAATCGATGCAACCGTCCGTAATGCTCTGCCCGTAGGTTAGCGGTTTGCCCGGCACCAAGTCCTGCCGTCCACCGGCCAGGTTGCTTTCGATCATGACGCCGACGATGCGGTCGTCGCCGCCGGCGATCTGGCGTGCGACATCTTCCATAACGGCGGGCTGCCGGTCCGGGTCCTTGGCGCTGTTGGCGTGGCTCGCGTCGATTACGACGGCCGGGCTCAGCCCGGCTTTTTCCGAAACCGTACAGGCATCGTCAACGCACGCGGCGTCGTAATTGGGTGAGGTTCCACCGCGGAGGATGATATGGCAATCCTCGTTGCCGGTCGTCGTGGCGATGGCCGACTCGCCTAGCTTCGTTACGGCGAGGAAATGGTGCGGTTGCGCGGCGGCGGCCACGGCATCGACGGCGATCTTCACATTGCCGCCGGTCCCGTTCTTGAAGCCGACGGGGCAGGACAGGCCGGACGCCAGTTCGCGGTGCACCTGGCTTTCCGTCGTTCGCGCGCCGATCGCGGCCCAGGAAACGAGATCGGCGATGTATTGCGGGATCGTCATGTCGAGGAATTCGCAGCCTGCCGGTAAGCCGAAATTAGCTATGTCTAGCAACAGCTTGCGGGCGACGCGCAAGCCCCGCTCGATCGCGAAGCTACCGTCTAGGCCGGGATCGTTGATCAAGCCCTTCCAGCCAACCGTCGTGCGGGGTTTCGCGAAGTAGACCCGCATGACGATTTCCAGCCGGTCGCCGAGCGTTTCCCGAAGCGCGGTCAGGCGGCTGGCGTATTCCATGGCGGCTTCCGGGTCGTGAATCGAGCACGGCCCGATCACGACGGCCAGCCGGTCGTCATCCTTGTGCAAGATTCGCTGCAAAGCTTGACGGGCGTCCGTGACCGTCCGCGTCGCCAAATCGGTGCGTGGGTATTCGCCGATAATCTCCGCCGGGGTATTGAGTGGCGTGATCGTCTTGATACGGATGTCATCGGTCGCGGTTTCCCGCAGCGGTAGATTCGAGGATTTGCTTTCTAAGATCCGACTGTCGTCGTTGATGTCCAACACGGCGTGTACTCCCTGTATCCTTGCCACGCCGGCGGCATAAAAAAACCGCCAGCTGAGTGGCGGTTGCATTCCGGTATTTGACCAAATTCAGATCAAACGATCCCCTGCCGCCGCCGAAGGCTTCGGATAGCCAAAAAACCAAAAGTAATATGTGGCGGTCGCGAGGTTCATGGCGCGGATATAGGGCAATGGTACGGATTTGTCACGCGACAAATTCGTCGACTCCTTCTCGCCGCCTATGACACCTGCCCGTTCACGAATGCGTCGGGTAGCGGAACGACCTAGCCATCGGACCCCAGCGCGATCTCGTCTTTTTCGATCTCGACCAGGGTTCCGCCGAGATCGAAAAACCAAGCTTCATAGGCAGCAGCAGCCATGGGGATTTCCCACAAATTCGATCTTCACCAATTTGACTTCGTCGGACTCGGATGCCAACGTTTTTGCGGAATCAAACGGATGTTGTTACGGCGGTTTTAGCGAAGGGTAGGGAGGAATGGGCGAGTTTGACGGCAAAACCGTAATCATCATCGGCGTCGGACGGCCCCGCGGCATTGGTCGGGCGTCGGCGCTGCGCTTCGCGCAAGGGGGTGCGAACCTTGTCCTGGCGGATTTGGGCGTAAGCGATAGCCATGTCGGTGAAATAGATGGGGTACCCCCGGACCTGGACGCGGTTGTAGAGGAGGTCACGGCGGCAGGCGCAGGAGCGATCGCCGTCCCGACCGATGTCAGCGATGAGGCGGGTGTCGAGCAGCTGATCGCAGCGGCAGTCGAGCGGTTTGGTCGGGTTGACGCGATGGTCGCCAATGCGGCGATCTTCGCCGGCAAGGGCGATCCGCTGGAAGTACCGCATGAAGCCTTTATGCGCGTTCTGTCGGTCAACCTCGCCGGCGTTTTCCTGTGTGCACGGATCGCCGCCAAGCAGATGAAGAAACAGGGCGCCGGCGGGAGCATCGTTACCGTCGGCTCGCGGGCGTCGCGCCGCGGCAGTGCCGATACAGCGGCCTACTGCTCCTCCAAGTTCGGCGTGATCGGCCTGACGCAAAGCCTCGCCATGGCGCTGGCCGGTGACGGAATCCGGGTCAACTGCGTGTGCCCCGGGGCGGTAGATACGGAGATGTATGCTGGCGTCACCAGCGCTTTGGCGGAAAGCGAGGGCGTCGATTTCGAAGCCGCTCGCGCCAAGCTGGGCGATCTAATTCCGCTAGGGCGGCTGACAACGGCGGATGACGTGGCCAAGGCGATAATCTGGTTCGCCGGCGACGAGACCCGCCATATCACGGGACAGTCGCTCAATGTGAACGGCGGTTCCTGGATGAATTGATGGACCGTCCCAGAGGTTGGGCAACTGGCCATTGAGGTGAAAATGACTGCTTCCGGTACGGATAAAGCAGATCTCGATGTCATCATCATCGGCGCTGGCATAGCCGGTCTGTACGCGATCTATCGTCTCTTCGCCGGCAGGGCTTGAAGATTCGCGCCTATGAGGCCGGAGACGGGGTCGGCGGAACCTGGTTCTGGAACCGCTATCCCGGATGCCGCTGCGACGTGGAAAGCATGGAGTATTCCTATTCCTTCGATGACGATCTCCAGCAGGAATGGAGATGGCCGGAACGGTACGGTACGCAGCCGGAAATACTGAAATATATCAACCATGTCGCGGAGCGTTTTGACCTCTTGCATGATGTGCAGCTGAACACACGGATCACCGCGGCGTACTTCGACGGCAACAGCAATCTTTGGACCATCACGACCGAGCATGGCGAAACGGTTTCCGCGCCATTCTGCATTATGGCGACGGGTAATTTGTCGACGCCGCGCTTCCCGCAGATCGCCGGTATCGACGATTATCAAGGGGAGAAGTACCACACCGGCCTGTGGCCGAATGAGGGGGTCGATTTCACCGGCAAGATTGTCGGTGCGATCGGCACCGGATCGTCGGGCGTCCAGAGCATCCCGCTTATCGCCAAGCAAGCGAAGCATCTCTACGTGTTCCAGCGCAGCACGGCGAACTTCTCGCTTCCGGCGCGCAACGCGCCGCTCGATCCGGAAAAGCAGCGCAAGCACAAGGAAGAGTATGCGGAGCGCCGCAAGGCGGCCTACAGCACGCCGTTCGGAATCGCCGGCTTACCCTCCGCCGGACAAATGCGCCGCCGAGGCGTCACCGGAAGAGAGGGAAGCGTCCTACGAAGCGAAATGGGCGGAAGGCGGCAGTATCTCCTTCCTGTTTGCCTACAAGGATCTATTGCTCGACAAGGCCGCCAACGACACAGCGTCGGATTTCGTGCGCGCGAAGATCCGCGCGACGGTCGATATCCCAAAGACGGCGGAGCTTTTGTGCCCGAACGATCATCCTATCGGCACGAAACGTCTCATTCTCGATACTGACTGCTACGAGACCTACAACAGGAACAATTTGACCCTAGTCGATATCCGTTCGAACCCGATCGAACGTTTCATAGAAACGGGTATGCAGTTGAGGGACGGCGGCACCTACGACGTGGACGCGATCTCATTCGCGACCGGGTTCGACGCGGTGACGGGCGCGATGCGGGAGATCGATATTCATACCGACCAGGGCTCGAATATCCGGGACAAATGGGCGGATGGACCACGGACATATCTCGGTATCATGGTGGCGGGATTCCCCAACATATTCATGATCACCGGACCGCAGAGTCCAGGGGTGAAAAGTCAGATGATCCTTGCTTGCGAGTGGCATGTCGACTTCGCCGCCAACGCCATCGAGCATATGCGGAACAATGGCCTGTCCCGGATCGAACCGGAGATGGCTGCGGAGAACGGATGGGTCACGCACAACAACGAAGTCGCCGATGGCACGCTCTATCCGCTCGCGAATTCCCGGTATATGGGCGCCAACATTCCAGGCAAGCCGCGCATATTCATGCCCTATGTCGGTGGCGTCGAGGCCTATACGAAGAAGTGCAACGAGGTCGTGGACAATGGCTACGAGGGGTTTCGTTTCGCCTAGTTCGGAAATCGTAAATACGGTGAATTTTTACCTTAAAACTGCTGCACTCTCGACATAAACGGTCGCGCCCGAGGCAGCGTCGTTATAGACCGTGTAGCTTTCCCCGATCTGGTCGCCGTCGGTGTCGATCACGTCCGTCGAGACATCCCAGTCCTCGCCGACGACCGTGACTGTATCGTCCTCGTCGCGCCGGATCACCAGGGTGTTTTCGGTGCCGATCAGGGCGTTGATGCCGCTGGTCGCCGCCAGAGCGTCGTCGAGACCGATCGTCAGTGCGGCTTCGCCGCCGCCGCGGAGATCGAAGCTCTCGATACCGCTGACGGCGTCGTCGGAAACCGTCGTCATGTCGAGCGCGAAGTCGATCTCGATCGTGTCGGTTCCCGTGCCGCCGTCGGCAAGTACGAAACCGTCGTCGCCCAGGGTGATCCGGTCGTCGCCGGTACCGCCACGGATCGCATCGCTGCCGCCGGCGCCGTCGATGATATCGTCGTCCGCGCCGCCATCGATGATGTCGCTGCCCGCCGTACCGGCGATCAGATCGGCGTTGTCGGTGCCGTCGATGACATTCACCGACTCGATGGAGACGCTGACCGTCGCGGCGTCGCTTTCTACACCGGCCGCATCCGTGACGGTGATGGAGATGTCCCGCACGCCCGCGTTGACCGAACCGTCGTCGCTCGTTAGCTGAACGGAAGCGATGGCCGCTTCGTAATCCTCGACCGATGCGTCGCCCGAAAGCGTCAGCCGGTAGACACCCGCGGTTTCGTCGAACCCTTGTTCCGTGACCGCGATCCCGGTGCCTTCGAGGTCGCCGGCCTGCAGAACATCGCCGGTCACGAAGCCGCCGACGATTTCCAATGTCGCCTCCGACAGGGTCTGGCTGTCGTCGCTCAAGTCGATCTCGGGCGCGACGTTCGCCGGCGCGACCGTCTCGGCAACTGCGCTGCCGAAATCGGCGCGGATCACGAGATCGTCGAAATCCTGATCGCCGAGATTGAAGAGGTCTTCGAAGCCGATGATAAGGCCGCCGGTATTTGCGTCGAGGCTGCTGACGGTGTGCAACAGGCCGTCGGCGTTCAGCTGGATCGAACCGTCCGCGTCCGTCGTATGGTAGATGTCGCCCGCGATATTGGTTTCGCTGCCATCGGTACCGACGAAGACGAGAGAAGGATTGTTGCTGTCGACCGTCGCGGCACTCTGTCCGTCCCGGAATTCGAAATTGCCGTTGCCGAGCGAGTCGAAATTGTTCTGACTGTCGCCATTGGCGATGATGAAGAAGGACAACCTGTCTCCTGCCTGCACATCGAGATCGAACGAAGTGCCACCAGGGACGAGATTGCCGCCTGAACCCTGTTTCGAGGCATTCTCCCAGATCAGACCAACGTCGGTCAGCTGGCCGTCGTCGTCGATCTTGTAATAGCCGACGGTGGAGCGATAACCGGCGCCTTCTTTCATAAAGGTGACCGAAACCGGATGATCATTGTCGATCGTCAAATCGTCCATTTCGACGCCGCTCACCTGTGCCGTCGTGATCAGTGTGTGGTTCACGATCTGGGGCTGTGCCTGAACGGTTTGCGCGGTCAGGCCGGCAATCTCCGGTGCCGCGTTGGTCGGTGCCGGCGCTTCGACGACAACTGTCGTGGTGGGGCCGTCGTCGGCAGTTGTTTGAGTGGCTTCGGTTACGGTGGCCGGCTCGATCTCTTCGGCTTCGAACCCATCCTCGACGCCAAACCCTTCGGCCAGTTCGTCGGCGACATCCTCGAAATCAGCTTCTTCGACGATTTCGGTTTCGCCACCGGCTGCCGGAGCGACGTCGGTCAGAGTAGAAGCGAGTTTTTCCAGTTCATCGTCGCTGAGTTCCGTCTCGGCGGCGGCTTCTTCCGTCTGCTCACCCGTCGTCTCACCCTCGGCTTCGCCCTGTTTTTCGTTTTTTTCGCCGGCCGAAGAACCGCTACCGTAGTAGTCGTTGGAGATTTCTTTGACGTCCTTATAGAAACCGTTGATTTCTTTTTCGCTGAAAAGTACCGCTTCCGTGGGCGGTGCATTGAAGCCGCTGACGAATGACGTCTCGTTCGCGTCGTTCAGGACGACGAAGCCTTCGTCCGTGATGACGACGATCTCGCCTTCAAGGATGGTGAACTGGCTGTCTTCGCCCGCCGGCTTGACTTCGCCCGCGACCTTGGTGCCGCGGATGCCGATCGTGGCGACGGTCGTCTTCACCGTCATTTCCGTAGGATCGATCTTGGCTATTTCGCCGCTGGAGAAGACGAACATGCCCTTAAGGATCGAGAAGGTCGACGACCCATGATGCGTGTTGGGGTCGTAGACCAGTTCATCGACGGCGAGACGCGCGTCTTCGCCAAGTGCGAATGTTGTTTTATCCACGAAAAGAATGTTGACCGCGCCGCCATCGGCTGTCTCGACGACGTCGCCTTGATAGATCGGATCACCAGAGCTGATTTTCTCGCGAACACCGTTCGTGCGGACGACATAGACTTCGCCTATGGCGCTGGTGGCCTGCCCGACGGGGCTGGCCGCCTGCCCGGTGGCGATATTTACGGGGCCTGCCTGTGCGAACTGTCCGGCGGCCTCGGGGGGCGTGAAGGAATTGACCAGCTCCGCGGTGACCCGGCCGCCTTCCGGCGTCATCAGGTCGGGCGCGGGATCGGCCAGAAAGTAATCGCGGACGATGACCGTGGCGCCGTCGGGACCGGTCAGATGCAGATCGTCGCCATGCTTGGTGTACTGGGCGTCACTCGCGAACTGACCGCTCGGCAGCATGAGCGTATCGGAAGACGTCGCGTCGATAACGGTGGTCGAGCTGAACGAAATGCCGCCGTTCGCCGCGTTCGTGTCTTCGATCGGAAAATTCGGTAACGCCATCTTTTTCGCCTTCGCTTTGTCCAACCGGCCAGGAGAAACTATGTTTCCGGCCTCTTTCTATGGTGACAGCGTATGGCGATCGGCGAATTTTCACGTACTCCAATTGGGGGATAAATTCAAAAAAGGCACAATTTCATCGAACAAAATTTATTTATTTAAATCAATAAATTAGGGCATTTATTTAAAATTTTATCTATCGACTGTGGCGACCGTCACAGGTGCGAGAATAGGCCTTTTCCGACAAGCGTTTGTGAAACGGAAAACTGTGCCGGTTCGCGGTTTTCTCCACGAAGTTTCATAAGAATTATCGTTGTGCCCCGTCGCGAGCGCCATGTTGGGTTGATATTCTCGCAAAATCTAAAGAAGAATTACTAAATATATTTCGATATTAAGTAGAATATTTACCAAGAATCGCGCAATTTATTCGTTCATTCTTTGGCGATACCGATCGCCGTGTACCCGCCGTCGACGTAGAGGATATGTCCATTCATGTAGGCGGCCTGTTCGCCGGCAAGGAATGTGGCGGCATCGGCCATCTCCTCGATTTGGCCGTAGCGGCCGACTGGGATGAGGTCGAGATAGGCCTCGCGCGTCATCTTGGAATGGGCGACTTCGGTAAGCGGCGTGTCGACCGGCCCGGGCCCGATGGCATTTGCCGTGACGCCGAGCGGCCCCAGTTCGAGGGCCATTTGCCGCGTCAGGCCGATGACCGCGGCCTTCGAGGTGCCGTACCCCGTGCGGCCGATTCCGGCGCGCAAGCCGGCGATCGACGCGATGTTGATCACGCGCCCATAACCCTGTTTGACCATTTCGCGCGCCGCATGTTGCGCGCAATAGAGCGTACCTTCCAAGTTGACCCGCATAATCCTTTGAAAGTCTTCGGGTTTTGCTTCCAGAAACAGCATGTGGCTTGAGATGCCGGCGCTGTTGACGACTATATCGACCCTGCCGAATTGCCTGACCGTTTCGGCAGTCAGCCTTTCAGCGTCTTGGTAATCGGTGACGTCCACGCGCATCGCAATCGCGTTGGCCTGCGTTGCCGCGATGCCGCTGGCGACAGTTTCTGCATTTTCCTCGTTGATGTCGGCGCAAACCACGGCCGCGCCTTCCGCTGCGAAGCGTTTCGCGATACCTGCGCCAAGCCCGCTGCCGCCGCCGGTGACTATTGCAACTCGATCCTTAAGCCGCATAACGAACCTCTCTTTCCCAAACGGACCGTAAATTGACACAGCAAGCGCTTTAGAGAAAGCTGCCGCGACGGGGGAATGGCGGCTTTTTCTGCCTCGGTGAAGGCAAACTCCTGAACATCGCGGCGTGACCAGAAGAAATTGTGCACGACCACCAGATCCTCGATCCGCGCCTTCGTCTCCTCGTCGAGCGCGTCGTAGGCCGCCGCCGCGTTGGCGTACTCGGTCCCGCCGCCGCTTTCCGGCACAATCCGCGCGTGCAGCGCCGAGGCCGTCGCCGGCACATTTTTGAACGAGCTGTCGCTATGCCATTTCTGATTGTCGCGGTTGGTCTGCATGATCGGATGGTCTTCCGCCATCACCGTGTCGTCTTCGTTGAGGTTCGTGGCGCGGTAGATTTCCGGTTTGCCGCGCATCTGCAGCGCCGCCATGTTGATCAGTTCCAGTTCGCCGACTCGGCGGCTGAAGGCGATCTGCTGGTCGTCGTCGATTTCCTGCTCGGGGAACAGCACGATGACATGGTCGAGCCAGACCTGCCGCAAGCGGGCCATGGTCTCGTCGTCTAACGGATCGCGCAGGTCGAGGCCGCGGATCTCGGCGCCGGTCTCCGGGGTCAATGGCGTGACGGTGAATTCCATCTTTTTGCCTCTGGGTTCAGATTTTCAGTACATCCATGCCAGGGTGACCGCGAGGAATATATTAATATGAGGCGCTTACTGTGTGGACTCTTGCTTCACGTTCCGGCTCGCCGATCAAACGGTTCCTGTTACTGACAAAATACAGCCGATTTATTCAGGCCGAAATACAAGGTCGAAAATACCAAATGATTCATTGACACTTTTGAGAATTTCTTTATATGCCCGACTATGCGTGTTGCATTTGTTTGTGTAATCTGAAAACTCGGTTCGCCGTCAAGTTTCGTATTTCCCTGACAATGTATGCGTTTAATCGAAAGCGCTGCGCATGGTGCGGGGCGCGAAATCTACATTCTTGTTAGAGGAAACGACTATGACAATTGGTACAGTAAAATGGTTCAACCCGGCTAAGGGCTTTGGCTTCATCGAGCCGGAAGACGGATCGCAAGACGCGTTCGTGCATATCTCGGCTGTCGAGCAAGCCGGCATGAGTTCGCTTCGTGAAGGGCAGAAAGTCTCCTACGAGCTGGTACCCGGACGGAACGGTAAATCGTCGGCTGAGAATCTCACCGACGAATCCTAGTGTTCGGCGCGGTGGTGGCTCGGTTTTCGACGGGGCCGCTGCCGCACCAATGAGTTTGCAGACCGCTGCCGGTTAGGCAGCAAATTCCTATCCAGTGACTTTGGTGCCGTTGCGACAAACGCAACCTTGGCACGGCGTGCGCGCAGTCGATAGGATGCCGCCGTATTTTATATGCGGAGTAAACGGCTTATGAGCGCGCAACAATTCGATGTCGTTATTGTCGGGGCAGGGTTCGCGGGAATGTACCTGCTGCATCGCCTGCGCCCGATGGGGTTGTCCGTCCGGGTCGTCGAGGCCGGGACCGATGTCGGTGGCACCTGGTACTGGAACCGTTATCCGGGCGCCCGGGTCGATATCGAGAGCATGCAGTACTCCTATCAGTTCGACGAGGCCCTGCAGCAGGAATGGCAGTGGACCGAACGCTACGCGCCGCAGCCCGAGTTGTTGAATTATGCGCAGCATGTATCGGAGCGTTTCGATCTGCGCCGCGATATCCAGTTCGAGACCCGGATCGCCAAGGCGTCCTATGACGAAGGGGCGGCGCGCTGGGCGCTTGAAGCCGAGGACGGCACGTCGTTCGACGCGCGCTTCGTCGTCATGGCGACGGGCTGCCTTTCGAAGCCGAACTGGCCGCATATCGAAGGGGTCAGGGATTTCGCCGGGCCGACCTACCACACCGCGATATGGCCGCACGAAAAGATCGATTTCACGGGCCAGCGGGTCGCGGTGATCGGCACCGGCTCGTCGGGAATCCAGTCGATCCCGGTGATCGCGGAGGAGGCGGCGCAGCTCTACGTTTTCCAGCGCACACCGAACTACGCGATCCCGGCGCACAATGCGCCGCTCGACAAGGAATACGAGGGTTGGGTCAAGTCGCACTACGCGGAGTTCCGCGCCCAGGCCAAACAGACCCCGCCGGGTATCCATGGCCGCTTCCGGGTCGGCAAGGCGGTAGAGGCGACGCCGGAGGAACTCGAGGCGGAATATGAGGAACGCTGGGCCGCCGGCGGGCTTTCCTTCATGGGCGCCTATGGCGACCTGATGCTGAGCCAGGAGGCGAACGACACGGTGGCCGAATTCGTGCGCGGAAAGATCCGCGAACTCGTTGACGATCCCGAGACGGCCGAGCTGCTCTGCCCGAATAACATCATCGGCGGCAAGCGGCTCTGCGTCGACAGCAACTACTACGCCACCTACAACAAGCCCACGGTGCATCTGATCGACGTGGCTGACGACCCGATCGAGGCGGTCACCGCCAACGCGATCCGTGCGCACGGCAAGGATTACGAGATCGACGCGCTGGTCGTCGCCACCGGCTTCGACGCGATGACAGGCGCGCTGACGGCGGTCGATATCCGAGGCAAGGAGGACGCCAGCCTGCGCGACCGCTGGGCCGACGGCCCGATCAGCTATCTCGGCCTCGCCATGGCCGACTTCCCGAACCTGTTCACCGTGACCGGCCCCGGCAGCCCCTCGGTCTTCACCAACATGATCCCGACCATCGAACAGCATGTCGACTGGATCACCGACTGCCTCGCCTACATGCAGGACCGCAACTACACTGCTATCGAAGCTGAGCACGAGGCCGAACGGGCCTGGTGGCAGCACAACCAGGACGTCGCCAAAGTCGGCGTCAAGACGACGACCGACAGCTGGTACCTGGGTGCCAACGTGCACGGCAAGGCGCGGGTCTTCATGCCGTATTACGGCGGCTTCCCGGAATACTGCCGCAAGTGCGAGGAAGTCGTGGCGGACGGCTATGCAGGGTTTGCTTTCGGATAGGACGCCGTTCCGCGCTATAGCACTCGCGAGCGAAGCTAAGTGAGCGGGGCCGCCGATGGCGGATAGCGCGTACCACAAGACACGGACCGAGATCGCGCCGGCGCCGGCCGGATCTCCGGTCAACCGTACCTTTTCGACCTTCACCGCAAACCATCTGGCGGCGGGTCGCGGTGCAGGACACGGAGATCGCCGGCTACAAGGTTCCCGCACGCACGCGGATTTTCCTGTCGCTGGATTCCGTCAACCATGACGAAGCGGTGTACGACGATCCTGAGCGGTTCGACAGCCGTGTGTCGAAAAACAGGTCGCCCCCCCAGCGCAACCTTTTCGGGGTTAAGCACCAACTTTTGCGGCAACGGCTGGATCGGTTCGCTTTCCAGATTCACGTGGCCGGATTGTTGCCCGGCTGCCGAAGATGCAAGAGACCCGAAAACTACGATCGCCGAAAGCAGACGCAAGCGTCTCCCTAGCGCCATGCGAATAATACCTCTCCCCTGCAAAGAAAAGAGTTACCAATAGCTTAGCGTATTTTTTAGACTTGCTCTACTGGCGATGATCTCCGGTCGCCTGTCTTTGTCGTTCAGCGGCAAGCGGGAGTCCGGTGCTCCTCTCCGTGTCCGTGGACGGATTCGCCGCCGCCGCCTACACTTGTGGATATGGAACGACAACTGCATCTAAACCTTTTCATTCAGAGCCGCGGGCATCACGAAGCCTCCTGGCGGCATCCGCTGGCCTCGCCGCTGCCGTTGACCGATATACGGTACTTCCAGGAATTGGCGGACAAGGCCGAGAAAGGGCTATTCGACTCGATCTTCCTGGCGGACACTTTGGCCGTTTGGGACGATGTCGAGCGGGCCGGGCGAACGTGGCTCGAGCCGCTGACGGTGCTCGGTGCGCTGGCGGTGTTGACCGAGCGCATCGGTCTCATCGCGACCGCCTCGACGACCTACACCGAGCCGTTCAATCTGGCCCGCCAATTCGCTTCGCTGGACCATATGAGCAGGGGCCGGGTGGGCTGGAATATCGTTACGACCTGGTCGGTGCCGGCCGCTAAGAACTTCGGCGGCCTCGGGCAGGTCAGCCATGCCGACCGTTATTCGCGTGCCGAGGAATATCTGGAGGTTGCGAAGGGTTTGTGGGACAGCTGGGTCGACGACGTGCTGGTCGACGACAGGGAAAGCGGGCACTACGCGCGCGCGGACCGTATCCTGCCGATCGACCATGTGGGCGAACTTTACGAGGTTGCCGGTCCGCTCAACATACCGCGCTGTCCGCAGGGACGCCCCGTGCTGATCCAGGCAGGCTCATCCACGACCGGGCGCAGGTTCGCGGCACGCCACGCCGAAGCGGTGTTCACCGCGCATATGGAAAAGGCGACGGCGCAGGCCTTCTACACCGACCTCAAGTCGCTCGTCGCGGAAGAGGGACGATCCCCGGACCAGGTGCTGATACTGCCGGGGTTGAGCCCCGTGATCGCGGGGACCGAGGCCGAAGCGAAAAGGATCGCCGAGGAATTGAACGATCTCGCCGATCCCGAGATCGGCCGCAAGCGCCTATCCGGGCGGTTCGGCGGGCACGACTTCTCGCATTTGCCGCTCGACGAGCCGCTGACCCCGGAAGATTTCCCGGACCCCTCGACCGTCGAGGCCGCGCGCAGCCGGACCGAGGTCATTGTCGGCTTAGTGCGGCGGGAAGGGCTGACCTTGCGGCAGCTGTTGTCGAAGCTGGCAGGCGCACGGGGCCATTTCACCTTTGCCGGGGCACCGGAACAGCTCGCCGATCTGATCGAGGACTGGTTCACCGACGGGGCGTCGGACGGTTTCAATCTGATGCCGCCGATCCTGCCGGCGATGCTGGACGTCTTCATCGACGAGGTGGTGCCTTTGCTGCAGCGGCGTGGGTTGTTCCGGACGGCGTATGAAGGGGAAACGCTGCGCGATCATTTCGGGCTGGCGCGGCCGGAAAGCCGCTTCTGGCCGGACCAGCGGACGGCTGAACAATGACGGGATTGGGATTGTGGCAGAATCATTCGACTATGTGATCGTGGGTGCCGGTTCCGCCGGCTGTATTCTGGCGAACCGGCTGTCGGCGGACGGTAAGAACAGCGTATGCCTTTTGGAGGCGGGACCGCCGGACTGGAACCCGTATATCCATATTCCAGCCGGTTTCATCAAGACGCTGACGAATCCGAACGTGAATTGGCTGTACGAATCCGAACCCAGCCATTGGACCGGCGGCCGCAACATACCCGTGCCACGGGGCAAGACGCTCGGCGGGTCGAGTTCTATCAACGGCCATATCTACAACCGCGGCCAGCGGATGGACTTCAACAGCTGGGCGCAGAACGGTAACCAGGGTTGGGGATACGCCGACGTGTTGCCTTATTTCCGTCGGTGCGAGAAGCGGATCGGCGGCGAAGAAACTTTCCGGGGCCGTGAAGGCAACATGACGGTGACCGACCTCAACTACACCCACCCGCTGTGTGAAGCCTTCATGGAGGGGGCCGGCGAAATCGGTATCCCGCGCAACCCGGACTACAACGGTGAGCGGCAGGAAGGCATTTCCTACGTCCAGCGCACCGCCTACAAGGGGCGCCGGATGAGCACCTCGCGCGCTTTTCTAAAACCTGCAAAATCGCGACCGAACCTGACCCTGCGCACCAATGCCCACGCCACCCGGGTTTTATTGGAAGGAAAGCAGGCGGTCGGTGTGGAATATGCGAAAGGCGGGCGCGGCGGTCGGACCGTTCAAGTCCTCGCGGGCCGAGACGTAATACTGAGCGGGGGCGCCATCAATTCGCCGCAACTGCTGCAGCTCTCCGGAATCGGGCCGCGCGACCTACTGCAGTCGCTCGGGATCGAGGTGTCGCACGAGCTGGCCGGCGTCGGCGAGAATTTGCGCGATCACTACGCACCACGGTTCAGTGGTAAGATTAAAAATAGTCAAACAATCAATGAGTTAGCGACCGGCCTTAATCTGGTAGGAGAAATCGTAAAGTATTTTGCCGGCGGCAAGAGCATCCTCGGACTGAGCCCGTCCATGGTCTATGGTTTCTGGCATTCCGATCCCGGGGCGAAGAGCAACGATCTGCAATTCATCTTCACGCCGGCCAGTTACAATCCTTATGTCCACGGGATGCTGAACGACTATCCGGGCTTCACGGTCGCGACATGGCAACACCGGCCGGAGAGCAAGGGCTGGGTGCGGGCGAAATCTTCCGATCCGTTCGAAAAACCGACGATCCAACCGAACTATCTCGACCATGAGCTTGATCGCAAAGTGATCGTCGACGCAATGAAACTGTCGCGCAGGCTTGCCGAGACGGAGGCGATGAAACCCTATTTCGACGGCTGGGAATATCCCGATGCCGATATAAGGAGCGACGACGAGTTGTTGGAGGCGGCGCGCGAACTGGGCAACACCACCTTCCACGTCATGGGCACCTGCCGCATGGGGCCGGATACGGATCCCACCGCCGTCGTCGACGATCGGCTTCGTGTCCGCGGCTTGGAAAACCTGCGGGTCATTGATGCCTCGATCATGCCGGCGATGGTCTCGGCCAACCTCAACGCCTCGGCGATGATGATCGGCGAGAAGGGCGCCGATCTTGTGATGGGCAGGCCGGCGCTCGAACCCATTATCGTGCCGGATTGAGAAGGAGGAACCGATGCCACGAGACGGAACCGCACCAGCGGACCAGAAAACGGCCAGCGCGAAGCTGCTTGAACTGGCGGAATTCATGGACGATTTGGACGGCGAACTGCTCGATCTGCGCACGGTTCATCATGCCTGCGGCACGGCGCATTGCGCCTGGGGCTGGGGCGAGGTGATCGGATTGTTTCCGCGGTCGGACAGCACCGAAGACGATGCGGCCTGGGCATTGGAAATGGAGAGCGCGCAGGAAGGGCACAGCCGGATACTTGGTCTGACCGACGCGCAGTTCCGGTATTGCTTCGGGATGGGTTACCAGTTCCGCAAACTGGATCGGCCCTATACGCCGGCCGATGTGGCGCGTCATTTGCGTGAAACGGCGAAAGAGCTGGACGTCGACAAGGTCATGGACTCATAAACTGCGACGTTCGAGTAATCTTTGCAGCCGCTGCGGCGTCACGGGAAGCTGCGTGACGGCACCCGGTATCCGTCGATGGCGGTCGCCAATGCCGCGCCGGTGGCGTTGATGCCCCCTTCGCCGGCGCCCTTGATGCCCAAGGGATTGAGAGGGCTGGGGCATCCTCGGTGATTAGGACTTCCACCGGTGGCGCTTCCCGCGCGAGAGGTACGTGATAGTCGGCGAAGGTGGTCGACAGGGGCTCGCCGTTCGGATCGTATCGAAACGCCTCGTAAAGCGCGCCGCCGATCCCCTGCAACAGACCGGCCGACAAATTGTGCCTTCTTCCGCTCCATCTCGCGCATCTCCCTCGCAAGGATTATGCGTGCCGGCTATTGACGCAACAAGGCCGGGTGCGCTTGAACGTCTATTGGTATCGGTTCCGCGCCGCGGCGCCCACAGCAAGGGTTGAAAGCGACATGATCATAGGTCTGACCGGCGGCATCGCGTCCGGCAAAT
>CAYLTU010000059.1:17257-23997 GCA_964386465.1 uncultured Rhodospirillaceae bacterium
AGGGTTGAAAGCGACATGATCATAGGTCTGACCGGCGGCATCGCGTCCGGCAAATCCACCGCCGCGAAATATCTCGGCGAAAAGGGCGCGTCGGTTATCGATGCGGACAAGCTCGGCCACCGCGCCTACGAGCCCGATACCGAAGCGTTTAGGAAAGTGGCCGAGGCATTCGGCGCCGATGTCGTCGGCGCGGACGGCCAGATAGACCGCAAGGTCCTGGGCGGCAAGGTGTTCGGAGATCCGGCGGCGCTGGACCGCCTGACCGGCATTATCTGGCCCGAAATCGCCCGCCTCGCCTTAGCGGCGTTCGAGGAGTCGCGGTCGGCCCGCCCGGACGACATTATCGTGCTGGAAGCCGCCGTCATGCTGGAAGCCGGCTGGGAGCCCATGGTCGACGAGGTCTGGGTCGTCATCGTCGATCCCGATACCGCCGTGGCCCGGGCGACGGCGCGCGACGGCGTCGACGCGGACGCGGTCCGGAAACGTATCGCGTCGCAATTGTCGAACGATGCCAGGCGGGAGAAGGCGGACCTGGTCATAGATAATTCCGGCGACGAAGCGGCCCTGCGCGCGCGGCTCGACGCGGCGTGGGGGCGGATCGCGGAACTCTAATCCCTAGACACCGCTATTGCGGCAGCACGAACGGCTTCGCACGTTCTTCGTAATCCCCGTAACCGAGCGTTTCGCGCAGATCGGCCGGTGCCAGGGCGCTGTCCGCTTCGGCGTTCCCCGCGCCGAGCGCGGCTAGTCCGGCGCGGATGCCTGCGACGGCGGGAGACAGCATGCCCGTCGGGTAGGTGCCGATCTTGATGCCGAGCGCTTCGGCTTCCGTTTGCGACGGGCAGGCGCGCGGCGCGCCGGGCGACAGGACGGCGAAGGAGGTACGGCCCGCGGCGGCGGCGACGGCGCGGCGGACTTCGTCTTCATCGGCCGGCGAGTCGAGGAACAGGATATCGGCGCCTTCCTCGACGTACATTTCGATGCGGGCGACCGCTTCGTCTATGCCTAGCGTGGGGCGGCAGTCGGTCCGCGCCATGACCAGGATGCCGGAGTCCTTCGCCGCCTCGACGGCGGCGCGGATCTTCATGCGCACTTCCTCGCGCGGCAGCGCCGGTTTACCGGCGGCGGTCAGCGCGCGCGGGGTAATCTTGTCCTCGATGAGGATCGCCGCCGCGCCCGCCCTGCCATAGGCGCGCACGGTGCGCTGCACGTTCATTGCGTTGCCGTAACCGTGATCCGCGTCGGCCAGGATCAGTAGATCGGGCGCCGCGCCGCGCGCCTGGTTGAAGGAATCCATCATTTCTGCGAAGGACAGCAGGTCGAGGTCCGGACCGCCGAGCCGGCTTGCCGCGACGCAGGAGCCGGACAGAAAGGCGGTCTTGAATCCGGCTTCGATGGTCATCTTGGCGGTTAGCCCATCCCACACGGCGGGCATGATGACGAGTCCAGGTTCGGCGAGCAGGGCGCGCAGGCGTTCCGGCGGGGTCATGGCAATATCCTCATTGGGCGGTGAACTTGGGCGCCTAAGCGCGCCACAATCCTATGCGGCGCCATGTACCGAGTCCATGTACCGATTTGCATTGCCGGGTCGAGAGTAAGATGTTCTGTTCCGGCCAAGTTCGAGAGGGGGCGTTATGGAATTCGACATCAAGACCAGCGCGGATAGCTGGGACAATATCGCGCAACTGGCGCGCGACATGGAGGAAATGGGCGCCTCGGGCCTGCTGTTCACCGAAGGGGGGCAGGTCCCCTGGATGATGGTGGCCGCCGCCGCCATGGCGGCGCCGTCGCTCGATTTCTCGACCGGCATCGCCGTCGCCTTTCCGCGCAGCCCCATGGTCACGGCACAGATCGCCTGGGAACTGGCCCGCAATACGAAGGGCAAATTCCGCCTCGGGCTCGGCAGTCAGGTAAAACCGCATATCGAGCGCCGCTATGGCGTCGAGTTCGAGAAGCCGGCGATGCGCATGCGTGACTACATGCTGGCTGTCCGTGCCTCTTTGACGGCCTTTCGTGGCGAGGCGCGGCTGGAGCATGACGGGCCGTTTTATCAGCTCAACTTGCTGACGCCGCATTGGGCGCCCGGGCGGCACGACTACGAGGACGTCAAGCTGGACATGTCGGCGGTTAATCCGTTGATGCTGAAGGTCGCGGGCGAGGTCGCCGACGGCGTGCATGTGCATCCCATGCACTCCATGCCCTATATCGAGAATCGCTTGATCCCGAAAGTTATCGAGGGTGCGGAAAAGGCCGGCCGCAGCCTGGACGAAATCGATCTGATCGTGCCGGTGCTGGCGGTGCCCGGCGATACGCCGGAGGAGCGTGCGCCCCTGGAGCGGGAAGCGAAGGCGGCAATCGGGTTCTACGGATCGACACCGGTCTACGCATTCCAGTTCGATGATCTGGGGTACGAGGGCAAGCGCCAGGAACTCTCAGAGAAACTGCGTGCCGGCGATCAGGACGGCATTATCGATCTGGTCAGCGACGAGATGCTCAACCAGTTTGGGCTTTCCGCGCGGTGGGACGATATGGCCGACAAACTGATCGCCCGTTACAAGGGCGTGGCGAGCCGCGTCGTGATGTATTTCGCAACGCAGTCGATCTCGGCCGACCCTTCAAACCGCGGGAAATGGGCCGAGATCGCGCGAGCCGTCCGTGCAGCGTGAGGATGAAAGACGCTGGATCGTTGCGGCACGGAAATACCGCTGTAATCTTTCTAACGCGATGTTCTGAATTTGATCTGCGATTGGTGGGGAGGTGTTGCACGTCAAACTCCTGCTCGATCAGGCGGTCGCGCGGGCCGCGGTGCCGGTGCATGCGTCCTGCTTCTGCCGCCGGAAGGCGACGGCCTGAGGCGTCGCGTCGCACCAGTTTCCCCGCCGTAGCGGGCCTGACGGCAAGGTGATAGGGTCGCCGCCATTCCCCAACTTGCGAAGGATCAAATCCGCTATGAGCGAGCAGCCAGTCTTGACGGATGTCGATGCCCGCGGGGTCGCGACGGTCACCCTGAACCGGCCCCACCGAAACAACGCCTACAACGATGCCATGATCCAAGGCTTGCTCGACGCGATCGGCGCGCTATCGGCGGACGACGCGGTGCGGATCATCGTCCTGCGCGGCAACGGCAACTACTTCCAGGCCGGCGCCGATCTCAAATGGATGAACGATCTGTCGAAACAGGCGCTCGACGCCAATCTGGCCATGTCGACGATCACGACCGATGCGGTGCGCCATCTCAATACCTGCGCCAAGCCGACGATCGCGCTGGTGCATGGTGGCTGCTTCGGCGGCGGGATAGGGATTATGGCGGCGTGCGATATCGCCATCGCTTCGGAAGAATCGCAGTTCTCGATCACGGAGGTGCGCTGGGGGCTGGTGGCGGGGCCGATCATTCCGCAGCTCTGCGACGCCATGGGGCTGCGTGCCTTGCGGCGCTACGCGCTGACGGCGGAGCGTTTCACGGCCGAGAAGGCGAAGGAGTGCGGCCTGGTCCATGAAATCTGCCAGACCGGTGGGTTGGATGCGGCAGCGACGCCCATCATCGATGCGCTGCTGCAATGCAGTCCCAGCGCGATCGCCGAGACGAAGGATTTCATCCTACGCACTGCCGCTCATGGGGTGAACGATCATGACGCGTCAGCGATCGCACTTGGACATGCGTTGCGCCGTCGGACCGAGGACGGCATCGAAGGGCTCGCCAGCTTCAACGAGCGACGCGCGGCATCCTGGTATCAGGAAACGTAACCGAAAGAAGGGAGGCATTCATGACCATCGAAATCGGCAAGGAGTCGATCGATATCGGCATCGTCGTCCGCGATATCGACGCGGCGCTGAAATTCTATCGCGATACGCTGGGCCTGGAATATGCGGTAGAAATGCCGGCCGGTGGCGGCAGAATGCACCGGCTGATGTGCGGAACGACGGTCGTCAAGCTGGTTATTCACGATACCTTGCCGGAACGTAAGGACAATCCCGGCGGCCCGCTCGGCGCGTCCGGTATCCGCTACTGGACGATCACTGTGACGGATTTGCAGGCGATGACCGACAAATGCCGCGATGCGGGTTACAAGGTCGCCGTCGAACCGCGCGACGTACGTCCAGGCGTCCGTATTTCGATGATCGAAGACCCGGACGGAAATTGGGTGGAATTCCTGGAGAACAACGGCTAGGCACCATCGCACGGCCCGGGGAAGTTTTCGTAAGCGAGGCATTCGCCGCCGCCAATGCGCTGGAACCGAACGATGATCTGCACTGCGAGTATATTGGCAGACTGCCAGCGGCGAAGTTCTATGGGATTATTCCGATCTACGTCGTCCGCGATTGATTTTCATCGCGCGCTGTATGCCGCTAGGCTGACTCTTTTATTCGTTCGAATGAGGAGAGGTGTGCAATGCAATCGGACGAGCCTTCGGCGGTACCTTTCGAGGAAGTGCGTTGGGACCTGGTTCCCGGGCGCACTGTGGTGGTCGTTATCGATCCCCAGAACGATTTCCTGCATCCAGACGGCTGGTACGCGCAGAAAGGCATCGACATTGCGCATATGCGCCGCACGATCGAACCGACGCGACAACTCTTGGCGGAGGCGCGCGCCAAAAACATCCCGGTCATCTGGACACGCCATGGCAGCCGCGGCGTTGAGGATGGCGGCCCGTTCATGCGGCTTCGTCCGTTCCTGAAAGACGGAGGCTTGCGGCAAGGCACGTGGGGCTACCAAATCTACGACGAATTGGAGCCGCAGGAACGCGACTGGTACGTTGACAAAACACGACTCAGCGCCTTCTACAACAGCAATCTCGAAGGCGTCCTCCGGGCGCTCGAGGCCGACACGGTGCTGATCGCTGGGGTATTGACCAATCAGTGCGTCGCCGCGACCTCGAAAGACGCCATGTTCCGCGACTTCAAACCGATCGTCGTCGAGGATTGCACCGGCACCACTCTGCCGCACCTGCACGATCCGGCCATCGAGATGATGCGCGTCGGCTGGTGCGAAGTGCGCGATTTGGAGTCGACGCTGGGGGAGATCCGGCAACTCGCCGTGGCCCGGTGATGCGCGGTGCCGTAGATTGTGAATTCGGTTCATGAGCCCGAGCCACATTGCGCTCGCCGTTGCGGTCATGCTTGTGTGGGGATGCAGTTTCGTGGTCGCCAAGCTGGCGATCACAGATATGCCCCCGATGCTCTTCATGGGCATCCGCTATGTCATGACAGGCGTGCTGTTGCTGCCGTTCATGCTGCGCGAGCGGTCTCGGCTGGGGCAGGTGTTCGGGATATCAGTTACGCTCGGCTTCCTGCACTTCGCCTGCGGCTTCACGGGCCTGTTGGGCGTGGACGCGTCGATCTCGGTCATGCTGATGCAGGCGCAAGTGCCGTTCGCCGCGCTTCTCGCCGTCATCTTCTTCAAGGAGCGGATCGGGGTTTGGCGCGGCATCGGCATGCTGGTCGCCTTCATTGGCATTTTCCTCCTTGCCGGGGAGCCGCGTACCGCAAGCGCGCCCCTCTCGGCCGGGCTCATCGTGGTGGCGGCTTTCCTGTGGGCGGTCGGCGCGATCCAGGTAAAGCGGCTCGGTAAGATTGACCCGTTCGCACTCAACGGTTGGATCGCGTTGTTCGCTGCGCCACAAATGCTCGCCGCGTCGTTTTTTCTCGAAACAGGCCATCGCGCGGCGTTGGAGGAGATCGGATGGGCGGTCTGGTTCGGCTTCGCCTACCTCATCGTTGCCGTGACGATCTTCGGCTACGGCGTCTGGTATTGGCTGCTGCAGAGTTACGAAGTCAATCGGGCACTGCCGTTGACGCTGCTGACACCGGTCTTCGGGTTCTTGGCCGGCGTCGTCCTCTTGGACGAAAGTGCGGAAATCGACCGCCTGGTGGGTGCACTGATCGTTCTGGCGGGCGTCGGTGCGATCACGCTGTATCGTGCAGCAAATCGCGCTATTCGGATCGAATCGTTGAATTCTTAAGAGGACGTTAAGAAACCTCTGATTTACTACGAACTCGCCGTCGGCGCCGGCCTTTTTGCCATGATCCGGGGCGTGATTTCGGCCGACGCATAGCCGATCTGCTTGAAATGCACGGGTCTTTTGAGTGCGGCCAGCGTACGGTGAATGAACTAGCAGATGTCCAAGAACAATAACAACGAGATGTAATGACCTTTTTACGCAACGGTAAGAGCACAGACTTTAAGCAGACTTTTTCCAATTTTTTTGATCGTTACGGTATCCTCGGCGGTGCTTCGATCCTCTCCGTCGAATTGATTTGGGCCGCCTCGGTCCTCATTCCGGTGCTACTCGTCATCGGCGTCATCTTTAATTTCACCAATGCCTGGATGGCGGTTTTGCCGGGGTTTCTCGGCGCGATCACGTTCCTGATCGTTCTGACCATCGGCGGCTTGGCGGCGACTTTGCCTTCGGCCTACCTTGGTAAATGGCGTGAGTTTGTGTGGAAGCGGATGGAGCGGCGTTATCCGGCGCCGTCGCGGCAGCGGCAGCCCATTCGCGCCGCGGCGACTTTATATCCACGTGGCCTCGATGTTCAGGACGCCGACTAAGTCCTTGTTTTAGGCCCTTTGTATCCGTTTGGCCTGTTAGTAGGGCAGCATCGAAGCCAGGGTTGCGACCCAAACGGTCAATCCGCTAATGACCAGCGTTGCCGTTCCGTGCGATGTGATAGTCATTGCCATTACCCCAAGTAGTCGATCGTGAAGTATTTCCAACCTCCTGTTTGGATTGGTATTTTACAGA
>CAYLTU010000060.1:0-23608 GCA_964386465.1 uncultured Rhodospirillaceae bacterium
ATAGATTAAGTAACATCAGAATAGATTAAGTAACATCAGACTAACGCTATTGCTGGATCGTCGAATGCGATTTCAACGAACCACGATCCGGGCTAGCATCCCATGGATCGGCCGCCTTTGACTGTATTGGAGCCACATGACCTACTCCGTGATCGCACGCTGCCCCGATACCGGCATGTTCGGTATCGCAATCGCCACGCGGCCCATCGCCATCGGCGCGAAGTGCCCCTTCCTGAAGCCGGGCGCGGGCGCGCTGGTGGTGCAGGCGAACGGCGATCCGCGCTTCGGGCCGCTCGGCCTCGATCTGCTGTCGATGGGTTACGGCGCGGAAAAGGTCTTGCAGGAACTGTCGGACAACGACCCGCACCGCGAATGGCGGCAGGTCGCGGTGGTCGACGCCGAGGGCCGAACCGCGGCGTGGACCGGCCGGGACAGCGAGGACTGGAAGGGCCATGTCGCGAAGCGCGATTTCGTGTCGCTCGGCAACCGCCTGACGGGGGCGGACACGGTCAACGCCATGGTCGAGGTCTGGGATACAAGCGCCGGCCAGGATCTGGGCGACCGGTTGATGAAGTGTCTCGAGGCGGGCCGCGACGCCGGCGGCCAGGTCGGCGGCGAGTTCTCGTCCGCCCTGAAGGTCGTGAACCGGCGCAGCTACGCTTGGATCGACCTGCGCGCCGACCTGCATGACGAGCCGGTCGGCGAACTGCGCCGCCTGTACGAACACTACAAGCCGCTCCTCCCCTACTACGACACGCGCCCCGGCAACCCGGACATGCCGCGCGACGACGTCTGGCGGCAGGATAGGGGATAGGGGGAGGGCGGTTGTGTTGGGCGGGACGTGGCGGTGGCGGCGTGCGCCTGTCTTGATGTCGCGCGGCATGTCCGGGTGGCACGGTTCGTGAAGTCGGCGCCGCCGCTTGGACGGCGCTATGGTGCTATCGGAAATCGACCGGGGAGGACGGCGATGAGCGCGATTGCGGTGGGACTCGTCGGCGCGGCCTAGGTTTCCAATGCATTGTAATGGAGTCGTTCGCCGGCCCGTCATCCGGCCGGTGTGGAAAGGATCATCACTAAAACCACGCGCCGGAACATGTATATTATTCTTACTGCCTTGATTACGGAATTCGAGATGCGCGCCAAACTCACCTCCAAGAACCAACTGACCGTGCCCACGGCGGCGCTGTCTTTCTGCGAGGGCACCGAATATTTCGACGTGACCGAGGACGACGGGCGGATCGTGCTGACGCCCGTGCGGCTCGACCGGGCCGACGCCGTACGTTCGAAACTGGCCGATCTCGGACTCGGCGAGGACGATGTGGCCGACGCGGTCGGGTGGACGCGAGACGAGGAACGCTAACACGGGATGGCCCGCCACGCGTCGTTCTCGAGATCAATGAGTCGGTCTCGGCCCTGCTGTTTCACAAAGGGTCGCATGTGTGGCTGCGCCACGCCTGGCAGTCCGGCGCCATACGCCTGCTGGCCAGCCGCGACACCGCCCGGGAACTGATCCGCGTTCTCACCTAATACCAAGTTCAAGCCGACGGAAGCGGACCGGGAGGAACTGCTGGGCGACACCCTGCCCTGGTGCGAGACCGTCGCCGTGCCGGACACGATCGAAGTCCCCGAATGCCGCGACTCCCACGACCGCCCGTTCCTGGCGCTGGCGGCTGCCGCAGGCGCTCTGATTACGGGCGACAACGACCTGTTGGCCCTAGCCGGCGGTTTTTCCGTGCCCGTTCTGACGCCTGCCGCCTTTCGGGAGAGCCTACCGGTGAGCAAATAGACGCGCGGTTCACGGCATAGGCGTCCCCCACCCCTTCCTTGATCGGGCCGCGCGGTCTTTAAATACCACCGCGACACACGAACGGGACGCCCCATGCAGACCACCCCCTCCAGGGCATCAAGGTGCTCGACCTGACGCAGATCTACCAGGGCCCCTACGCCTCGTTCCTGATGGCGATGGCCGGGGCCGAAATCGTGAAGGTAGAGAGCCATGTCGGCGACCGGATCCGGCGCCTGGGCGGGGCGGACACGCCGCTCGCCTTCGCCATGCTGAACTCGAACAAGAAATGCGTGACCCTCGATTTGAAACACCCCAAGGGCAAGGCGCTGCTGAAGGACATGGCGGCGAAGGCCGACGTGATGCTGGAGAATTTCGCCGCCGGCACGATGGACCGGCTGGGCCTCGGCTGGGAGGTCATGCACGCGCTCAACTCACCGCGTCACGCCTCCGCGTAGCGCGCGACTCGCACCTCGTCCTCGCGCTGGCGCATGAGATGCGCGTCGTGGCGCGTCTGCATGCGGAGCAGCGTGTCCATCTTGACGCCGAACGCCTTTTCGACGCGCAGCGCCATCTCCGGCGACAGCGACGCCTTCTCGTTCAGCAGGTTGGACAGCGCCGGACGGCCGACGCCCAAGGCCTGGGCCGCGTCGGTCACCGAAAGGCCGTCCGGCAGGACCGACCGCTTGATGAATCCGCCCGGATGAACCGGCTGCATGCCTATCTTTATCGCCATCTGTTTGGTGCCTTCCCTGGGTCTTCCGCCCGTCAGTGATAGTCTTCGAAATCCACGTCGAAGAGTTCGCCGGTTTCCGCGTCATGCTGAAACGTGATGCGCCAGTTGGCCGTCACGTGGACGCTGTATGTCCCGGCGCGATTGCCGGTCAGGCGATGCGGCTTGTACTTCGGTAGATCGAAAATCTCGTCGATGCTCTCCATGTCGATCAGGAACGCCAGGATATCGGCAATCTTCGCCAGATGGTCTTGCGGCAGGCGCCGGGGGTCGTTCTTCTCTACAAGGCTGCGCAGACCGCGATGGCGGATATTGCGAATCTCCATATCGCATAATAATGGATTGTATTCCGTAACGCAACAGGCAACAGGTGTATGTGGGCTTTATTCGCTGCCTCTTGTACCCCTCCGCCCTCGCACCCCTTCCTTGATCGCCCCCCAGCGTCTTTAATACCGCCGCCACACACACGAACGGGACCCTCCATGCAGACCACCCCCCTCCAGGGCATCAAGGTGCTCGACCTGACGCAGATCTACCAGGGCCCCTACGCCTCGTTCCTGATGGCGATGGCCGGGGCCGAAATCGTGAAGGTAGAGAGCCATGTCGGCGACCGGATCCGGCGCCTGGGCGGGGCGGACACGCCGCTCGCCTTCGCCATGCTGAACTCGAACAAGAAATGCGTGACCCTCGATTTGAAACACCCCAAGGGCAAGGCGCTGCTGAAGGACATGGCGGGGAAGGCCGACGTGATGCTGGAGAATTTCGCGGCCGGCACGATGGACCGGCTGGGCCTCGGCTGGGAGGTCATGCATGGTTTGAATCCCCGGCTGATCTACGGCACCGCGACGGGCTACGGCGTGACCGGGCCGGACATGGATCAGTTGGCGATGGACCACACGGTCCAGGCCGCCGCCGGCATCATGAGCATCACCGGCGAGACCGGCGGTCCGCCGGCGCGCGCGGGCGGCACGCCGTGCGATATCATGGGCGGCATCCATTTCTACGCCGGCATCCTGAGCGCGCTGCTGGCGCGCAACGCGACGGGGCAGGGGACCCGGGTCGAGGTGGCGATGCAGGAGGCGATGTATTTCACGCTGGCCAGCGAATTTTCCTCCTATTTCCGCACCGGGGAATTGCCGGAGCGGCGCGGCGACAAGACGGCGGCCAACAATTCGCCCTACGGCCGTTACGAATGCCGGGACGGCTGGATCGCGCTGATCTGCGTCAGCGAGGCGCAGTGGCAGCGGCTGGCGGATCTGATCGGCCATCCCGAACTGAAGGACGATCCGGAATACGCCAGCGGGCCCCTGCGGCACGCGCACGAGGCGGAGATCAACGCGATGATCGGCGAATGGACAGCCGGCCGCGGCAAGGACGAGGCCTATCGCGCGATCCGCGACAACCGCATCCCGGTCGCGCCAATGCGCGACGTGGCCGAGGTGATGAACGATCCGCACATGCACGAACGCGGCATGCTGCACCGGATGACCCACCCGATTATCGGCGACGTCGTGCTGCCGAGCTCGCCGATCCGCCTGTCGGAGTTTCCGCCCGAACCGCTCGACTTCTACCACGAGCCGGGCGCGGACAACGAAGCGGTGCTCGGCGACTGGCTCGGGCTGGACGCGGCGGCGGTCGCGGCGCTGGCGGCGGAGAAGGTGATATGAGGGTGGCACGAACGGTTTCCCCCCTCTCCGGTCCGACCGGGAAGATGGGTAACAGTTTGTACCGGGCCCGCCGCGCAGCGGTGGGAGGGTGAGGGTATGCGCGACCGTATCGCTCGCTCCCACTTGCGGCCCTCGCTCGCCGTCGAGAGAGTGACCTAACGCGATGACCGTCAGCCGCCTCGCCGTGCTCGACCAGTCCGTCGCCATTGCCGGGCGGCCGCAGGCGGACTCGATCCGCGAGACGCTGGAACTGGCGCAATATTGCGAGACGCTGGGCTACAACCGCTACTGGCTCGCCGAGCACCACAACCACGACACCATCGCCGGCAGTGCGCCGGAAGTTCTGATGGCCGCCATCGCGGCGACCACCCGGCGCATCCGCATCGGCAGCGCCGGGGTGATGCTGCCGCACTACTCCGCGCTCAAGGTGGCAGAGCAGTTCCGCGTGCTCGATGCGATTGCGCCGGGGCGCATCGATCTGGGGCTCGGGCGCGCGCCGGGCTCGGACGGGCGCACGGCCTACGCGCTCAACCCGAACGCGGCGCAAGCGGCCGAGCAGTTTCCGGCCCAGGTGCGCGACCTGATGGCCTGGGTGCGCGGCGACCCGCTGCCGGCGGAACATCCCTTCGGCATGATCCGCGCCTTCCCTATGGGCGAGACGGCGCCGGAGATGTGGATGCTGGGGACCTCGGATTACGGCGCGCAGGTGGCGGCGCATTTCGGCGTGCCCTACTGCTTCGCCCATTTCATCACCCAGGGGCAGGGCTGCGCCCAGGCGCTCGATCTGTACCGCGAGCACTACCAGCCGAGCGAACGGCATCCCGCGCCCCAGGCGGCGGTCTGCGTCTGGGCGCTCGCGGCGGAGACCGAGGAAGAGGCCCATTTCCAGTACATGCCGCGCGCGCGATCGCGCCTGATGCGCGACCGCGGCCAGCTGCAGCCGATCGAGTCGCCGGAGATGGCGGCCGGCCAGGCCTATACGCCGGCCGAACGGGCGCGGCTCGACCAGATGCGCGAGAATGCGTTCGTCGGCACGCCGGATGTCGTGGGAGCGCAATTGCGCGCGCTCGCCGAACAGCTTGGCGTCGAGGAGCTGGTCGTGCTGACCTGGACGCACGGGCTCGACGCCCGCAAGCGCAGCTACGAACTGCTGGCCCAAGAATTCGCAATCGGAGAGGGATAAATGGCGTACGAATTCATTTTGACCACGCTCGAGGACGGCGTCGGCACGCTGACCTTCAACCGTCCTAAGACATTGAACGCGTTCAATAATGAGATGATGCACGAGTGCCTGGCCGCGATGGACCTCTTCGCCGCCGACGAAAACGTTCATGCAGTTATTATACACGGCCATGGCCGCGCCTTTTCCGCCGGGTTCGACCTGAAGGCCTCGGCCGAACGCAACCTCGACAGCGTCGACAAGGTCCGCGCGCAGATGGCGCTGCAGTTCGATTTCATAATTAAGTTCTGGGACTGCCCGAAACCTACCATCGCAGTCGCGCACGGCTACTGCCTGGCCGGGGCGTTCGAGCTGGCGCTCGCCTGCGACATCACGGTTGCGGCCGAAGGCACCTTGTTCGGCGAGCCGGAAGTGCGCTTCGGCACCGGCATCGTCGCCATGCTGCTGCCCTGGATCACCGGTCCGAAACAGGCCAAGGAACTGCTGCTCACCGGCGACGACCGGGTCAGCGCCGAGGACGCGCTGCGCATGGGCATCGTCAATTGCGTCGTGCCGGCTGGCGAGGCGCTCGACCGGGCGCGGCGCATGGCGCGCAAGATGGTCATGTCCTCGGCCGTCTCGGTGCAGCTCACCAAGCAGGCGATCAACCGAAGTTATGAGATCATGGGGCTGCGCCAAGCGCTCTTGACGAGCCTCGACATCGACGTGGAGATCAATGCCACGCCGTCCTGGGAGAAGCGGGAGTTCCGCCGCATCCGCAAGGAGCAGGGCGTCAAGGCGGCGATCGCCTGGCGCGACGCGCGCTTCGTCGACGACTAGTGTGATGGTTTTGAGGTTCGTCGCATTGAATGCGACGAAAATCGAAGGCTGAATCACACTAGGTTCATAAAATTGGTGTGCTGATTCACGCGAAATTCAATCCCTTGAATTTCACGATCAGGACACTAGGCGGCGGGGAGGATCGTCACCCACATCGGCTTGGCGCCGACCTCATGCGTCGCGATCCGTTCCAGCCGGCCGGAATCGCCGTCGATCCGATAGGTGGCGAGTTTCCCCGACTCCAGCCCGGCGGACAGCAGAAACCGGCCGGCGGGATCGATTTCGAAGGCGCGCGGCACCGGTTCGGCCGCGGCGTGCCCGAGCGCCGTCAGGTGGCCGCTTGCGCCGTCGACTGAATACTCGGCGAAGCTGTCGTGGCCCCGGTTCGGCGCGTAGAGAAACCGGCCGCAAGGCGTCATGCGGATCTGCGCGCATTTGCTGGTTCCGGTCCAGCCGTCCGGCAGGGTCGAAACGGTCTGCGAATGCGACAGGGTGCCGGCTTCCGTGTCGAGCGCCAGGACGCTGACGCTGCAACCCTGCTCGTTCGACACGTAGATCACGTCCATTTCCGGATGGAAGCAAAAATGCCGCGGTCCCAGCATCTCCGGTGTGGCGAAGCGGTCCGGTTCGTTCGGCGCAATGTGGCCCGATTGCGCGTCGAAGCGGAACTGAAAGATCGCGTTCGGTGCACCGTTGCCTTCGATGTGCGGCACGAAGGCGAAGCGGTTTCCGGGGTCGGTCTGGAAGCAATGCGCGCCGCGGCCGGTATCGCGCCATTCGACCGGCGGATCGATCGCCGCGCCGTCGCCGCCGATCCGGTGCACCGCCGCCTTCTCGGCCAGGTAATAGGCGGAAAACAGATAGCCGCCGGTCCGGTCCATCGCCATGTAGCACGGGTCGGAGGCCAGTGGGATCGTGCCGAGCTTCTCCAGGCCACCCTCCGTCGCATCGATGCGGAAGCTCGTCAATTCGTTGGACGCGCGCTGCGCGACGTGCATGAATTGTCGATCGGGCGAAACCGCGATCGGCGCCGGCCCGCCGGACAGGGGCATGTCGTCCCGCGGCGTCAACGCACCGCTTTCCGCGTCCATGGCGAAGCGGGCGATCCGATCCTCGCCGGAGATGGTGACGAACACGTTGTAGGTCATCTTGGTCCTCCCACAGGGCGCGCCATTCTGGCGAACGAAGCGCTTTAGTTCCAGCCCCCGCCACGCCGATCTATCCCGTGTTGCGCCATCCTCTGCTAGAAGTAGGAGGAATATTGTCGGAAAGGCGGGGTGAGTGATGAACGATGATCTTGGTGCCGATGTGCCGAGTGAACGCGGGATTGGCGATTTCCGCGGCCTGCTCGGCGACCTGGAGGCCGCCGGCGAGCTGCGGGTCATTTCCAAACCCGTCGATATCCGGCATATCGCCGCATTAGTCGATAAGTCGGAAACGGCGCTCAAATTCACCAATGTCGAGGGTTACGACATGCCGGTGGTTTCCGGCCTGACCAACAGCCGCGCGCGGCTGGCCATCGCGATGGCCAGCGACTTCAGCGAAATCGCCGGCCGGCTGCGGCGCGGGCTGGACCAGCCGATCCCGCCGAAGCGCCTGGGCGACAACGCCAAACGGGACATCGTGCAGCGGGGCGATACGGTCGATCTGTTCGATCTGCCGATCCCGTTGTTCTCCGTCATCGATGGCGGGCCGATGATCACCGCCGGCGTGATCTTGGCCGAAGACGAAGAGCTCGGCCTGAACGCCGGCGTCTACCGCTGCCTGGTCAAGGACCGCAACACGACCGGGATCGATATCGTCACCCCCAACAATCTGCGCAATCTGGCGAACAAGGCCTATGCCAAGGGTGAAGCGCTGCCGATCTCGATCAATATCGGCACCCATCCGACGGAACTGATCTCGGCGACGTTCAAGGCCGCGGCCGGGGTCGACGAGATGGGCATCGCCGGCGGCATGCGTGGCGAGGCCGTCGAGCTGGCGCCGTGCGAAACCATTCCGACGCCCTGCATCGCCAGCGCGGAGATCGTGCTGGAGGCCGAGATATTGCCGACCGGTTGGACACGGCCGGAGGGGCGCTTCGGGGAGTTCACGCGGCTGATGGGCGGTCTGCACTGGAACCCGTTGGTCCGGGTCAAGGCGATCTCGCTGCGCCCCGATCCGGTCTATTACGCCCTGCACATGCCCTGGGAGAATATCTGGCCCAGCATGCCGGTCTACGAAGCCGCCGTGCTGCGCGTGCTGAAGGAGGCCGGCATTTTGGTGACCGCGGTAAATATATCGCCGGGCGGTTGCTGCCATTGGCACGCCATCGTGGCGGTCAAGCCGCTGCCCGGCGACGGCAAGAACGCGATCATGGCCGCCCTGTCGGTCGCGGACATGAAACATGTCGTGATCGTCGACGACGATATCGATGTGTTCGACGGTACCGACGTCGAATGGGCCATCGCCACGCGGGTGCAGGCGGACAAGGACGTGATCATCGTCTCCGGCGCACGCAGCAAGCCGCTCGACCCGAGCCTGCCGCCGGTGCCGGGCCGCATCCCGACGACGGCCAAGATGGGCATCGACGCGACGATCCCCGACGACGTGCCGCGCGAGCGGTTCGAACGAATTTCCTACGCCTACGCGGACAGTTTGAAGCTGGACGACTTCCTCGGCGACGGACCGGCCAAAGCGCCGGCGGCGCCCCCGACCGACGAGGAGGTTCTGACGCTGGCCCGAGAGGTCCGGGATGCGATTGCCGAACAGCCGTTGTATTTCGCCGAACTGGCCGAGAAATTCGCGGGCCGCGGTTTTCAGGCCCTGTCACGAGCGTTGGGCCATCTGCACGAGAATGACGAGCTGTGGCAGGACAAGCTCGGTCGTTTTTGCCTCGCCGGATCCGAATTCGCTGCAGAACCGCCGTCTTAGGAAGCGTCCTGCAGGACCATCTCGGCCGCCTTTTCGCCGATCATGATCGAGGGCGCGTTGGTGTTGCCGGAGATGAGGGTCGGCATGATCGAGGCATCGGCGACCCGCAGGCCTTCGATCCCGCGGACGCGTAACCGCTCATCGACGACGGCCCTGTCGTCCTGCCCCATCTTGCACGTGCCAACGGGGTGATAGGTCGTCTCCGCCACCGCCTTGACCCAGTCGAGAATCTCGTCGTCCGCCTCGAGCGCCGCGCCGGGCGCTAGCTCTTCGACCTGCAACGGGCCCATGGCCGGCGCGGTCATGATCGACCGGGCGATCCGCACCGCCTTGATCGTCAGTTCGGCGTCGACGGGCGCGGTCAGGAAGTTGAAATTGATCGCAGGCGGCTGCCGCGGGTCGGCAGCGGTGATATGGATATGGCCCGTGCTCTCCGGCCGCATCGGATGGGCATAGCAGGTCATGCCGGACTGTTTGGAAATTTTCGGCCCCGGCTCGGTCAGCATCGCGACCCAGCCGAGCAGCAGATCTGGCGCTTCCAGCCCCTCGCGCGAGCGCACGAACGCGCGTAGCGGTGCGGCGACCGAACCCAGCATGCCCTTGCCGGTCGTCAGATAGCGCAGCACCTGATTGACGAGGCCGAGACCGCGGCCGCGATCATTGTAGGTATAGCCCTTGGCCTTGATCGCCCAACGCGTGCGCGGCGCGAAATGGTCGCGCAGATTCTCGCCGACCCCCGGCAGCGCGTGCCGGACCTCGATGCCCAGGCTTTGCAGCAATTCGGGCTGGCCGATGCCGGACAGTTCCAGCAGTTGCGGCGAATTGACCGAGCCGGCGCTGATCACCACATCGCGGTCCGCGCGGGCCTCCTGCACCTTGCCGCCGACCGAATAGCGCACGCCCGTACAGCGCGTGCCGTCCAACAATATCCGTTCGGTCAGCGCGTCGGTGACGATGTGCAAATTCGTCCGGTTGCGGATCGGCGTCAGGTAGCAATGCGCCGTGCTCATCCGGCGGCCGTCGGCAATGGTCGCCTGGCTCATCGCGATGCCGTCCTGCCGCGCGCCGTTATAGTCCGGGTTGTGCGGGATACCGACCTCGCTAGCCGCTTTGATGACCGTTGCCAGCAACGGGTCGCTCGCATCCGGGTCGGTGACGCGGAGAGGCCCGTCGCGGCCGCGAAATTCATCGTCGCCGCCGCCTTCGTAGGATTCCATGCGTTTGAAGCTGGGCAGCACCTCGCGGTAGCTCCAGCCGCGATTGCCCATCTGCGCCCAGGTGTCGTAATCCTGCGACTGGCCGCGCACGAAGGCGGTGCCGTTGATCGAACTCGACCCGCCAAGCATCTTGCCGCGCGGCACGTAGATCGTCCGCCCGTTCGCGTTCGGAATCGGTTCCGACTGGTAGCGCCAATTGGCCTTCGGATTGTGCAGCAGCTTGGCGTAGCCGGCCGGCACGCGCGCCCAGTGATGGTTGGCCGGGCCGGCTTCCAGCAGCAGGACGCGGTGCTTCGGATCCGCCGACAGCCGGTGCGCCACCGCCGCGCCGGCCGACCCGGCCCCGACCACGATGAAGTCGTAAGTTTCCGTCTCTGACATGGCGCCTCCCGGCGCCAGCTTAGGAGATCATGCCCGCTGGTTCCAATCCATCTAGGGTTTGGAGCGTTAGCCTCTCATCGCTGCCTTCGGGGTCTGATGATCGTCCTGAATACGCGGCTCCGCTGTCGTCCGTGACCGAGAACGGGCGGACGATTAGAGAAAGTTCGAACCATTTGTTTGAGATGTTCGTCGTGCGGCGCGTGGTCGTATCCCGTCTGGTCAGCCCGCTTCCCGGTTTTTAAAGTAGTTTGAAGTCGATCGCCCAGAGTCTGAAATGTGGTGTGAACCAGGACTGTTTCCGACGTAAGCGCGACAGCCTCGGCTAACAACGGACTCAAGAGAGTTCGTCAAGTAATGCCTTCGCATCGATCAGGTCCGGTGTGTCGAAGCCTTCGGCGAACCAATCGTAAATTGGCTTGAGAAGGTCATGGGCATCGCTGGTTTTGGCTTGCGATTGCCATAAGCGAGCGAGGCTTTTCGCCGATCTAAACTCGAGCGATTTGGCCTCCTGGTTCCGCGAGACCGCGAGCGCCTGTTCGAAGCAGGCTTGCGCATCGTCACCATTGGCGGCCGGTCGTGCGAGCAGAAGCTCGCCTCTCAAGCGCAGCACCTCGGCCTCCCACCAACACTCGCCTCTTATGTCAACGCTTGCCTGGGCGTCATCGAGAATTTTCAACCCGTCATCAATCCGCTCAGCCTGCAGATAGGCCTTTGCCAGGAGCGACATGTAATAGGGCCTGTTTATTTGTACGCCCATATCCGAAATTTCGGTAACGCTGTCTCGAAGATTATCAAGAGCGCTATCCCCCGGTTGGGTCTGGAAGCGCAAATACGACTGCTGCACCTTCCCATACGCGATCCAGAGAGAGAAACCACCATCGATGGCGACATCTAAACCTCGGCTAACGATGGCTTTGGTATCGCCGCCGCTGGCTTCCGATATGATGGCGCCCACGTAGCACAAAGCGTAGGCCAAGCTGAACGGGTCTTCGAGCTCCTCGGCAAGCTGAATACCCTGCTCCCAACGATTTCGGGCCGCTGCAGGTTGACCGAGGAGCCATTCGGTCAGCGCAAGATAAGCGCCGCAGGCAACACCGGGATCCTGGGCCGCGCGATATATTTCCGCAGTTCGCTGCGCGCTTGAATATTGCGCTAAGCCACTGTCCAAATACTGGCTGGCTTCGCCAAGCTGGCCCCTGCAAAGAGCCGTATAGCCAAGGGCGTAGTCCGCAATTACTTCTAGTTCGGTGTCTCCCTTTCGCGTTGCTAGCCGACTGATCTTCGAGGCAACTTCGTGGGTCTCATCGAGGGGCCGGGCCCCGACGCAGAAACGCCAATGGCCGAACAGAGTTGGGGCCAGTTCCGGCACGTCGCCGAGTTTATCGCAAAGCGCCAACGCCCGAGCGTAAGCGGTCTCGGCGGCGGCCGACCCGTGTCCTTTTGTCACTATATTAGCGTGTCCAAGAGAAAGTTGGAGTGAAAGCTCAAGCTGACCTCGCTCTTGCGTCTCCGGTAGGTCTTGCAGCGCCTCTATCCCATTTGTGAGATAGGCAATTGCCTCTAGATTGGCAGACTGGCCGCGCGAGCGCTCTCCAGCTTTGCGCCAATAGAAGGCAGCGCGCTCCTGGTCCCCAGCCTCCGCATAATGGTGCGCGGCGAGCTCGGGATGCGCCTCCACGGAATCTTGAAACTGCTCTTCAAGCAATTGCGCTACGCGCTGATGGCAATTTTGCCGCGTGCGATTCAGAAGCGATTGATAGGCGGCGTCCTGAATTAGTGCGTGTTTGAAGATATATCGCGAACGTGGAAAGCGTCCTCTCTGGTAGAGCAGTTCGTCGGCAACGAGTTGCTCCAGACCATTTTGCAATTGCGGTTCGTCCAATCCCGCCACGCCCCGGAGCATCTCGTAGGCGAATTCGCGCCCGAGCACAGCGCCCATCTGCGCAACCTCACGCAACGCAGGTAAACGGTCGAGCCGCGCCATCAGGGAGTCTTGAAGCGACGCCGGAATGACGGCGTCCGAGAATGCTCCGGCGAGCGTGTAGCGGTCAGATTCCTCAATTAAATAGTCCGATTCAAGAATTGACTTGGTCAATTCCTCTACATAGAGCGGGACGCCGTCCGCTTTCTCTATTATATGCTCGACCACTTCCGGCGGTAACCGCTTGCTTCCCGCATGATTCAGGAGCAACGTTTCCACTTCGGGCTGTTCCATGCGGTTGAGCGTGATCGGCGTCATATGCGAACGCATCGCCCAGGGCGGCGTGAACTCCGGCCGATAAGTCAAGAGATTCAACATCGAAACAGTCGGCGATTGCTCAATATAGAGTTCCGCGAACTCCAGCGTCGTGGGATCGGCCCAATGCAAGTCCTCCCAGACCTGTAGAACGGGCCTTCGCTCCGCCTCGTCGAACAACCATCCGACTAAGGCGTCGAGAATTTGCTCGCGCGTCTGCGCGGGGCTGAGCTCCAGTGGTTTATACCGCTCGGCAGGCAAAGGTACGGACATCAGCGAAGCGAACAATGGCACAGCTTCCTCGGGCGGCAAGCTTTGCATTGCCACGGCCGCCTCGAGCTTGTCGAACTTCCGCGCCGGGTCGTCGTCCTGGGTCCAGCCCATCACGCGCTTCATGTGTTCGATGACCGGGTAGAGCATGCTGTTGGTGTGATAGGGCGAGCATCGGATCGACACCCAGGTGTGCGGCATTTTCGACACGTGTTCGCGTAAGGCGTCGACAAGACGCGATTTTCCGATCCCGGCTTCGCCTTGCAACAAGACCACCTGTCCGCGTCCCTGTGTGCTCGTCTCCCAAGAGCGTATCAGCAGACCGAGCTCCTCTTGCCGACCCACCAAAGGCGCGTCGCCAAGAGCGTGTTTTTCGTCATGGAGACTATCGATATCGATTTCGCGCGTAACCCGCCAGACCTGCGCCGGTGTGGCAATTCCCTTTAGCTCGTGCGTTCCCAAGTCGTCGTATTCGAATAGATCTGAAAGGAGGCGCTGCGTTGCCTCCGACACTATTACTTGATTGGGTTCTGCTATTGCTTGTAGGCGGGCTGCTAAGTTTGGCGTTTCCCCGATGACGGCAGCTTCTTCAGCAGCACCTTCGCCCACGATGTCACCGACAACCACTTGTCCGGTCGCAATACCGATACGCACCGCTAATTCGACGCCATGCTGGTCGCCAACTTGGGTGTTCAGATCTGCCATCGACGCGATCACGTCTAGGCTCGCTCTGACGGCGCGTTCGGTATCGTCTTCATGTGCCTGGGGATAGCCGAAATAGACCAAGACGCCATCGCCCATAAACTTGGCGACATAGCCGTCAAAGTGTTGGACGGCGTTCGTAACGCTGTCCTGATACGCGCGGATCACATCTTGCATGTCCTCAGGATCGAGGCGGGTTGAGAGTTCCGTCGAATCAGCCAAATCGCAGAACATTACCGTGAGTTGGCGTCTCTCTGCTTCACCGGTGGCGCGTGGCGTGGTGGGCGTCGTCTCCACGGGGCCGGGGATAATCGCCGCAACCGCCTCCACCCGTCGAGAACCTTCAGCTTCAATCGCTTTTAACAACCGAATTCGGTCGCCAACAGAGACTCCTAGCTCCCTAAGGTGGTCTTCGGTCAGGTATGCAAGAACGTCAAGACCGACATCGTCGCCGACGAACGAGTCGGTGTACTTTTCAAGATCGAAGTTCTTCAGCCAGTCTCGGATACCGTCCGCCATGCCGCTCCGCTCCCATGAAATGGGGTGTTAGCAGATTGGAAATTCCATCTTAGCTTCGATGATGGGAATGTCCGAATCGGATCAAACCCGGCTGTCGTGCGCGCCTTCAAATCACACCTGGTCTTGAGAAATTGCAGACGTAAATCAGCGAAAAGCCAACATTCCAGGTAAGCGTCCGGTCAAGGTACGTCGTCAACGCGCCGGGCGTTCGGGATGAAGACCTGATCGACGACTTACATGCTCTCGGTCATCATTGTGTCCACTAGCCTACTTACAGCGCCGATTCGAAATTCCGCGGCAATCCACTGTGTGAACGGCCGCGACACCTATGCCGGAGCACGGTCCAGAATGGCTTGCAGCGTCGCCGCACCTTTCACGCCCTGCGCCGAGACGTGGCCGCCGTCGGCAATCCGCTTGCGTTGGGCCGCCTCCCAATGTTGGCCATCGAAGAAGCGTGGCGGTTTCAGGGATGGTCCGTCGATGTCGTCCAGGCATCTCGCGTTCACGGTGATCTTATCGGGCTGCGAGCGGGGCACGTAGAAGGCGGCGATGCCGCAATGCGAGCAAAAAGGGTGCTGGGCCACACCAGTCTCGAAGGTGTAGGTGGTCAGCGCGTCCTTGCCGCGCAGCAGCTCGAAGTCGGCCGGGAAGGTCGGCAGGTGGAGGATCCCTTTCTTGGTACAGATGCTACAGCTGCATTGCGACAGCACATCCAAGTCGACCCGGGCCCGGAATCGAACGCGCCCGCAATGGCAGCCACCTTCTCGGGTTTCAATCAAATCACACCTCCGATGAATGTTTCTCGAGTTCGTCCAGGTTTGGCGTTATCCTGGCTCGAGTTGACCGGCCTCCGACAAACGTCGTCGCCAGGTTGCGCCCGATGCTAGTGCACGACATCGAATATGCCCAGCGACAGCGTGAACGGCTAATAACCAGTCCTGCGTCCGTCATGACCGGGATGTCAGAGTTTGTGTGCATCTCGGATATACATGGGCCGGCTGGAAAGTCACGGGGCGAAATCCGTAACGCCCATCTCGCGGCAGACCTCGCCGATAGTGGCGGCCACGTCGCGCATGTCCTGTGGGTGCAACGCGCCGATACAGGCGACGCGGAATGTCGGAATGTCGGTCAAATGCCCGGGGTAGATCATGAAGCCGCGGTCGCGTAGGCGGCGGTAGAAGGTCATGAAATCGAAGTGCGGGTCGGCCGGGTCGCGGTAGCTGATCACCACGGGCGCCTGCAGGGCGCGGTCCATCAGGGGTACGAATCCCTGACCTTCCATCGCTTCCGCCAGGGTCTCGTGATTGTCCCGGTAACGCGCCAGCCGGGCGGCGTTGCCGCCTTCCGCTTCGTGCAGCCGCAGCGCCTCCGCGAGTGCTGCGACGACGAAGGTGGGCGGGGTGAAGCGCCATTGTCCCGTGGCCTCGAACTGGGCCCATTGATCGGCGAGGTCGAGGCTGTGCGACGTCGCGTTTCCCACAGCCGCACGCAGCGCGTCTTGCGGCGCGATGACGATGGCGCAGCCGGGCACGCCTTCGAGGCACTTGTTGGGCGAAGTCGCCAGCGCCTCGTAGCCGAGCCGTCCCGCGTCCAGGTCGAAGGCGCCGAACGTGCTGACCGCGTCGATCAGCAGTTTCCGGCCCCGCGCCGCGGTAACGCGCGCGATCTCGTCGAGCGGGTTGAGCGTGCCGCTGCTCGTCTCGCAATGCACAACCATCACATGGCTGATCGCCGGGTCTTCGATTAGGGCCGCATCGACGGTGTTCGGATCGACGGCCGTGCCCTCCGGGACGGCGAGAACGATGTGCCCGCGGTTCAGTTTCTCGCAGATCGTCGCGATGCGTTCGCCATACTTGCCGTTGACCGGGACTAGCAGACGCCCGTCGCGCGGCAGGAAGGTCTGGACCATCGCCTCGACGCCGAACGACCCGCTGCCCTGCACCAACACGCAGCCATGGCTGTCCACGCCGCCGGCCAATTCCAGAAGATGCGCACGGACCTTTGCGGTCATCGCCCGGAACTCGTCGTCCCACACGCCCCAGTCCCGCGCCATCGCCGCCCGCGTCCGCGGGTCGGTGGTGACGGGGCCGGGCAGGTAAAGACGGAGAGCGTCGTCCAGGCTTCTCGAGAATTCAGATGGCGTGGAAACAGGCATGATAGGCGCCCTTTGTAGCCGCGGCATTATAATGAGAATGGTATTGTCCAATGATCGCGATAGGAACGCAGCATGCAATGCACATTTAATTTTTCCGGCCAATCCATTCTGGTGAGCGGGGCCGCCGCGGGGATCGGGCGCGCCATCGCGCAACGCCTCGCGGGCGCCGGCGCACGCGTCGCTCTGGCCGATTTCGACGAGGAAGGCCTGGCGCAGACCGTTGCCGCGCTCGGTGACGCGGCCGTCGGGGTGCCCGGCGACCTGACCGATGCGGCGGCGATCGACAAGGTGGCTGGCGACGCCTGGGCCCAGGCGGGACCGATAACGGGGCTCGTGAACTGCGCCGGAATCTTTCCGAACACGCCGGCACTCGATGTGCCCGCCGAGGAATGGGATCGCGTCCTGGATACCAACCTGCGGGCGCCGTTTCTCCTGTCTCAGGCGGTGGCGAGGCGCATGATCGACGCCGGGATCGAAGGCGCGATCGTGAATATCAGCTCTTCCGCCGCCTCCTTGGCGCGGCCCGGAATACCGCATTACGGCGCGTCGAAGGCCGGTGTCGAACAGTTGACCCGAAACCTCGCCATCGAATTTGCGCCGCATGGGATCCGCGTCAACGCGGTCGCGCCCGGTCTGATCGCGACCGAACGTGTCTTGGCTAAAGCCGCCGGTTTCGGCCGGACGGAACATCTGGCGAAAACCGCGAGAATTCCGCTGAAGCGGGAAGGTAAGCCGGATGAAATCGCCGGGATGGTTATGGTGATGCTGTCGCCGCTCGCGAGCTACTGCACCGGAAGCGTGCTTCTCGCCGACGGGGGTTTCACCCTGGGCATTCCCAGCTATTGAGCGGAAGGCGGCGCCCTATCTTTCGAAGGGCGTCGGCTCGACGAAGGGGTAGCGGGCGGCGGCCTTGGCGCCGACGGCGCTGGCGTTGCGCACGTAGCGGGCGTCGTCTCCGGCGCGCGCGACATAGGCCCAGGACGGGATGCCGTCGGTCGCCTGCTGAATCAACAGCCGTTCCTTCTGGCTCTGGATGCAGGCCGCGTTGACCGCTTCGGGATCCCAACCGTCCAGTATCTCCGCGGCCAACCGCGCCTCCACGTCCGAGAGTTCCGGTTGGCCGGCCAGGTTATCTATTTCGAGCGGATCGTTCGCCAAATCGTAGAGCAACGGCGGATGGCCGTGCGTGTAGATGTATTTGTAGTTGTCGCGGCGGATCATGCGGCACGGCGCGGTTACACCCTCGCCGGTATATTCCGAAATCACCATATTGTCCCAATCCTGGTCGCCGCCGCTCAGCAAGCCGGTCAGCGTGTTGCCGTCCAGCGGCGAAGCGGGCTGCGGCGCGTTGCCGTCCGTGGCGATATCCATGAAGGTCGGCAGCAGATCGACGAGCGAGACGAGCTCGGAGACCCGGCCCGGCGCGTAGCGGCCCGGCGCGCGGACGATCAATGGCACGCCGGTCGAGGGTTCGTAGAAATACTGTTTGAACCAGCCGCCGCGCTCGCCCAGCATCTCGCCATGGTCGCCCGTCAGAACGACGACCGTGTTCTCCGCCAGATCCATCTCCTCCAGGGTCGCCAGCAGGCGGCCGACCTTGTCGTCCATATAGGACGTCATGCCGTAATAGGCGTGGCGCGCGTTTCGGACATGCACGTCGGTAATGGTGAGCAGGTCCTGCCCGTGGCCGTAATGCAGCCAGCGGCTCATCGCATCCTGGTACTCGACCGGGATCGGCGGAACCTTTGGCATGTCGATGGCGTCGTGATCGTACAGATCCCAGTACTTCTGTGTCGTCATGAAGGGTGAATGGGGATGGGTGAAGGACACCCACAGCATGAAAGGCGACTCCTTGTTGAAGCGCGCCAAATCGTAAATCTTCTGGATGCCCGCGTGTTCGACCTCGTCGTCGTAGTCGATCTGCAGCGACCGGGCGCAGACTCCGGCCTCTGTGACCGCGCGCGGGTTGATGCCGGTCGGGCGATAGCGCTCGCCGGCGACCCAGTCCGGGGTCCAGGCGAAATTGGCCGGGTAGATGTCCGTGGTGATGCGTTCGTTGAAGCCGTGCACTTGGTCCGGCCCGATGAAGTGCATCTTGCCGCACAGCACGGTGTGATATCCGGCGGTCCGGAGGTAATGCGCCAGGGTCGGCACGGCGGCCGGCAGTTCGATGGCATTGTCCCACTGCGCGATGGCGTTCGCGTGGCGTCCGGTCAGCATCGACATGCGCGACGGTACGCAGAGCGGGAAATTGCAGTAGGCGTTCTCGAAAACCACGCCGTCGGCCGCCAGAGCATCGATATGCGGCGTCTTGACCAGGGGATGACCGTAGGACGGCAGCGCGCCCGGCGTCATTTGGTCGAGCTGGATGACCAGAATATTCGGCGCGTCATTCATCGCGGTCGTCGGCATTACCCAGGCCCTTTTCCCAACGAACCGGAATAGTACACGGACCCGATTCGGAGTTCACACCTAAACAAAGCGTTCGGGCGGCCGCGGAAGCCGCCGCCCGTGGCGACCGAAGGCCGCCCGCTTACTTTACCGACAGGCCGACTCGATCGGCAATTTTCTTGATCGTTTCGTACTGGTTCTTGACGAAGGCCTTCGTGTCCACCGGGTTCATGATTGTTGGGATCGATCCCAAACCCTTGGTCATTTTGTTCCAGGCCTTGTCCGTCTTCAGCTTGCCGAGAACGCCAACCCATATGTCAACGATCTCCTTCGACATTCCCTTGGGCCCCCAGATGCCGCTCCAGCCGACGATTACGTGCAAATTGGGATGGCCCACCTCGGTCGCCGTCGGGACGTCTGGAACCGTCGGCGCGCGTTGTTTTGTGGAGATCACCAGAGCCCTGAGCTTGCCGCCTCGGATTTGGCTGATGACGCCGGACAGATTCTGGAAAATCATATCGGCATGTCCGCCCGCCACGGCCGCCGCCGCCTTGCCTCCGCCCTTGAAGGGAATATGGATGAGCGCATCCGCGGGAAGCCCCAAATCGTCCAGGACGATAACCATCGCGACGTGCAGCAGCGTGCCGACGCCGGCGGATGAATAGGAGAGCTTTTTGCCCGATTTGATCGCTTTCTTCAGGTCGTCGAAGGTCTTGTAGGGCGAGTCCGCCTTGACCGCCAAAACAAAGGGGTTCTGCTCCAACAGACCCAGGAACGTGAAGTCGTCCCACTTGTAGGGAATCTTGGCGTTGATCGCCGGGACGGCGGCTTGCGAACCGACGCGAGACAGCAGGACGGTGTAGCCGTCGGGCTTACTTTTTGCGACATAAGTCGAACCCGTAACGCCAGCGGCACCGGTGCGGTTGACAACGAGTATGCCATTGCCCAAGTGGCTGGGCGCGGTGGCGGATACAATTCGAGCCGCCAGATCGGAAGCACCTCCGGGACCATAGGGTGCAACGAGCGTTACCGGCTTGGTGGGGTATTCTGCAACGGCGGCGCCGGTCGTGAAAACGACGGCAATCGCCGCGAGGGCGCCCTTCAGGACGCCAATGCGGGACATCATGAGATACGTTCCTCCCTTTTGTCGTTATGCGGCAGCCTTTGCTTAAGACAGACGAGCTTGGTGCTGGTTACTGAAGGCCGTTTCGCAATGAACATATTTATCGAAACATATTTGCTTACGGTAAGCAACTAACTTATATTCTAAGTCAGGCGGTGAAGGGGTCTCATGGTGGCGGAAAGCAGGAACCGAGCGGATCTGGGTCGCGACAACCGGCGGGCCGTGCTGGCCCAGATGGTCCTGAACGGCCCAATGCCCCGCACTGATATCGCGCGGGCGACAAGGCTCACGATGGCATCGGTGTCTCGTATCACCCGAGACCTGATCGACGCCGACCTGCTGGAGGAGTTGCCCGAGGATGATGCGGACACGGGTACCATACAGAAGGGCCCCGGGAGGCGTTTCGTTCGATTGGATGTCAACCCGAATGCCGGCTATGTCCTTGGCATCGGTGTCAACGTGTTCTCGCAATCCGTCACGCTGGCCGATCTGAAGAACCGGCGTATCGCCCGCAAGGATTTGAAGCTTAGCGACCTGTCCGACCCGGATTTCGTTATCGAACAATTGACGCGCGAAGCAAACGACATGGCCGCGGAATGGGTGACGGACCGCCGCCGCCTGTTGGGTGCCAGCTTCGCGATTACCGGCGCCGTAGATCCGACCGAAGGGATGGTTCGTACCTCACCCTATCTGCGCTGGGGCGAAGTTTCTCTTGGGCCGCGCCTGACCCGGACGCTCGGCGTCCCCGTCCGTATCGAAAGCCTGCCGGCGGCGCTCGCCCAGGCGGAATCGCGGTTCGGCATCGCGCAGGGCATTCGCAATCTGCTGACGGTCAACTGCTCGCTCGGCATCGGCGCCGCCCTGTTGATGGATGGCAGGCTGGTGCGCGGTCATGGCTTCTCGGCCGGCCTTATCGGCGATATATCGCCGCATGGAACCGATTCAGGAACCTTGGATACCCTTGCCGGCGGCCATAGCGTTCTTTTGCGTCTGTTTGGCGATACAATCGATTTTTCGGCGACGCCGGCCAACGAACTAGCCGAAATGCTGTTGACCGCGATCGATCGAGCCAACCGAGGCGAGAAAGCGGCGATGAAAGCATCGGCCGAGGCTGGGCGCGTTTTGGGCAAGGCTCTCGTGCCGTTCATCGGTCTGCTGCGGCCGGAAGCCTTCGTCATAGCGGGACCCATGGCGGCCGCATCGGACTACGTGGCAGCTTGCGGCGAAGCGGTGTTGGAGCAGGCGCCGGCCTTTGCCGCGCGCATGCTTGTCAGCGATATGAGCGCCCAGGCCGCCGCGCGCTGGGTCGCCATTGGCGAATTTCTCATGGAGCGGGACCTGAACCTTGAAGAGTTGAAAACTTCGAGGGCTGCGTGATGACAAGACCGAACCGGGACATGTGGATCGGTGCGTCCGCGACGGCAATCGCGGCGCTGGGTTGGTTCGCGATCATTCCATTCGGCGTGGATGTGCCTGCATCGGTGAAGGTCTTGGCGCTATCGCCTGATTTCTGGCCGCGAATTATCATGATCATGCTGGCTGGGTGCGGCCTGACAGTACTTCTCCAGGGATGGCTCGCGCGGCGCAAGGTTGAAATCGACGCCCAACCGTTGGAGAGCGCGGAAGCTGGTGACGTTTCCGGGGATGACATCGCCTACTTCGACACCAGGCCGCAAGTGTACCGCGTCCTGGGCGCCTTGCTTGGGCTGTTTGTTTTCTATTTTCTCGTGCCCTTCGTGGGCATGGTCGTCGGCGCCATTATTATCGTTCTCGCATCCACGCGAACGCTTGGCGTCAAATCCTGGATTACGTCGGGCGCCTTGGCGTTGGCCCTGCCGACGGTGCTCTATTTCTTCTTTACGCAAATAGCCTATGTACCCATCCCCTTGGGCGTCTTCGAAGCGCTTCGGTAGAGGGGAGGGAGCCATGTCCGTCGATCTCATCGCCCAGGCCTTTCAGCTTTTCCTCAGTGTCGACAATTTGTTTATGGTTTTCCTCGGCGTCCTCATCGGCACCGTCGTCGGCGCCATTCCCGGAATGACCACACCGATGGGCGTGGCATTGGTCCTGCCCTTCACATTTTCCATGCATCCCGTTACCGGAATCCTTCTTCTGCTCGGCGTCTATAAGGGCGGACTATATGGCGGCTCGATCACCGCGATTCTGATCAAGGCGCCAGGGACGCCGGCGGCGTCTTGCACGGTGCTGGACGGGTTTCCCATGGCGCAGAGGGGCGAGGCCCGTAAAGCGCTCGATATGGCGCTTTACGCCTCTTGTTTCGCCGATTTCGTTTCCAACGTCTCGCTGATCCTGCTGACCGGTGTCTTGGCCACTTTCGCGCTTCGCTTCGGCCCGCCGGAATTTTTTACGCTGATCGTTTTTTCGCTGACCATCATCGCGGGCGTCTCGGGCGATAGTTTGGCAAAAGGGATTATGTCGGCCTGCTTTGGGCTAATCCTGGCGACCGTGGGGCTCGACATCGTCTACGGAACAAACCGGTTCGTCTTCTCGGAGGTGGAGTTGATGGCGGGCCTCAGCTTTATTCCCGTGTTGATCGGCTTGTTCGCGCTGCCGGAAATTCTCAATCAATTTGCGATAAAGGCGGAGAAACGCGCGACGGCGGGTTCCCTCGGCAATCTCGGCGCCACTTTCGCGGATTTCAAAAAATGTTTTGTATCGATATTGCGCGGTAGCCTCATCGGTGTCGTGCTGGGCGCGATACCTGGCATCGGCGGGTCGCCGTCGGCATTCCTTTCATACTCGGAAGCAAAACGTACATCGAAGCATCCGGAAACCTTCGGCAAGGGCGAGATGGAGGGGGTTGCCGCCGCCGAAGCCGGCAATAACGGTGTCGCCGGCGCGACTATGATTCCGCTCCTTGCGTTGGGCGTCCCGGGCGACGTCATCACGGCCGTGATCCTGGGCGCGTTCATGATCCACGGCCTGCGGCCAGGGCCCCTCATGTTCGAGCAAAACCTGGCTTTAATCTACGCCATCTTCATGGGCATCATGCTGTCGTCGGCCTACCTGTTCGTAATCGGCAAGCTGTCGATCAAGACGATCAGCAGGATCGCGAATATACCGAATAACCTGCTCTATCCCGCGGTGCTGATCCTTTGCATCTACGGTGCCTATGCGATTAACTCCAACATCTTCGATGTGCTGATAATGTTCGTCGTCGGCATTCTTGGCTTCATCATGCTGCGTGTGAACATCCCGGCCGCACCGTTCCTGATCGCCTTTATTCTTGGGCCCCTGCTGGAGGATAATTTTCGCCAGGCGCTCCTGATGTCGCAGGGAACGCCCACGATCTTCTTCCGAAATGAAATTTGCGCAGTATTCTGGGTGCTGACCGTGCTATCGATATTTTTTATGGTGAAGAACCATATTCAGGCAAAGCGCCGAAAACAGGCCACCTGATCGTAAACGACTGACGGAAACGGCCATGAACGATGACGTAGGAACGCGGCTTTTCACCTATGCGGTGATCACCGATACGCATTTGAACCAGGGCGAGAC
>CAYLTU010000061.1:0-23395 GCA_964386465.1 uncultured Rhodospirillaceae bacterium
TCGCCCACGCCGCGCTGGAGCAGCGGATAAGGGTCAGCGGCTCCTATCACATCGGTCTGCGCGGCTCGACGACGCGGCAGGGCGTCTACGCGCGCACGAAGGAACTCGGCTATTCGATCATCACCCTGCGGGAATTCATGGATCGGGGACACGCCGATGTCCTCGCCGAACTGCAGGAAACGCTCGACGGACGACCGGTCTACCTATCCTGGGACATGGATGTGTTCGATCCTTCCTGCGCGCCCGGCGTCTGTACACCGACTTGGGGCGGATTCCTCGCGCGCGAGGGATTGGAAATCATGCGCGATCTGGCCGGGCTCAATATCGTCGCCGCCGACATCAACACGGTCAGCCCGCCACACGACGTAAACGGCATGACCGCCTTCCTCGCCGCCGCGATGACCTATGAGATACTGCTGCTGATCTGGCGCGCGCGTGGCCACACAAACCGGTAGGGAACAGAAGCTTCCTATGGACCAAGTCGCAACGACAAACTGCCTGGAAACGCGGAACAATCTGCTGGCCGACGGCCTGTACACGCCAATCGGCTTTTCAAAAGCATTTGACGTCAACATTCATCAAAAGAGAGACGTGACATGACCGACAATCCCATCGCCCTGATCACCGGCGGCGCGCAAGGCATCGGCTACGCCTGCGCCGAAGCCATCGCGGAGAATGGCGCCCGAATCGTACTGGCCGACAAGAACAAATCCGGCGCCGAGGGGGCTGCTGAAAAATTGGGTGGCGGCGCCGTCGCACTCGCCTGCGACATCGGCGTGCCCGATCAGGTAGCCGCGCTGTTCGACCGCATCGAGGCAGAGATCGGCAACGTGTCGATCCTGGTCAACAATGCCGGAATAGCCCTGCCGGGAGACTTCCTGGAAACCACGCTGGAGCAGTTCCAGCAGGTCATCGACGTCAACCTAACAGGCACCTTCCTCGCCCTACAGCGCGCTGCCAAGACCATGGTCGCCAACGGCATCGAAGGCGCGATCGTCAACATGTCGTCGATTAACGCGCAGGTCGCCATCCCCTCGATCGCCGCCTATTGCGCTTCCAAGGGCGGAATCATGCAGCTGACCAAGGCCGCCGCGCTGGCGCTGGCGCCGCACAATATCCGGGTCAATGCCGTCGGTCCGGGGTCCATCGATACGGACATGATGGCAGCGGTCAATGCCAACCCGGACGCGATGAAAATGGTGATGTCGCGCACGCCGCTGAAACGGATCGGCGAACCGCGCGAAGTCGGCGACGTGGTGGCCTTTCTGGCGAGCCCGAAGGCCAGCTACATCACCGGCGAGACGATCTATGTCGATGGTGGCCGCATCGGCATGAACTACACGGCGTAGAATCAGATTGTACGTCTTCGCTTCCGCTGGGAATTAACAGTCTTTCTCCGCAGGAGCGCGCGGATCGATCGGCAGATTCTCCGCAATGCCGAACAGGTTTTCGATCCATTGTGCCGCGCGTAGGAGCGCGGCCTCGCCCCTGGGCTTGCCGACGATTTGAAGACCGACCGGCAGCCCATCTTCCGTGAACCCGCAGGGAATGCTGATCACGGGACAGGATGTCATCGTCAGCGCGAACGTTATCGCGAACCAGTCGATATAGGTCTCGCATTGCCGGCCATCGATTTCGGTGACATAGCGTTGCTCCACCGGGAAGGCGGGAATTGAGGCAGACGGACAAATCAGCAGATCATGCGTCTCGAAGAACGCCGTCATTCGTCCGTAGAGCTGCCACCGAACACGTTCCGCTTCGAAGAGTTTCTCGGGTGTGACCTGGAAGCCCCGTTCGACATTGCCAACGATATCTTCGGTGATCTGGTCCCGGTGCGTTCGCAGAAGCTCCCCCATCATCGTGCCCAGAAGCACCGCGCGCAGGGTCTGGAAACCGTCGAGAGCGCCTGAAAAATCCGGGATATCGTCGCTGACATCGACGCTAGCGCCGGCGAGCTTTCCGACGGCTGCCGTAGCGACCTCGGCAACTTCCCGTGCCATCGGTACGATGCCCAGGTCGGGGCTGAAAGCCACTCGCACCGGCGCGGCTGCGCCTTCGAGCGCGGCGGCAAACGATCCCGCTTGGTCGAACGATAACGGGTCGATCGGATCGTGCCCCGCCCCGGCATCCAGCATCAACGCAACATCGCCAACATTCCGGGCCATTGGGCCTTCGACCCACAATGTATCGAACGCCTGCAAGCGTTTCCCGCGGGGCACCACACCCGGTCCCGGCCGTAAGCCGACGACACCGTTGAACCCGGCAGGGGTCCGCAAACTGCCGCCCAAATCGTTCCCCGTCGCCAGCCAAACCTGCCCGCTGGCGAGCGCCGCCGCCGAACCGCCCGACGAACCGCCGGCGCTCCGACCCGTGTTCCACGGGTTGCGGGTCAACCCGTGCACCGGGTTGAATGTATGTCCGCCGGCCCATTCCGGCACGTTCGACTTGGCGACGGGTATGGCGCCACGCGCTTCAAGGCGCGACACGGTCGCGTCCGAATCTTCAGGCACGTAATCGGAATAGATCGGGGACCCGTATGTCGTCCGCACGCCGCCGACATCGTTGTAGTCCTTGACCGCGATGGGTAATCCAGCGAGGTGTTTTCCATCGTCGACCAGCGCCTTGGTCTCCAAATTCTTGGCTTGGTCGAATGCGCGTTCGTAACATTTAATCGGCAGTGCGTTTATCGCGCCGTCGACGGTTTCGATTCGATCGATCGCGACTTCGATCAATTCAGTGGGGCTTAGGTCGCCCCGCCGCAATGCTCTTACCACTTCCGTCGCGCTAAGCCGCCATAACTCGCCTGATGGCATTACCTAATTCCCCGTTGCAACCCTCACACCCTCAGGTCGTGCGATGCACTAGCGTCGTGAGGCGATCAGCGCCAAGGTCCGCGCCATCTCGTTCGTCAACACGACCAGCCCCTCGTCGACGCCCTGGCCCGGCTTGTTCATCAGGAAATCGGCCTGGCAGGCGAGCGCGACGTGGGCGGAAAGACGGGCGGATTGGTCGGTCTCGTTCGCCGAGCCGCCCATATAGACACCGGCGCCGGCGTCGCGGCAGTAGAGAAGCGCCTCGATAGAGTTTCCGATCCCGCCGAGATCCGGTGCCTTGACCTGCAGATAGTCGGCGGCCTGCGCGTCGGCGAATGCCTTAATGTCGTCCAGCGTGTTGCACCATTCGTCGGCGACCAGCTTGACGGTGCTCCCCTGGCCGCCGAGCGCGTCGCGCAAATCGCGGAAGGCGTCGATCTGGCCCTGCCGGCTGTCGGCGATCATCGGTGTTTCCAGGTAAAGGTCGTAGGGCGCCGCCGCACCGGCGACCCTCCCGACATAGTCCGCCATTTGGCCCATATCGAAATCGAGCAGTTCACCGATCGTGCCGTAAACGTCGAGATGGATTGCCGGCCTGTAATCGTCCGCGCCGTTTTTCTGGACCAATTGCGAAACCCAGGCGGCGTAATCGATCAGCTTGTGCCCATCGGGCCCGAGATCGGTTTCGACATTGGCGAAAGACCCGTGCGGCAAGATATCGACCCGTTTCAGGATCATCTTCTCCACCATGAACTCTTGCGGCGTCGGGCACATGCCGAGAATCGGGATCGGCGCGGTGGCGACCTGCGAATCGTATTCGGCGGCCACGACCTCTGCTGCGGTTCGCTTTCCCGCCAGCGCAGCGGCATGCAGCAGCGCCTGCGAAATGCCGTAACGTAACGCCGTATGCAGCGGGGCGCCGTCCTTTCGAAGAGCCTCGATCTCATTGGCGAGCGGCCGGAAATCATCGCAATCGCGGCCGACGAGCATGTCCCGCACCGCTCCTACCACTACCCCGCGATGTTCCTCCGCCTTGAACAATGGGTCGCGGCCCGCCGCGCCGGTGAAGATCACGTCGATGCAATCGCCATAGGCGACCTGCCCGTCTTCGAGCAGCAGCATGACGGAAAGCGCCTCGCCGGGCTGGATCACTTGGCTGAAGCCGGGCGTTACCGGCGGATCGATATAGCCGAAGCCGTCCTGCCGCGCGCCGCCGCGAACCGCGGCCAAATCCTTGTTGAAGTAACCGCTGCGCCCCGACGCGCAGAGTAAATTCGCGATTTTCATGCCGCGTTCTCCAGGCAGTATTGCGCGACTTCGGCATGGGTCGCGAACCAGACATCCTCGTGGCCCTTTATGTGCTGGATCAGTTCATCCAGCATCGCCATGCGCGACCGGTGGCCGATGAAATGCGGGTGCATGGTCAACAGGAACAGCCCGTCTTCCTTGTAGCTTTCGTCGAACTCGGACTTGAAGATCTCCAGCACAGCGGAAGGCGGCGTGTAGGGGCGCAGGGAAGACATACGGTCCATGTTGAAATAGACCGCGTCGTCGCGGATCCACTCGACCGGCAGTTCGACTATCCCGGTCGGCTCGCCCTCCTCGAGAATCTCGTAGGGCTCATCGTCGGCCATCAGCGAGGAATCGTAGATCAGGCCCATCTCGCGGCTGATCGCAAGGGTCTGCGGGCTGAAATCCCAGGACGGCGTCCTAATACCGACCGGACGCACGCCCGTAATTTTCTCCAGCACGTCGGCCGACCGCATCTGCAGATCGCGTTCGTTCTCAGCCGGCAAAGTGCTGTTGAATTCATGAATCCAGCCGTGAATACCGACTTCGTGGCCTTGGTCGACCACCTCGCGCTGCTCGTCGGGATGCAGCATCGCGACAACGGCGGGAACGAAAAAACTCGCTTTGATTTCGTGCTTTTCAAGCAGGCGCAGAATGCGCGGCACACCGACACGAGACGCGTACTCGCCCTGCGAAAGCTTGCCCGGTGAATTCTGCCCGAACCGCAACGTACTGGTTTCATGGTCCGAATCGAAGGAAAGAGTGACGCAGGCCCTGGCGTCACCTTTCCACCGCGCCGGTTTGAGAGACTTGCCGGCGCGCACCTTGTCGACGATCCCGCGCCACTTCTCTTCGTCCCACTGCCAGGGCAGCTCTTCCTGCGGTTTCCCTGTCTGGTCGTCCGGCATAGTCTCTCTCCCGATGAATCGATGGAACGGCATCTCAAGCGTATTTTAGGCGGATTATTCGCGCAACGCATGAATACACGTCATGGCGTTTGCATGCGCTTTTGTTATCAAATATTTATTGGATATCGCGTAAGTTCTGCCGCGAACCGGGAACCAAACGGACCTCACCTGACACGATGAATTTTCCTCCTCGGGCTTTCATTATCGGCGCTCAAAAAGCCGCCACCACGAGCCTTGCCTTTCTCTTGGACCAGCACCCGGCGATCCAGCTTTCCGATCCCAAGGAAACCCATTTTTTCTCGGTCAACTGGGATCAAGGGGAAGCGTGGTATCGCAAAAAGTTCGCCACCGCATCGGACGACGTCATGTTGCTCGACGCATCGACCAGCTATGCAATGGCCCCGGTGAGCGACACTGTGCCGGACTCGAGCAAAAGGCCACGTTGGGGGCGAAGCGTTCCGGGGCGCATCCACAGCTACGCCGGAGACGCGAAATTCTTCTACATGCTCCGCAAGCCGGCCGACAGAACCTATTCGGCCTATTGGCACATGGTTCGAAGCGGTCGGGAGCGGATGCCCTTCCGCGAAGCGATCGAGGCGCACCCCGTCTACCTGGAGACCAGCAAATACTATGCGCAAATGGCGGTTTTCCTGGATCATTTCGATCTCAAGGACTTTTATCTGATCGATTTTCGCGCCTTCTCGCAGAATCCCAACAAATACGCGCAAGCCAGCCTGGATTTCCTCGAAACGTCGCAACGCGATTTTGATTTCGAACTCGAAGTCGAAAAGAATAAGTCGTTTCAATACAATACAGCTGGACTGACGGTGCAGAAGCTGTTTGGCTCCGACCGGAATCTGAAATCCGCCAATCTGTTGATAAAACGGCTTATTCCGAAAACACTGCACAATCGACTGAAATCAATTGTGTCGAAAGGTATTCCGCCGATGTCGGATGCCGATCGAGCCTATCTCGAAGATTATTTCGCGAAAGACAATGAGAAACTACGCGAATTTACAGGGTTCGAATTTCAGTAGCCAGGCAAGGGCAATTTGCCGCGCCATAACGGGATATCGTTTCTGCCGCCAGACACCATATCGGCATAGATAGAAAAATGGATTAGTCACGTATCGAGCGAGGTCTTCCGATGCAGCAGCAGGTCGCACTGCCTCGCGCCGTAAAGCGGGGTTTCCTACGGCGTTGCCCCTGTTGCGGCCGCGGAGAGATATTCATTAAATATCTGAAGCCGGCGGCGGCTTGCAGCGCGTGCGGCGCGCCGAATGGCAGCATTCGCACCGACGACATTGCGCCCTATTTCACGATCCTGATCGTCGGCCATTTGATTGTGCCGCCACTATTGTTGCTCGAAAAGCTCTACGCACCCCCCTCCTGGGTGCATATGGTCCTCTGGCCGCCCCTTGCCCTACTCATCACAATGCTTTCGTTGCCCCGGGTCAAAGGTGCCGTGATGGGCTGGATGTGGTGGCTCGGGATCCGCGGCGACGAACAGCACTGAAACGCGGGCTTTTCCTGAAATTAGCCTTGCGTACTTGGCCGCGCGCTGACACCGTCGAACCAGCGTTGCAGGTTCGGCATATCTTCGCCGATCCGGATCTTCGGAATCCGGCCGATCAAGAAACCGGTGAATGCGGTGATATCGGCCACGGTGAAGCGATCTCCGGCGATGAATTCCCGGTCAGCCAACTCGCCGTCCAGCCACGCCATGCGTTCCATCGCGTTCTTGCGGCACAGTTCACCGAACTCGTTGACCTGCGGAATGCGGCCTTCCCAATAGGGATGGGTATGGCGGAAACACGTTGAGATATTGCCCAGAATTTCGGATTCCATCCGGCGGTTCCACATCTCGACAACCGCTTTGTCCTTGGCATCGGTGCCGAACAGGGGAGGCTCGGGCTGCTGATCATCGAAATATCGACAAATTGCAACGGATTCGGCGATGTGCGACCCGTCATCCAGCTCCAGGACCGGAACGCGGCCCAGCGGATTGATCGCGACGAAGTCCGCTTCCAAGTTTTCCGATTTTCCAAGATCGATCTCGACGCAATCGACGTCGATACCCTTTTCGGCAAGGAAAATATGAACGCGCTTCGGATTCGGAGCGACCTTCGTGGTGTAAAGTTTCATGGCGGATTTCCTCCCTGCCGCTGTACGGTTCAAGTTGTACTCTAGTAAACGACCTCGACCCGGCCTGTTCAAGTCAGAAGCGCTTTTCCGATGCCCATGCTATATTTTCGCCCGCCTGCGGCAGAGGAATATCGATGACCGACACGGTTCACCCCAGCCAGTGCTGGGAATGCAACACCTATTGCGGCTCCTTGGTCACGATGCGCGACGGAGAGGTGGCGAAGATCGCACCCAACCCGGACCATCCAGGCTCGAAGGGCGCGTTCTGCGTGAAGGGCATCCGGGCCGTCCGCGAGTGGACCGAGAACGAAAACCGGCTGTTGCATCCGCTGCGGCGTATCGGACCACGGGGCGGCGGCCAGTGGGAACCTGTCTCCTGGGACGACGCGCTGGACGAAATGGCGGACAAACTTGCTGCAGCTCGTTCGCAGCATGGGCCGCTGTCGATCGCCGGCGCCGTCAGCGGGGCGGCGTTCAGCCGCGGCGTGGTCATGGCACTGTTGATGCGCTCGATCGGCTCACCGAACTGGATGATCAACCAGGATCTGTGCGGCGGCTGCCAGGCGCTGAGCGAAAAGCTGACGGGCACGCCGATGAAGAATGGCGAGGACATCGAAAACGCGCGCTGCGCCCTGATTGTCGGGCGAAACCCTTACGCAGCCGACCCGGCACAATGGCTGGCGCTGAAGGCGCTGAAGAAACGCGGCGGCCGGATCGTCGTTATCGATCCGATGCAGGGGCCCGCCAGCGACCTCGCGGACATCTGGCTGCGGCCCAAGCCCGGCACCGACGCGGCGCTGGCGCTTTCAATCGCACAGATCCTCGTCACCGAGAACCGACACGATAAAGCGTTCGTGGACCAGTGGTGCCACGGCTTCGACCGCTACAAAACGCGCATCGACGCCTACCCGCCTGAGATTGCGGCGGAACTGACGGGCGTTCCCGCAGACGACATCGTTGCCGCCGCGCGGTGCTATGGCGAGGGCCCGTCGGTCTTCGTACCGGGACACGGCATCGATGCGTTCAGCGCCGGCGTGCAAACCTTCCGCGCCTTCGACTGCCTGGTCGCGATCAGCGGCAATCTCGACCGGATCGGCGGCAACCGCCTGCAGAAAAAGCCGAGCGGGTTCCGGGCCTATCTGGACCTCATCCACGACCCGCAATTCCGCCTGCCGTTGGAGGTCGAAACAAAAACGATCGGGGCGGCGCGGTTTCCGCTCTGGGCGGGTCCCGAGGGCTGGCAGACGGCGTGCCATAACCCGTCGGTGATCGAGGCAATCCTGACGGACGAACCCTATCCGGTTCGCGCGATGTATATCAGCGGCGTCAACATCGTGGTGACATACCCGGACGCGGCGCGGACAATCGAGGCGATGAAATCACTCGATTTCGTGGCCGTCGCGACGCAGAACATGAACCCGACTTCCGCTTTCGCGGATATCGTCCTGCCGAAAACAACGACCCTGGAGGAGGAGGAAGTTCATCTGCAAGGGGGCGTTTCCTGCGTCGGCTACACTTGCCCCGTCCTGACGCCGCGCGGCGAGGCGCGCTGCGACCTCGATATCGCCCTCGGTCTGCGCGACCGGTTGGCCGATCGCCAGGCGCTGACCCAGGATTTCCTGCCCTGGGCCAATCAACGGGCCTTCAACGAGTATCTCTTGGGCGACAGCGGCTTCACGATTGAGGCGCTGCGGGAAAAGGGCTTCGCGACCTTTCCTCATGAACTGGGCGCATTCGAGAATAACGGGTTCGCGACGCCCACCGGTAAGGTCGAGCTCTACTCCGAACGGCTCGATGCGATGGGCCTCGAAGCCTTGCCCGACTACACGGCTCCGGCAGCGGAATCCTCCGATGCGGAAGAACGTTCGGCATTCCCGCTTATCCTGCTGACCGGTATTCGCGAGAAAACCTACCACCATTCCCGGTTCCGCGATCAGGCCTGGGCGCGCAAGGTGTCCCCGGACCCGCTGCTTCAGATACATCCGGAGACGGCGGCGACCTTCGGCGTTACGGACGAACAGTGGGTCACCGTGCATACGGCCGGCACGGAAACGAGCTGCCGCGTGAAGGCTCAGGTGACCGAAGGAGCACCGCGCGGTGTCGTCGCAACCGGAATGGGATGGTGGGAACCGTACGCCCGCGACCCGGCGCTGGGCGCGCGCGATATCAACATTAACGGCGCGATGTCCTATGGCGGCCCTTGGGATCCCGTTACCGGATCGCCCGATTCCCGCGGCCGCCGCTGTCGGATTACCCCGTTGGCGGAATCGGTTGAAGCCGCCGATTGAACTTTTCGTCAGAGACTTCATATTCCGCCGTAGCATCCCATATAAACCTTCAACAAATGGAATGCGGGCACGGCGATGAATCTGAAACCAGCGAGTATCCTGTTCAGCTTGGTGTTGGCTTGCCAGTCCGCCGCGATGGCGGGCGAAGACGCGATCGCCATTGGGCAATGGCGCACGGAGCTAGGCAAGGCACTGGTATGCGGCGGCGAGGAAGCGGACACGATCATCGATATCGCCACGAGCGCCAACGCGTTTTATTCGAGCGGCGCGAATTCCGGCAGCCCGGAATACGAAGCCTATTTTTCCCTTCTGGAAAAAGCCCGCAACGAACGGCGCTGTTTCGTCACCGCAAAGATGCGCCACCTGCCCGACAGCATTGTCTATTCCGGCCCCGAAAGCCTGGAAGCGCAAGGCAAGCGCTTCAAGGTCATCGGCACGACGATCGAGGAAGACGGCGAGCGCTATCCCGCGTTCACGATGACCACGCTGGGGATCAAGAAGCCATAACCACGTCGCGCGAACGGCCCAAAACGGAGAACGCCCCCAACCGGAATTGGAGGCGCTTCGAACTTAGAGGTCACTGCCGGCGATGTTCAGTCGGCAGCGTTCTCCGGCACGGCTTCATCCGATGCCGGGCCAACGGATTTCGCAAGCGACAGGAAATGCTTGCGCGATTCCGGCGAGATATTCATGAAGTTGCGCACCAATTCCAAAGTCTCGCGTTTGGTGCCGAACTCGGCGGTCGGGCTTTTGCCCAGGACGGCATCGGTGAAGAACCACTGGACAGGCGCGTCGAGTTCCTGCGCGATCAGCCATAATTTGCTCGCCGAAATACGATTCATGCCGCTTTCGTATTTCTGCAGCTGCTGAAAGGTCAGGCCAATCCGGTTGGCCAGCGCCGTCTGGCTCAAACCGCACATAACGCGGCGCATACGCACGCGTTGGCCGACATACACATCGACTGGATGGGCGCCAAATTCCTGAACGGTCCGCCTTTTCGCTCTTGCCATGGTCCCTCGCAAAGTCTGTTAGGTTTTCGGTATCGGCGAACCTATGCCGATCAGCCGAACGAAATCCACATGGAATACGTTAAATTCGCTAATCCAAATCGAAATTCTACACGATTCGCAAAAAAATGCCGAAATCCGCTATATTGAGCCTTACTATCACGCGCAAAGAATCTTCCATAAGATTCGATCAGTTGTAACACTCCACAGCTTTCCGTCGCAACGCTGCGTTGGAAACCTTCGATCAAGATTCTGTATCACAACGAAGTCTCGCTTGTTCTTGGGCAACCGAGATATACATGATCGACTTCCATCTTGATGTTTTAGAAGTTATTTTCAACAAGTTATGTGATTTTGATCGTGCGTCATGCGGCTTAGATATTCTCATTTTGGTCCTTGAACCTATTTCCTGACGCGTACTCGAGAACGCCCAGCGGGGCGATACCATCTGACGAGCAATCGAAATTAAGTAATTGTGTGCCGCTACCAATGTCCATTATATTGCATTACTTACAGGAGCAGACGTTTTCTAATGATGGGGCCGAGGGACAAATAATACGGCTCGACATCCAGGGCTCGCCAACAATTTGACTAAAGAAAAACCGGTAGTCGCGGCAAATTGGAGGGGAGTCTGGCAACGGAGGGGATAGGTGATTCATGCCACGTACGGTCAGAAATTTAGTTGCGGTCGCAGCCTTCGTTGCGACCATCGCGCTTCCCGTTTCGGAGAGCTTTGCCCTCGACAAGGGTGATTGGCTCGTTCGCCTGCGCGGGATCGGGATCATCCCGACGGCAGAGAGCGGCGGAATTGCGCCCGACCTGCTTACCTCGGGACTTGAGCCGCAGAATGCCGTGGTGCCGGAACTGGACATCACCTACATGGCGTCGACCAATATCGGCGTCGAGCTGATCCTGGCGACATCGCCGCACGATCTGGACGCCACTGGTGCGATAGCAGGGATAGGCAAGGCAGCGGAAACGATGCTGCTGCCGCCGACTTTGCTGCTGCAATATCACTTCGACACGGGCAGCGGCTTCCGGCCCTATGTCGGCGCCGGGCTGAATTATACGATTACCTACCTGGAGAACGCCGACGGCTCGCTCGAAGCGGTACTCGGCGCGACGAGCGTAAAGGCGGACAATTCCCTCGGCTGGGCGATCCAGGCCGGGGCCGACTACCACATCAACGATCGATGGTTCATCAATCTCGACGTGAAGTACATCGATATGGGCGTCGACATGGAACTCAACTCTCTCGGCACCGTGCGCAATTTGGAGGTCGACATCAATCCCATCGTGGTCGGGATCGGGTTCGGCTACCGCTTTTAGAGTGAGCCGTTAGAAGTTGTAGCGGGCGCCGTCACCGACGGAGACCCCGCCGCGCGGGCCGGTGTTGTATTTGTTCGCGAAGTTCGGCTCAAGCGCGCGGCCCTCGCAGGAATTGACCCGGAATCGCATCAATCGCCGCTTGCGGGCCTCGTCCGGATAGTCGGTAAAACTCCCGCGCGAGTGCAATACCGTGAAATTGTTCACCAGCTGAATATCGCCTTTCTGCAGATACATGTGGAAACAGATATCAGGCCGCTGCGCCGTTTCCATGACGCATTGCAGCGCCGCCTCTTCCACATCGGTCAAAGGCTGTTCCATTTTAATATGCGCCGAACGGATGATCTTTTCGTTGAAATCGCAGCTCAACTCCCCACCGAAATAGCTGAAAATCAGGATCTCTTTGAAAGTGCGCTCGTCCAGTTCCGCGGTGACGCCCTCTCCCCGAAGATCGCACCTGAAGCCACGGTATAGGACCGGAAGGTGCTCGCGGTTGTTCTCCAAGATATCGTTGTAGATCGACGTCGAACTGGACAGCATGCTCTCCCCGCCGGAGCGCGCTGTGTTCACGCAGAACAGCGCCACGATGTCCGAGGAATCGACGTGCGGTCCGAGTGCCGCGCTCGTCTTGTAGCCGCGGCCGTTGATATCGCCGTAGTCGTTGCCGAGATCCACTACGTCGGCGAGGATCTGACCTTTCGAATTCTGCGAGATCGGGTTGCCGAAATAGGCGCCGATTCCCCAGTAGAGGATTCGCAGCGTGTCGAGGTCGTAATCATCGGCCGGAATGCCGCGGAACAGCGCGAAGCCGCGCCCGTCCTCGACCTCGCCGACGATCTCGTCGATCCTGGCTTCCAGGGTCGGCAGCGGGAAGTCGTCGCGGCCGAAATCCGGCACACCGCGCGCTCCTTGACCGTCCGCAGCGCGGCGTCGAACTCTGCCAGCTCCGCCGCGCTGAAACGGTAGATCCAGAAATCGTCGTTCTCGATATCGGCGCTCTTCCAGGCCGACCGGCCGCGTACGATCAAGCCAGGCTGAGCCCCGCATCGACGTGCAGCACCTGACCTGTAATGTGTTCCGCCTCCCGGCTCAGGAAGAAGGCCGTCGCGGCGGCGATATCGACGGGCATGATCAAGGTATTCATCGGCGCAGCGCCCGCCGCCTTCTGCCAGCCCGCGTTCGAAACCGCGGCGTGCGCGCCGGAATCCTTCTGCGTATAGCCCGGTGACACGCAATTGACGGTCGTCCTAAACGGCGCGAGCTGATAGGCGAGCGCCTTGGCGAGGCTTTCCAGCCCCGACTTGGCGGCGGCGGTGACCGGGAAGATCGTGTCGTTGACCCCGAAGCTGTGGCCGACGAAGGAGCTCACGGCCACGACGCGGCCCCAATCCGACGCCTCCAGATGCGGCAGCGCCGCGGTGACGAGACCGAAAAACGCCTCGGTGATCGCGGCCAGCGAGCCCCGCAGGGCGGCCGCGTCCACATCGCCGAACCGCCGCTTGTCGGCGAAACCCGCGTTGCTGACGATCTGGTCGATGCGCCCGAAACGCGCGCAGGCGGCCTCAATGAGTTTTTCCGGCGCACCGTCGTCCGCAAGATCTGCCAGTGCGGTTTCCACGGTCGCGCCCTTGGCGCGCGCATCCGCCGCAACCCGCTCCAGCCCTTCCGCATTACCGCGCGTGTGCAACAGCAGCGCCGCGCCCGGGCCCGCCAACGCGTTCGCCGCCGCCGCCCCGATCCCGCTCGCCGCGCCGGTCAGCAGGATTACGCGTTCAATTTCCTCGGTCATCGCTGTCCACCCCCACCCTCTGAATGGTCATTAAAGCCATTCAGCCCCCCTCAAGCGAGAGGGGAACATGGATATCGACCGACACATTAGTCCCTTCCCCCCTTGTGGGGGAAGGCTAGGAAGGGGGGAATGCACCATCGCAGACACTGTTCCCATCCTTGGAAAGGACGCTGTGATGTTCTAGCAATACAGGCGGAAAGAGGGGCATCCCATGATCACCATCGGCGTCGATGTCGGCGGGACGTTTACCGACCTCGTGCTGCGCGACGGGCGGAGCGGGGCGATGCGGTCGCTCAAGACGCCGTCGACGCCGGACGATCTGGCGCGCGGCGTGATGACCGCGATCGGCCTCGCCCGAGTCCCGCAAGATGATATCGCCGGCATCACGCACGGCATGACCATCGCCACCAACACCGCGCTGGAGATGACCGGCGCCAAACTGGGCGTCATCACCACCCAAGGCTTTCGCGACGTGCTGGTGGTCGGCCGCGGCAACCGCACCAAGCTGTACGACATCAAGGCGGTGCGCCCGCCGCCCCTGGTGCCGCGCCGGCGCATCCTGGAAGTGCCCGAACGGATGAATGCGGCCGGCGAAGTGCACCACCCGCTCGACGAGGATCAGGTCAAAGCCGCCTGCGCCCGGCTGAAGGACAATAACGTCGAGGCCGTCGCGATCTGCTTCCTGCATTCCTACGCCAACCCGGCGCACGAGATCCGCGCCGCCGAGATAGTCCGCGAACATCTGCCGGGCGTGCCCCTCTCCCTGTCGCACGAGATCCTGCCGGAGTACCGCGAGTTCGAGCGCTTCTCGACCACCGCGCTGAACGCCTATGTCGGGCCACGCGTGGCGGGATACCTGAACAAGCTGTCCAGCGACCTGACAGCGGGCGGCATCGAAGCCCCCTTGCGCATCATGGGCTCGAACGGCGGCACCTGGCGCGCCGCGGCGATGGCGGCCGAGCCGGTCAATTCCATGCTGAGCGGACCGGCGGGCGGCGTCACCGCCTCGATCGGCGTCGCCCGCCTGCTCGGCCTGCCGGACATCATCACCTACGACATGGGCGGGACGAGCACCGACGCCTGCCTCGTTCGCAACTACCGGCACGACATGACCACCGAGGCGCATATCGGCATGTGGCCGAACCGCGCGCCGCAGATCGAGATCAAGACCGTCGGCGCCGGCGGCGGCTCCATCGCCTATCTCGACACCGGCAATTTCCTCAATGTCGGCCCGCGTTCCGCCGGCGCGGTGCCGGGCCCGGCGTGCTATGGGCGCGGCGGCGCGGAGCCGACGGTGACCGACGCCAACGTCCTACTCGGCCGCTTCCGCCCCAACCGGGCGCTGGGCGGCGAGATCGCGATCGACGCGGAAGCCGCCGAACGGGCCGTCGGCGCGCTCGGCGATAAGCTCGACCTGTCGCCGGACCGGATGGCGGAAGGCATCACGCGCATCGCCGTCACCCGCATGACCGGCACGGTGAAGGAGATTTCCGTCATGCGCGGCCTCGACCCGCGCGACTTCACCCTGTTCGCCTATGGCGGCGCGGGACCGCTGCACGCCGCCGCCATCGCCGAGGAGCTCGGCATGACCCGCATCGTCATTCCGCCGATGCCGGGCGCCTTCTCCGCCTACGGCCTGCTCGCCGCCGACACCCGCTACGACGTGACCCGCACCCGCCTGACCAAACTCGACGAGACGGATTGGGCAACGATCCAGGACATAATCGACCCGCTGCGCGCCCGCGCCGCCGAACGGCTGGCGGAAGACGGCTTCACGGGCGACCGGGTGCGGCTGCAGGTGTCGCTCGAAATGCGCTATGTCGGCCAGGCCTTCGAACTGGCGACCCCGATGCCGGACCACGCCGCAACGGTCGAACATATCGCGCAAGCCTTCCGCGACACCTACGAGGAACGCTACGGCCAGCTCGACGACGGCCCGGTCGAGATCGTCTCCTTCCGCGTCGTCGGCATTGGTTTGTCGGACCGCGCGGAATTGCCGGAAGTTAAGGTGGACGGCGCGCTCGGCGACGCTGAAATCGCGCGGCGGCCGGTGATCTTCGACGGCGACGCGCGCGAGACACCGATCTACAGCCGCGACCGGTTGCCGACCGGCACGCCCTTGGAAGGCCCGGCCATCGTCGAGGAGGATGGCGCGACGACCGTCGTCCCGCCGGGCTTCACGGCGCGGCAGGACCGGTATGGGATCATGACGCTGACGCGGGAGAGGATGGCTGATGGTGAATGACACCGTTTCCACCCCCACCCCATGATCGACCCCATCACCTTGGAAGTCGTCACCGAGGGGCTGATCTCGGTCGTGCGCGAGATGCGGGCGACCGTGTTCCGCACCGCGCGCTCGGTCGCGATCTACGAGGCGCGCGACTTCTCTTGCGGGCTGTTCGACGCCGCGGGACAGGTGGTCGCGCAGTCGGAGGATATCGGCAGCCATGTCGTCCCCCTGCCCTGGTCGGTCGAGGCGGCGCTGGCCGACATGGGCGACGACCTCAAGCCCGGCGACGTCATCCTGATGAACGACCCGTACCGCGGCGGCACGCATCTCAACGACGTGACGATCATCTACCCCGTCTTCGTCGACGGAAAACTCGTTTTCTTCCCGGCGGTGCGCGAGCATTGGGCCGATGTCGGTGGTGCTGTGCCCGGCTCGATGTCCGGCACGGCGACGGAGATCTATCAGGAGGGCCTGCGCATCCCGCCGGTCAAGATCGTCGAGCAGGGCCGCATCAACCAGCCGCTGATGGAGGTGCTGCTGAGCAACATGCGGGTGCGCGAGGAGCGGCTGGGCGACTTCAATTCAGGCCTGACCGCCTGCCGCACCGCCGAGCGACGCCTGGGCGAACTGATCGACCGTTACGGCGTGGAGCTGATGCTCGATTGCGTGCGCCTCAACCTCGACCGTTCCGAAGCCCGCATGCGCGAAAACATAAAGGCGCTGCCGGACGGCGAGTACTATTACGAGGACTATCTGGAGACCTTCGGGCCGAACGGGTTCGAGCCGCTGCTGCTGCCGCTCAGCCTGACGATCAAGGGCGACAGCCTCGTTGCCGACTTCACCGGCGTCTCGCCGCAGGTACCGGTGCCGGTCAACTCCACCCTGGCCGTGACCGCGGCCTCGGTGCTGATCACCTTGAAATCCGTGCTCGACCCGGACCACGCGCTGAACCACGGCTCCTTCCGCCCGGTCGAGGTGATCGCGCCCGAGGGCACCATCGTCAATGTCAGCCACCCCGCCCCCGCCGGCAGCCACGGCGAAATCCGCAAGCGGGTCATCGCGACGATGCTGGGCGCGCTCGCCCGCGCCTGCTCGGAACTGGTGTCGGGCGACATCCACCGGACGTCGTTCCACAATCTGATCGGCGGCATCGACCCGGACACGGGCCGCGAATACGTGCATTACGAATGGGCCTGCGGCGGCAATGGCGGCTTCCTGGAAGCCGACGGGCCGAGCGCCATGGCCGCCATCGACTGGGGCGACCTCACGACCGCGCAGTCGACAGAGGTGCTCGAAACCCAATACCCGCTGCATGTCGAATTCTCGCAACTCGGCACAGATTCCGGCGGCGCGGGCCGCCACCGCGGCGGCCTCGGCATGCGCCGCGCCCTGCGCCTCACCCGCGGCACCGCGAAATACTCCCTATTGGCCGACGGCGCCATCATGCCCCCCTTCGGCATCCTCGGCGGCGAATCCGGCGCGCCCGTCGACAGCTACGTGGTGAAGGCGGACGGCACGGAACACCGCTTCGACTCGCCGGGCAAGGTGGGGGGATATCCGCTGGAGGCGGGCGACACGGTGGTGCTGCAAAGCGCCGGCGGCGGCGGATATGGCGATCCGTTGGAGCGAGACCCGGAAGCGGTGGCGCGGGATGTGGCGGATGGGGTCGTGTCGTTGGAGAGTGCGGGGGATTTGTACGGCGCGGCGACAGAAGTGCAGCCTCCTTCAGCGGCGGCTTGCCAGGCCCTAACGGTAAAAGACGGTGGCAACGACGCATATATCCCTTCCGGGCCAAGCAAAAAGCGAGTGATTGCGCTCAATCCGGCAGATACAGAGGCGCTTGGCTTTAACACAGGCGACAAGGTGGAACTGCTGGGAAAAGACGGCGCACCCTTGCGCGGCTGGGTCGTGCTCGACAAGGCGGTCACGCCGGGAACCGTACCGCTCGACGCGAAAGGCCATAGCACGCTTGGAACGAAGGATAGTGACCAAGTTCAGTTACGGTGCCTGAATACGCCGGTCATCGAACGTCAGACCAAGTCGTTGTAACACCCAAATAGTCCCCGCTTACGCTGCACCACAACGCGCGGCGACCGGTTTTCAGGTTGCCATTTGATGGTAAATTTGACATCATGGACCCATGGATCGGGCGGTCTCATGGGTGACGGCGGCGGAAAAAGCTTTCCAAAAATTCCCGGCACCCGTCCAGTCGCAGATGCGGACGGCGCTGGAGGTCGCAGCGGCCGGCCAGACGACCGATATAGCCAAACCGATGAAGGGCCTCGGGGCTGGCGTCTATGAGCTTCGCATTGCTTACCGCCGCAACGCTTACCGCGCTGACTACGCCGTGCAGATTGGCAGCGATCTCTGGGTAGTGCACGCCTTCCAGAAGAAATCGACGCAAGGCATCAAGACACCGAAGAAGGAAATCGACCTGATACGGTCCCGGTTGAAACGATTGCAGGAGACATTCGGATGAACGAAGAACTGGAAGTGCGCCGCGGCAGCGGGAACGTGTTCCGCGACCATGGAGACCCGGAAGCGGAAACCAATAAGCTGAAGGCACAACTCGCTGCCGAAATCATCGGCGACCTGAACGCCCGCGGCTGGACGACGCGCAAGGCCGGGAAAGAACTCGCCATCGATCAAGCCGACATCGTCCGGATCCGAAACGCCGACCTTGACCGGTTTACCATCGACCGCCTAGTGCGCGTGTTGAGCGGCCTGAACCGGCGCGTCGAATTGAAAGTGCGCAAAGCGCGGAAGCGTGTCGCTGCGTAGTTGCGGCACTAATTCACAATCAATTATGTTTCGCCAGAGATTTGTATGCAGGAAAAAATCAAATCTTATGGCCAAATATTGCATTGCAAGACCTGACGCCGTTCTTGCGCATCGAACATCAGACTATCGCGATTTAGCGGCTCAACAAAAAAGAGAGGTTAGAACAAAATTAGACAACCTATTGAAATAATTTCCCTTCTGGAAATTCGGTGCAAATTTCTAACCTTTACACGAAACTCCCCTTAAAGTAGTATACGCTAGAACTTCGTTACTTTGTGGGAGCCGTTCACTTGCCAATAAAAAATTCCATAATCGAAAGTCAGTTAACTTCCTTCTCTAACGAACAGCAAATTAGCAGCGAAACGGAAAGCGAGCGGTTTGAAAAATTCTCGATATATAGCTGCGAAAGGGGCTACCTAAAATCTGGAATCGATCCATTCAATGCTCACCTAGAAGGTGAAGAATTTGGTATCGATGGTGTTGCAATTCTAGTAAATGGGGAATTGGTAGATAATCTAGATCAATTTGATTCAGGTTTTCCCATTTCCAATGTAGAGTTCCACTTTTTTCAAACAAAATCTTCGAATTCTTTCGATACCGGAGAAACATTAAAATTCTTTAGCGCAATCGTTAATTTTTTCATCGAAAATTATGACGCGCCTACAGAGCAAATGCTCAATCTTTTTAAAATCAAAAATTATATATATGAAAATTCCGGAGATATGAATGAGAATCCACAAATTAAACTTTTTTATATTACTACCGGTACTTATCAATCTCCTGTTGATATAGAAAGAGAAATTTCAACTATCAAAGAGAGACTTTCCGAGACAAACTTGTTTAGTGAAATTTCTGTAGAAATGATAGGTGCAAGCTTACTACAAGATCGGTACCGCAATACGAACAAAGCAGTCACCGCAGAAATTGAGTTCTCGAACAATGTAGTATTACCGACCATTGAAAGTATCGAAGACGCCTACATTGGATATTTAGATGCACAAGAAATTATAAAACTAACATCTACTGACGGAAAAAAGATTAATCCGACAGTATTCTACGACAACATAAGAGACTACGATCCTGAGAGTGATATCAATAAATCGATTTCAGAAGCATTAGACAAAGGCGAAGGCTCACTTTTTGTTTTTAGGAACAATGGCATAACAGTAGTAGCAAAAGACCTAAAACGAACAGGAAATAGGTTTCCAATAACGGATTATCAAATTGTAAACGGCTGCCAAACTTCGCATATACTTTTTAACAATTCAGAAAAAATTACTAATACATCTGTTCCCTTTCGCCTTATTAAGTGCACAGATGATAAGGATATTTCATCAATTATCGTTGGAACCAACTTGCAAAATCCAGTAAAAAAAGAACAGTTTTGGTCTCTTACACCTTTTATGAAAAACTTTGAAGAATATTGCTCTTCATTAGAAGAGCCGAAAAGGATTTATTTTGAAAGACGTGAAAATCAGTACCGAGGTTCGGATATCGAGAAAGTTCGAATTATCACACCGGTAAACTTACTAAAATCTGTAACATCGGTGCTATTTTTTGAAGGGAACCGATCAGGAAGATCTTACGCATCAATTCGAAAAGAATATTCTCCAAAATTATTTATGGACGCACACGAAGTATCCATATATCACATGTCCGCCTATTGCTTTTATCGTCTGGAATATCTTTGGCGAAACAATAAGATCGACAGTAAATATAAAATTTATCGCTTTATAATATTGACATCCATTGGCAGAATACTAACCAATTCGAAGAAATTATTGGAGATGTCGAACAAAGAAGGGAAACAAATAGCATTACGTGTTACAAACTACATAAGCGATGACGACAGATTAAAAATATTGGTTGACAAGGTAAACAAAAGAATCGAAAAAATTGTTGAAGAGAATATTGATTCAGCGAACAATGCTAGAGATCTTATTCGCAACGAGGAAATAAACAAAAAAATTACGGACTCAATTTCAAAAATTTCCTCCCCAGATATCAGCAAATATTAAGTGTACAGATAGGTTATTCACCTGACATTACCGCCCCCTACTCCGCCGCCACATCTTCCGGCGGCCGCGTCGCAATCGCGCCGTCCGCGTCCAACGTATCCAGTTCCGCCTCGCCGAGCCCCAACTCCCGCGCCAGCACCGCGCGCGTGTCGCGGCCGATGGCGCGGCCGGCCCAACGTATGCCCCCCGGCGACTCGCTGAATTTCGGGGCGACGCCGCCGAGTTTGACGGTGCCGATCTCCTCGTCGGGCACGTCGAGGATCATGTCTCGGGCGGCGAATTGCGGGTCGCGAAAGACGTCGGCGACGGTGTAGATGGGGGCGGCGGGCACGTCGTTCTTGACCAGGTATTCGTAGATCTCGTCGAGGGCCCAGTCCTTCGACCAGTCGGAGATGATCTGGACCAGTTCCTCCTCGTTGACCAGCCGGTTGTCGCCTTCGACGAACTTCGGATCGTCGGCCAGTGCGGGCTGGCCCATGGCGGCGGCCAGCCTTCTGAACGTGGAGGTGTTGCCGGCGGCGATGTGGATCCATTCGCCGTCCTTGGCCGGGAACAGGCTGTTCGGCACGTGGCCGTGCAGGCGCGAGCCGACCCGGCCCGGCACGACGCCGAGCTTCTCGAAGGCCGGCACGAAGCTTTCCATCATCGAAAAGGCGCTTTCGTACAGCGCCACGTCGACCACCTGGCCCTTGCCGGTCGTGTCGCGGCGGCGCATCGCGGCCAGCGCACCGAACGCGCCGTACATGCCGGCGACATAGTCGGTGAGCGGCGTCGCCACGCGCGCGGGCGGGCGGTCCGGGTCGCCGGTGATCGAGCGGATGCCGCTCACGCTCTCGCCGATGATGCCGTAGCCGGCGCGTTCGCTGTAGGGGCCGGTCTGGCCGAAACCGCTGATCCGCACCAGTATCAGGCCGGGATGATCCCTGGCGACATCGTCGTAGCCGAGGCCCCATTTCTCCAGCGCGCCGGGCTTGAAGTTCTCCACCACCACGTCGTAGCGCGGCATCAGGCGGCGCACGATATCGCGGCCCTCCTCCGCCTTGAGGTTGATGGCGATCACTTCCTTGTTGCGGTGCATGGAGGCCCACCACAGGCTCTTGCCCTCGAAATGGCGGCCGATGGTCCGCAGCGGGTCGCCGGACGGCGTCTCCACCTTGACGACTTCGGCGCCGAAATCGGCGAACAGGCGGCCGCAGAACGGGCCGGCGACGGTCGAGCCGAGTTCGAGGACGCGGACGCCCTGCAGCGGGCCGCTATGCGTCATGTGAGGGCGCGCCGCAGAGCTGGGCGATCTCGCCGATATCGGCGCAGGCTTCGAGGTCCTTAACGGCGTCGACGACCTGACGAACCCGCGCCTGGCCGATGACGGGCGCGGCCATGTCGTCGAACTTGGCCGACAGGCGCGCCCACTGCCGGTCGAGATCGCGGTCCGGCGTCTCCACGTCGCCGCGGGTCGTGTGCACCGTACCGTCCTTGAGCGTGACCGACACGTCGGCGTTGGCGAGGCCCTTGCTGTCGTCCGCATGCACCGCGATCTTGTCGCGCACCGAAACGATCTCCGGATCCTGCACCTTCGCCTCGTTGTAGTTGGCGATCACGGCGGTGTTCTCGCCGAGCAGCGCCATGGCCGCGGTGAAGCGCAGGCTGAACTTGCCCTCCAGCCCGGTCTTCGGCTCCAAAATGTTGCAGATTCGAAGATTGTCGGCGCGGACATGCACGTCGATGCTGGCGACGTTGTCGGGGTCGATATTGTGGTCCCGCTTGAGCGCAGCCGCGGCCTCGATCGTCGCATGGGTGCCGTAGCAGGCGGCGTGATACTTGAACAGCACGTCCGGCGTGTGGAAGGTCTCGCCGAGCCCGTCGAGCGCGGCTTCCGGGTCGTAATTCTGCGTCTGCGTGTCGGCGAAGCCCTGCTCGCATTCCAGCACGTCGGGGCGGCTCTCGAAGCCGCGTTCCGACAAGAGCGCCGCCGACAGTCCGTTGACCGCCGCCTTGCCGGCGTGGAACGGCTTGCACATGGTGCCGAACATGGAGCGCAGGCCGGCCGCCTGGGTGCCGCCGATGCCCATCGCGTTGGCGCAGGCCTCGCCGTCGAGGCCGAGCAGCCGTCCCGCCGCCGCCACGGCGCCGAAGGTGCCGACGGTCCCCGTCGCGTGCCAGCCGGCGCCGTAATGCGACTGGTTCATCACCGTGCCGACGCGGCATTCCGCCTCGATCCCGGCGACCATCGCGGTCAGGAAGTCCTTGCCATGGCGATTCTGATGCTCGGCCAGCGCCAGCAGGGCCGGCACCACCGGCACCGTCGGATGGCCCGGCATCAGCAGATGCACGTCGTCGTAGTCGAGCGCGTGCCCAGCCGAACCGTTGATCAGCGCCGCCTGCTGCATCGACAGTTTGCGGCCGTCGCCGATAATGGTGGCCTGCGGATTGCCGCCCGCGTTGGCCGCCTCTTCCAGCAGGATACGGGTCAGCGGCTCGCTGGCGCCCGCCAGTGTGACGCCCAGCCAGTCGAGGAAGCAGTGCCGCGCCACCTCGACCGCTTCATAGGGCAGCGCGTCGTGCGTGAACGACATGCTGTTCTGGGCGAGTTTCAGGGTGAGATCGGTATCGTCGAACTGTCCGGCAGCCGCTTGCGGCATCGCGCGTCTCCTGCGTATCGGGTCGGATTGGGGTTGCGGAGAGATTGCCACGCCGGCGGGAAATTTGTCCAGAGGTGGCCAGCAAAGTCGCCCAACCTACAAGACAACCGCCGTCCACCCCCATCCGGCCCGACCGGGAAGATAGGTAACAGTTTGTACCG
>CAYLTU010000062.1:0-23373 GCA_964386465.1 uncultured Rhodospirillaceae bacterium
AGATCGGGGATTGTTGGAATTTCATTCAGCGATCCGACAACCGCGTGAATCCGGTCTAAATGAGCTCGCCGCTCGCCGCGAATTTCACGCCCCTCGCCCGCATGTCCGCCTCGGCGGCGGCGAGGGAGCCCTCGACGTCGATCCCGCGGCAGCCATCGGTTACCAGCGTGACGCCGAAGTCTAGGTTGGCGGCATCGATCGCCGAGTAGTAAACGCAGTAGTCCGTGGCGATCCCCGTCAACACCAGATGCTCGACCCCGCGATCGGCCAGATAGCCGGCGAGGCCCGTCTTGGTCGTTCTGTCGTTTTCGAAGAAGGCGGAGTAGCTGTCGATTTCGCTTCGAAATCCCTTCCGGATGATGAGGTCCGCGCCGTCTATTTCCAGATCCGGGTGGAATTCGGCGCCGGGCGTTCCCTGAACGCAATGGCTCGGCCACAGCACCTGGGGCCCGTATGGCATCTCGGTCATCGAGAAGGGTTCGGCGCCCGGATGATTGTCGACGAGCGAGGCGTGGTCCGCCGGATGCCAGTCCTGCGCCGCGATGCATATCGGATATTTTGCCTGCAGCTTGTTGACGACGGGCACGATGGCGTCGCCGTCCGCAACGGCCAGCGCGCCGCCCGGGCAAAAATCCCTTTGAATGTCGATCATCAGGAGGGCGGTTCGTTCGGTGCTCATGATCGCGCCTTTCTCATGTCAGCTTCTTCAGCAATCCAAGAAACAGGGCTTGTTCTCTCGCGTTGAGCGGGGCAAGCGTCTCCTCGGTTATCCGATGCGCCGCTTCCTTGCAACGGTTGAAGATATCGGCGCCCTCCGGCGTGGGGGACACGATTATCCGCCGAAGATCCTTCGGGTCGGGTTCGGTCGTCACATAACCTCTATTTCGAAGCCGGTCGATGACGCCTTTGATCGTCGCCGCGTCCATAGACGTCTGGCGGCCCAACTCGTTCTGAGACACCGGATCCAGTTCGTAGAGCTTGGCGAGCGCCGCGAACTGCGTCGGGGTCAAATCGGAAATAGCGTCGGCGAACAATGCGAGGTGGCGCTGGGTCGCGCGGCGCAGAATGAATCCTACCTGTTCATCCAGCTTGTAGTCGATTGTTTCCGCTGCATCCGTATCGCGGTTTTCTGACGGCATCGGCATTCTTCCAGCGCGGGCTCGCATCCGTTAGTCCCGGACAATCGATGTTGACAGCAAATATTCACCGTCGCAAAATTTATTTGTATACGAATGAATTTCCGTCCTGTTCGGGGCCGGATTGGAGGCGTGAGGCGTGGGCTTTTTCCGCCCGAATACCCTTTCGGAAGCCACGGTCTGGCTTGCCGAAAATAGGGCCAGTGTCGTTGCCGGTTGCACGGATGTCTTTCCGGCGACGGAGGGGCCGTCTCTTCGGGGATCGTATTTGGACGTGACGGCAATCGAGGAACTGCGCGGGATCGGACAATCCGCGGAACATTGGCGCATTGGCGCCGCGGCGACCTGGACCGATATCGTTCGCGCCGACTTGCCCTCCGCCTTCGACGGTTTGAAGTCGGCGGCGCGTCAGGTCGGGTCGGTGCAAATTCAGAATGCCGGCACGATCGCGGGAAATCTGGTAAACGCATCGCCGGCGGCGGACGGCGCGCCCTGTCTCCTGACCCTCGATGCGTCGGTGGAATTGGCGTCGAAGGCCGGCATCAGAACGCTGCCGATCGGAGACTTCCTTCTCGGTCCGGGAGAGACCGCGCTCGAGGAGGACGAAATCGTCTCCGCCGTACGCGTTCCCAAGGCATCCGGTCGCGGACGGTCCACCTTCCTGAAGTTGGGCGCGCGCAAGTACCTCGTGATATCGATCTCCATGGTCGCCGCCCGCATCGTCGAGGACGCCGGCGTTATAACGGATGCGGCAATAGCGGTCGGGGCCTGCAGCGCCGTCGCGACCCGGCTCGAGGTTGTTGAAAATTCGCTGATTGGAAAACCCGCCGGCGACGATCCCGCCGCTTATGTCGATGACGATATGGTAACGCGTTACCTGTCACCAATCGACGACGCGCGTTCCGATGCCGGTTACAGGAACGTTGCGTCGGTCGAGCTCGTACGCCGCGCCATTCGCGCGCTTACCGAGGCCGGACGGTCATGAACGGCGAAGCGATGCCCGTCATCGTGAACGGCCGGCCGGTTGCGTTGACATCTCCGCCCGGCCGCCGGCTCAGCGAGGTGTTGCGCGAGGAGCTGGGATTGCGGGGCACGAAGGTCGGCTGCGATGCCGGGGATTGTGGCGCCTGCACGGTATTGATCGACGGCGCGCCCGTTTGCGCCTGCCTGACGCCGGCGATACGGGCGGCCGGCCGGAAAGTGGAGACGGTCGAGGGCCTGTCGGCGGAAACCCTCTCGCCGCTGCAACAATCCTTCCTGCGCCACGGCGCCGCGCAATGCGGGATCTGCACGCCGGGCATGTTGATGGCGGCGACGGCGCTTCTGGCGAAAAATCAAACGCCCAGCCGACCGGAGGTCGAGGAAGCGCTTGCGGGCGTACTGTGCCGGTGTACGGGATATCAGAAAATCGTCACCGCCGTATGCGAAGCGTCGGCGAAAACGCCACCGCCGGCGAAACCGAAAACGGGAGATGCCGTCGGCGCCCGCCTGGAGCGGCTGGACGGCGAACCGAAAGTCTCCGGTACGGAAGTTTTCGGCGCCGACTTCTGGCCGGACGGCGCGTTGCTGGTCCGGGCGATCCGCTCTCCACACCACAGCGCGGCATTCGAGTTCGGGGATATCGACGCCTGGCGCCGCGCGCATCCCGGGATCGAGGCCGTGTTTACCGCCCGGGACATTCCCGGCCGGAATTGTTTTGGCGTTGTCCCGCCTTTCGCCGATCAGCCGGCGCTCGCCGACGGCAACGCGCGGTTCCGGGGCGAAGCGGTGGCGCTCGTCGCGGGTGAGACGGACGCGGTCGCCGCACTCGATCTTACGATGTTTCCCGTCGATTGGTCGCCCGCGACAGGCGTAATGGATCCGGCATCGGCAACCACGGAACGGCATCTCGTGCATGGCGAAAGACCCGGTAATATCCTCGTCGAGGGCCGCGTCGCCACGGGCGAGGCGGATAAGGCGCTGGCGGATTCGGTTCATTTGGCCGAGCGAACCGTCGAGACGGGTTACGTCGAGCATTGCTATATCGAGCCGGAAGCCGGTGCCGCCTGGATGGAAGGGGACACGCTGGTCATTCAAGCCTGCACGCAAGCGCCGATCATGGACCGGGACGACACCGCATCGGTGCTCGGCCTCGACAAGGAGAACGTACGGATCATTCCGGCCGCGGCCGGCGGCGGCTTCGGATCGAAAATTGATGTCTCGCTGCAGCCGTTGATCGGTCTCGTGACGCTGAAGACGGGCCGTCCCTGCCGCATGGTCTACTCGCGGAACGAATCCCTCTTATCGACGACGAAACGCCATCCCGCGAAGATGACGGGCAGGATCGGCGCCGATGCGGAAGGCCGCGTTACGGGGATGATTTTCGAGGGTGACTTCAACACGGGCGCCTACGCAAGCTGGGGGCCGACGGTTGCGGGCCGCGTACCGGTTCATGCTTCCGGGCCCTACCGCACGCCGAACTATCGTGCATCGGCCCGCGCGGTTCATACGAACGGCCCGATTGCGGGCGCCTTTAGAGGGTTCGGCGTACCGCAAGCCGCCATTTTGCAGGAAACGCTGTACGACGAACTGGCCGATCGGTGCGGTTTGGACCGTTTGGAATTTCGCCGGCGTAATGCGCTTCGGGACGGCGATATTTCGGTTTGCGGACAAACGCTCGATAGCGTCGGCATCGCCGAGTGCCTGGATGCGCTCGAGCCTTTTTGGCGCGAGGCGCTCTCCGGCGCCCGGGCGTTCAACGATCGCTCGGACACCGTCAAACGCGGCGTCGGCATAGCGTCCTGCTGGTACGGTTGCGGAAACACGGGATTGCCGAACCCCTCCACCATCCGTCTTGGCATTACCGTTGATGGCCGATTTAAGTTGCATCAAGGCGCGACCGATATCGGTCAGGGATCGAATACCGTGATCGCCCAGATCTGCGCCGATGCGTTGGGCGCGCCGGTCGAACAATTCGAACTGATCGGACCCGACACGGCCCTGACACCCGATTGCGGCAAGACTTCGGCCTCGCGGCAAACATTCGTGACCGGCAAAGCCGCCGAGCGCGCCGGGCATTCGCTGCGCCGTACGATACTGCGCTTGAGCAACATGGAGGCGGGCGCTGAAATCCGGCTGGTAGAAGGGCGGCTGTCGGTATCCGACGCCGACGCGACACGCGAGATCGAACTCGATCGGTTGGAGACGGATAAACGTGGTTATGTATTATCGGCCGAGGAAACCTACGATCCTCCAACGACGGCTCTCGACGAAAAAGGGCAGGGGACCCCCTATGCGGTTTACGGCTATGGCGCGCAACTGGCCGAAATCGAAGTCGATACGAAGCTCGGCACCGTCAGGGTCGTCCGCATGACCGCGGCGCATGATGTGGGTCGCGCGATCAATCCCCTTCTCGTCGAGGGCCAGGTCGAAGGTGGCGTCGCCCAGGGTCTGGGCATGGCGTTGATGGAAGAATACATCCCGGGCAAGACCGAGAATCTGCACGATTATCTCATTCCATCCATCGGCGATATGCCGGAAATTCAAACGATCATCGTCGAGAAGGCCGACCCGGAAGGGCCGATGGGCGCGCGGGGCCTTGGCGAACACGTCCTGATCCCGACGGCGCCGGCGATCCTGAACGCAATCCGGCACGCGACAGGCGCACGGATCGACCGTTTGCCGGCTTTGCCCCACAGGGTGCTCGCGGCAATGAAGAAAACGGAGGCACGGTAATGGCTGAAAGACGAACGGGAACGGAAAAGATTCGCTGCGATGCGTGCCCGGTAATGTGTTACATCGCCGACGGCCAGGCCGGGGCGTGCGACCGCTACGCCAACGAGGACGGCCGTATCATTCGGTGCGATCCGCTCACGCTCCTCGACAAGCGGATCGCCGACGGCGGCGATGTCGTGCCCTTTCTCAAATCCGAGTGGGACGGCCGGCTCATCAAGGACGAAGATGTTTTCGTCACGGCGGTCGGGGCCGGAACGACCTATCCCGACTACAAACCGGCCCCGTTCATCGTCAGCCGTGAAGTGGAGGGCGCCGACTTCGTCACCGTCGTCTCGGAAGCGGTCTTCTCCTATTGCGGCGTCAAAATTAAGATCGATACGGACCGGCATCTAGGACCGGAGGGCGCGACAATCCGGGCGGACGGCGAGGCCGTGGGTCTTGTCATGACCGGCGAATACGGTTCGCAAATGCTCTCCCTGGGCGGCGTCCATCACCTGACCGGCGGCTCCAAGAAGGAAGGGCGCGCCACCTGCGAGACGCTGATGAACCTCTGCAACAAGGAAGCGGTGGAACTGGTAATCGACGATGGTTCTTCGGTCACCGTCGAAGCCGGCGGGGCGCCCATCGTCGACGGGACCGTGGAGCACCGCATGCGGGTCGGTTGCGGGTCCGCGACCATCGGCATGTTCGCCTCGCAATGGAAAGGGCTCGTCGACGAAGTGGTCGTCGTGGACGACCATATAACGGGCGTAGTCTCCGAACATCAGGCCGGCAAGGTTCTGGGCTGGCCGGATACCGGCATCAACATCAAAGGCCGCCGTTCCACGCCCGGCCGTTACTTCCAGGTCGCCGAACCGGGGCTCGGATGGGGCGGAACGGATATCGAAGACCCCTTGGTCATTCTCGGCCCCTGGAACGAAAAGAAGGGCGCCATACCCGGGCTCACGATGCTCATGGTGTCCACCACCGGAGAGCAAAGCGGGTATTTCATCCTCAACGAGGATCTCGTGCCGGTACAGCATGAGCTGCCCGCGGGATTGGCGCCGACGGTACAACTGATCGCGGAGAACTGCGAGCCCGCGCGGTGCACCGTTCTGTTCATGGGTGGGGCAGGCGGGTCCTTGCGCTCGGGCGTGACGCGAAACCCGATCCAGCTCACCCGTTCGGTGCAGCGGATGAAGACGGAGGTCACTTGCGGCGGCGCCCCGGTCTATGTCTGGCCGGGCGGCGGCATTACCGTGATGGCGGATGTCACGAGGACCCCCGACCGTTCGTTCGGGTCCGTCCCGACGCCGGCAATCGTCGCGCCCATCGAATTCACGATGAGCCGCGAGGATTACCGGGCGCTCGGCGGCCATGACGCCGCGGTGCGCACGATCGCCGATATTCTCGAGCACGGCGGCGAATACGGCGACGACGTGCGCGCCATCTCGCCGCGAACGGGCGAACGGCCGGACGAACCCTGACATGCAAGGGGCGCAAGCCGTTCTATTGCCCGACGGACGGCGGCTGCACCTGAATCACGGACCGATCGACCTTATCGTGGAGGCCTGGGGCCCCGGACGCGACGCGGCGTATCGACGAGCAACCGAGCGGTTCGAAACCGTCCTTCAAGAGCTCGTGGACGAACTGCCTGAATTACGCCGGCCGGCATCGGAAGACGTCGATTTCACCGGATCTGTCGCGCGCCGCATGAGGGAAGCCGTCGCGCCGTACCCAGACATATTTATCACGCCGATGGCGGCTGTCGCCGGCGGCGTGGCCGATGAAATACTGGCGTCGATGGCGGACGGCGGCGCGATCGAGAAAGCGTATGTAAACAACGGGGGCGACGCCGCGTTTCTATTGCGGCCCGGGCAAAAAATCGAAGCGGCGATTGCGGCGCCGATTGCCGGGCAAATTTCCGTTCGAGCGGAAGACCCATTCCGCGGGATCGCCACTTCCGGTTGGCGCGGGCGAAGTCAGTCGCTGGGGATCGCCGATGCGGTGAGCGTTGTCGCCATAAACGCCGCGACGGCGGACGCCGCCGCGACCCTTATCGCGAATGCCGTCGACCTGCCGGGCCATCCGGCAATCCATAGGCGTCCGGCACGGGAATTGTTTGCGGACAGCGATCTGGGAGAGCGGATGGTAACGGCCGATGTGGGGCCTATCTCGGATAAGGAGACGTCCGAGGCGCTGGACAGGGGCGTTTCATTCGCTCGTTGCCTGTTAGAGAGCCGCATTATCGCGGGTGCTTCACTAATCCTTGACAACGACGCCAGATGCGTCGGCGCGATCGAAATTTAGCGGAACGGCTATAGCGCCAAATCTCGCTTGCCCGCTATCTCGGTTTCGAGACAACCGATTGCGGCGTCGCGCGATTCCTCCACCATGGTTCGGCTGGCCCGCTCCGCCGCATCGCCGTCGCCCTGTTGGATGGCCCGCAACATGGCCCGCCAGTTCCTGGCCGAGCGTCGCCGCCGCGCCGGCGTGGCCAGCCCCAAGGCGGTATAGCGCACGGTCTGGCGCGACAGGGAGCGCAGCATTTCATAAAGACGCTCGTTGCCGCAGATGCGGCCGACGAACAGGCTCACGCGGAAGCTGATCGAAACGTACTCCTCCGTCGCGTCGGGCTCCGTGCAGATTTTCCCCAACCGAGACACCCATGACTTCATCTGGGACAGCTGATCGGGTTGCATGTTTTCGCTCGCCAGGCGCACGCTCAGGCCGATCAGGGCGGCCCGGATATTGAAGATGTCGGTGACCTCCTCGACGGTCAGCGAGGTGACATGAGCACCCCGCCGGGGCAAAATCTCGATTACCCCTTCGCTTTCAAGCAAACGCAAGGCTTCGCGCACCGGCCCCCGGCTGATCTGGTATTGGTCGGCGATGGATTGCTCGGGGATACGTTGGCCCGGTTGGTAATCGCCGTGCAGGATCGCCTGACTGATGCGTTCGGCTACCTGTTCGGGAACCGAGAGAGGGCGGGCCTCGGCGACGAGCCGCCAGTCGATGTCTATGTATGGATCGCCTTCCACTAATCGACCGCGCCCGAACGATCACGTCGTGCATCTATCTTGGCCACCGGATCCCTCCATTTTTTGTGCAGAACGGGCCTAAAAAGTCGTGGGCCAGGTACGCATCTCGTGCTTACCGATGCCGTCGGCGATATCGCAACGGTGATATTCAAGCGCCTCGATCAGATATGACCGCGTCGCTCTGGGATCGATGACGTCCTGGGCGCCGAAACAACGCGCCAGCTCGTAAGCGGATGTGCCGCGCCGTATCGATTGAAGCAATTCCTTGTACCGTTCCGGTTCGCTGTCGGGATCGACGCCGTAGACGACGCTGACGCCAACTTCCGGGGCCATGAAACTTATCTCCGCCGTATACCAGGCGGCGACTTCGTCGGAGTTCTGCCCGCCGCCCATGTTGAGGTACGCCTGTCCGTAGGTCTTTCGCGTCACGATGGATATCTTGGGAACGGAACAAAGTTGCAGCGCGTGCATGAAGTTCATGATCTTGCCCGGCGCCTTTTGCCGTTCGCCTTCGATGCCGACCAGAAAGCCCGGCGTGTCGACAAGCAGGATGACCGGGATGTTGAAGGAATCGCAAAGCACCAGAAAACTCGTCACCTTGTCGCATGAGGGTGCGTCCAAGGCGCCGCCCTTGATCATGGGGTTGCTGGCGACGATGCCGACGCTATGGCCGTCCAGCCGGGCCAAGCCCGTTACGGCGACCCTGCCGTAGCGTTCCTTCAAGGGAAAGAAGCTATCCTTGTCGACGATAGCCCTTATCGCGCGGCGAACGTCGTAGGTCTTTTGCCGCTCTTCGGGCACCAGATTCAGCATGTCGGCGGCGCCTTCATCCGACCCGGCCGGCACCGGCGCCCGCGGCGGCGGCGCCATGTTGTGGCTGGGCAGATAGCTGAGAAAACGCCGAACGGCGTCAAGGGCCTCCTCGTCCGTATCGACCGCCAGATCGACCAGCCCCGTCGTCCCGGCATGCAAGCGCCAGCCACCGAGTTCCTCGGGGTCCACTTCTTCGTTGATGGCGACGGAGGTGACCCTGGCGCTCGATACCGCCAGCTCGGCGCCCTTTCGCATGACCACGAAGTCGGACAGCGCGGCATACCAGGCGGACGAGCCGAAACAGGGCCCCAACACCGCCGTCGCCCAGGGCGTTTCGCGCCGTCGCACATACTGCTCGCCCTCCTGCCCGCCCAAACCCATCGAAACCGCGCCCATGACATCGGGTATGCGGGCACCGGAAGATTCGCCCAGAAATACGATCGGCATGCCGTTGCGCGTCGCCGAATTCTTGATGAAATAAATCTTCTTGCCGTTAATGCTGTTGCTGGAGGCTCCCTTCACGGTCAGGTCATTGGAAACCACAGCGGCCTTACGGCCGTCGATCCGTCCGAAACCGGAAACCTTGCCGTCGGCCGGTGTATTTTCGCGATCGTCGGGATTGAGCGACGTCGCGAACTTACCAATTTCCTTGAAGCTTCCCGCGTCAAGCAAATGATCTATGCGCTGGCGGGCATCCAGCAGGCCCTTGGCGTGACGGGCGCCGACTTTCCTCGGACCGCCCATCGCTTCAGCCGCCTCATGGCGCCGAGCCAGTTCGTCAATTTGGCGCTGATAAGCCATTCCACCGACCCTTCGGGTTTCTTCGCGTCGTGATCATCCCAAGGCGGCAAGAAGACTAATAAATTGTATGATTGTCAACAATCTTATTGACGTCAATAATTCCGTTTGACCATACTGCACGATACAAGCCGGGCTGCCCTTGCTGGGTTTGCGTAAGGCTGAATAGATTTTGACCGGTTGCGGAGTGATCATGAGTTGGCGACCTGAAGTGGAGGACATCCGACGCCGCCGCGAATTCGCCGATGGCCTGGGTGGGCCTGAAGTGATCGCCCGGCAGCACGAATTCGGCAAGATGACGGCGCGGGAGCGTATCGTCGCGCTGTTCGACGCCGGATCGTTCCATGAGATCGGCGTCCTGACGGGCGCCGCCGAGTATGATGCGGACGGCAGTCTTGAGAAGGTCACGCCGGCAAACTCGGTAATTGGTAAGGGCCGGATCGATGGCAGGCGCGTCGTCGTTTCAGCCGATGATTTCACGATCCGCGGCGGCTCATCGGAGTCGGCGATTTCCGAAAAATGGATCTACGCGGAGCGTTTGGCGATCGATATGCAGGTTCCGCTGGTGCGCCTGGTCGACACCGCGGGCGGCAGCGTCCGCCTGCTCGAGAAACAGGGCGCGACCAAGCTTCCCGGATACGGTTCGTGGGAAAGCGCCAACATGCTCGGCAAAATACCGGTGGTCGGGGTGGCAATGGGAGCCTGTGCCGGTCTTGGCGCGATTAAGGTCGCGGGCTCGCATTTCTCGATCATGGTCAAGGACACCAGCCAGGTGTTCGCGGCCGGGCCGCCGGTCGTCGAAGCCGGAATGAACCAAACCATCTCCAAGGAAGAACTGGGCGGTTATCAAGTCCACGCGCGGGGGAGCGGCGTGGTCGATAACGAGGCCGAAAGCGAAGACGACGCCATCGCTCAGGCGAAGCGATTTCTCACCTATCTGCCGCGCAACGTTCATCGCCTTCCCCCGGTACAGGGCCGTGACGACGATCCAGAACGGCGCGAAGAGGCTTTGCTCGAACTTATCCCGCGGCAACGCCGGAGGGTCTACGAAGCGCGTAAAATCCTGCAACTGATTCTGGATCGCGGGTCCATTTTCGAAATTGGCCGCTATAACGGTCCGTCGGTTATTACCTGTTTGGCGCGGCTCGACGGCCATCCGGTAGGGGTGCTGGCCAATGACCCCTATAAATACGGTGGGGCGATGACGCTGATGTCATCGCAGAAGATCGAGTCGTTTGTCGATCTATGCGACACCTTCCATATTCCGATAGTCAATTTTTTCGACCAACCCGGCGTGATGATCGGCCTCGAGGCGGAGAAGGCCGGAACCATTCGCGCCGCGATCCGTGCCTTGGCGGCTATCGAACAAAGCAACACACCGTGGTGTTCGGTCATCGTCCGCCGCGCATTCGGCGTTGCCGGGGCCGCGCACGGCCGGATCGGCGGCATCAACTTACGCTATGCCTGGCCCTCCGCGTTGTGGGGATCGATCCCCGTTGAAGGCGGCGTGGCGGCCGCATACCGGCGCGAGCTCGCCGATCACCCGGATCCGGTGGCCAGGACCGAGGAGCTCGAAAACCACTTTTCCCAATACGCATCGCCGTTCAGGACGGCGGAGCGTTTTGGCGTCAACGACATCATTGATCCACGCGATACGAGGCCGCTGCTGTGCGATTGGGTCAGGGACGCCTACGAGCAGTTACCGGAAATGACCGGCCCAAGAGCGCGGACCATGCGGCGCTAGTTATGGTTCGCGAATAGGACGTTGGAGAGGGGAACGGCCAGCTGATGACCATCACCGCGGGGCATGAATTTACTTGGGCCGCACGCCAATACGGCGAGCGGGAGGCGGTTATTTTCAACGATCAAAGGTTGAGTTTCGCCGAAGTGAACCGGCGCGGCAATCGCTTGGCCAATGCGCTGATCGGTCATGGACTCAATCGCGACCACCGCGTTGCGGTGCTGCTCAACAATAGCCTGGAAAGTTTGGACACGGTCATCGGCGCGGCCAAGGCCGGTGTCGCCTATGTCTCGCTCAATGCGCGATACACCGCCGCCGAACAACGCAAGGTCCTTGAAGATGCGGATCCCTCGATCATCATCGCCGGTCCGGAATTCGAGAATGTCATCAGCGCGGCCGCCGAAGGGATCGACGGTATAAAGGCGGTGTACGGTATCGGCTGGTCGCATGGCGGCAAGGAGGATTATCACACCTTGGTGGCCGGTTCGGGAGACGAGGAACCGGAGGTCGAGGTCGAACCGAGCGACTTGAGCCGCCTGCATTACACATCGGGCACGACCGGCAAGCCAAAGGGCATCACCATTTCGTATCAGCGATATTACGACCGGCAAGACAATTTCTTTGCGGCGCTTGAATACGGTTTGGGGATCGACGATTCGATGATCCATGTGGGACCGCTCACCCATGCCGCGGGAAACTACTTGATCCCGTATTTCATTCGCGGCGCGCGCAATATCGTCATGCCTCGCTTCGAACCGGTGGAAATGCAGGCGATCATCGAACGTGAAAGGGTGACGAACCTGTTCCTCGTGCCCACGATGCTAATACGGCTGCTCGATGAGCTGGACCGCGAGCGTTTCGACCTTTCCAGTATCACCCGCATCAACTACGGCACGGCGCCGATGCCGGTCGAGGTGCTCAAGCGTGGCGTCGAAGCGTTCGGAGCGGTCTTCCGCGAGCATTACGGGCTCTCGGAATGTCCGCAGCCCGCAACCGTGCTTTATCCCCACGAACACGTTCTCGAAGGACCCGAGAAGGTCGTGCGTCGCCTGGCTTCCTGTGGCCGTCCGACACTCAACGTCAATATCGAAATCCGCGCGGACGATGCCGCCGCCCTGCCGCCGGGCGAGGTCGGAGAGATCTGTATCGAGGCGAAGGGAGCGGCGAATTTCGACTATTGGCGAAGCCCCGGCCTGTACGAGGAAAACGTCCGCCAGGGTTGGTTCCATTCGGGCGATCTGGGCTGGATGGACGATGAGGGCTTTCTCTTCATCGTCGGGCGCAGCAAGGACATGATCATCAGTGGCGGTTTCAATATCTACTCACGCGAAGTCGAGGAAGCGCTGTTCAAGCATCCGCAAATCATGGAGGCCGCCGTGGTCGGTCTGCCCGAACCGGAGTGGGGCGAGATCGTCTGCGCATTCGTGGCGAGGCAACCCGGCAGCGACCTTGAAGCAGCCGAAGTCATCGAGCACTGCCGCGATTTGATCGCCGGCTACAAGAAACCGCGCGCGGTGGAGTTCGTCGAGGCGCTGCCGCGAAACAGTACCGGCAAGGTCGATAAGGCCGAAATCCAACGAATCCTCCGAGAGCGGCATGGCATGGACGGGAACGCCTCGGAGGGTGCTGTCACGGCGAAGTATTAGCCCGGATATCTCACCGTCCTTGGGATCGCCACGGGGTATATCGCGCGACAGGTCAGGAGAACCGCGCCGCGCGATGCGGGGACATCGGGCAAGCGGTTCGACGCAGCCTGTCGCGCGATAGACCCCGCCCGAAGGGTCGTGGCGTGCGGACCGCCCGCGTCGTCGAAGGCCTCGACCGTAGTCACCGCTACGCTTTTCGGCCTTCTCCTAGCGGATCGGGTCCGCACACTACGATGGCGGCCCCAAGGACGGTGAGATATCCGGGCTAGCCCATATAGCGCATTACGAAGGCTTTCGGGTAGGAGCGTGTCGCGCCGTGGTACCGGTACCACAAGCAGAATAATGTCCAGAGTCTTCTGCAATTTGGTGATCATGGCTGCCGGCTGGACTCCTTCGCATTGGCGAATATCACCGCCGCCACCACCGACAGGGCCGCGAGAAAGGCGAAGATCCAGCGATAGGCGATCTCAGGAGCCGGTCCGCCGGCGTCATCGAAAAATCCAACAATCAGACCCGAAGCGGCTTGAATGACCGCAATGCCAAGCATGACCGCAAGATTTTGAAAAGTCAGGCCGCGCCCGATCAGATGATTAGGTAAGCCGGCACGGGCAAACGCATGGTTCAACATGACATAGCTGCCTGCAGCGGCGAATAGCAGCAATAGTACGGTCGCCGTCCAAAAGTCCGGCTTCTCGAGAACCGCCAGCAAAGCCAGTATGGCGGCGGTGGCAAGGGCACCTGCCACGATCAGCCATTTGCGCCGGCTGACATAGCGATCAAACCGACCGTAAAGCGAAACGCCAACGAGCACCGCGGCATTCATCCCAAGCAGCACATTGCCGCGTGCCACGCCATCCAAGCCATGGATATCTGCCAGATAGGGCCCGCCCCAAAGCCCGACCACGGTCAGCACCGTTGCATAGCTGACAAACTGAATAGCACACACCAGCCAGAGTTCACGGTTGGTGACAACGGCCCGCAAACCCCGCAAGATTTCCGGCCAGGTCTCGCCCTCTTTAGCAGCCTGCGCCTGTCCCGCCGGTGCATCACGGACAACCGAATACAGCAGCAGAGCAAAGACCCCCGTCAAGCCGGCCATCACCAGGAAAGCGCCCCGCCAGCCAATGATCTCCACCGCCCAGGAAAGCGGCGTCGTGGCCAACAGGGTGCCGCCGCCGCCAACCACGAACAACGTGGCGGAAAGGCCGGCGAAGCGTTCCTCGGGATACCAGCGTGCGATCACCACCATCGAACCCATCAGTCCGGCGGCACAGCCAACCCCCAACAAGCCCCGCCCAAGCGCCAGAACCGCCCCGCCATCAGCGGCGGCGAAAGTAATGGCGCCAAGGACCGCGACCACGAATAGCCCGGTCATGGTCCATCTTGCCCCGTATCGGTCCAACAAGACGCCGGTCGGGATCTGCGCCGCGCCAAAGAGCAGAAAGAAAAGTCCGGTGATGCCGCCCATGGTTTCAGCCGATAGGGCAAGTTCGTCCATCAGTTCGGGCGCGATGGCGGCGTTAGCGACCCGGTAAAACTGGCTCGCCACATATGCCCCGCAGAGCACGAGATAGATCCGCGTCGCCTGGCTTCGTTCCGAAAGGGTCATCGCGTCATGCTCTTATTCCAAAGGTCACTATCACCTTTGGTATTAGCCGACATTTCCCAGATAACGCTTGAGTCGAAGCCAAACGTCGGCAAATCCTGTCGCTGATGGGAAGAATTTTTCTCTGCGGCCATAGCGGAAACTTCGCCACCGACAACTCTTGTCCAGCTATTGCGCCGGCGCCGCCGGAGGCGGCGCATACCGACGTCAGTCGGTAGTGGTCCAATTCAGCAATCGACGCTCGGTCTTGGCCGAAGTCGCGGTTAGAAGAAGAATGGCGGTGCCGAAGGGTCGATAATAAAAAAATGACGCCGCCGGTCCCCCGCTCGGCTCAGTTGGTTCGCCGACGCCGCCTAACGACAGCCATTCCAACCAGACCGATACCGAGGAGCGACAAAACGCCAGGTTCGGGGGCTTGGGCGGGCGCCACCGGGCCTGCAAAGGCGAGTCCCAAATAGGTTCCAGGCCGATCGAGCGCGATCGTATTCAACACTGCGGGAGCCCCCAAATCGATACGATGAAGCTGGGGCGTGGCGTTGTCGATCAGCAGGATGTCGGTGCCGGACCTAACCAGATCGTTGGGTGCGAATGTATCGAGCATGTCCACCACTAACGAGGCGCTCGGACCCGCCGGATCGAATTCGAAGATTCTGTTGAAAGTTAGCGGAAATCTATCCACCGCATAGTAGGGAACCGCCCCCGTGCCCGTTCCCAGCCCGTCGATATCGACGCCCGCCGTAGTAACCGAGCCGCTGATCGCCCCACTGGCTGCCAAGTTGCCGAACCGGTCGGCGTCGGAATCGCCGGCGGAGCTGTAGCCCAACGTTAGTAGGTTGCCCGAGTTTGCCAGGCCCTCGGCACTGCGGATGCCGACCGAACCTAGGGTGACCTGGACGGATGATAGCACCGCACCAGTAGTCATACTGATCTCATGCAAGTCGACCCGGGTTTGAAACTCCGAATTCAGCGCCCACAATCGGCCATCTGATGTGCGGGCAAGATCGACATCGAGTGCATTGATGCCCAACGACCCGACCACGCTGACCGCCCCGGTAACCGAGTCGATGCGTACCAATTCCTCGGTCGCGCTGTCGACCGAAAACAACGGTATGGCCTGAGCAGCAACCGTGACGAAAAACGTTGCCGCGGTGATCATGGAAAACGTCAAAGGTCTAATATCTCTGATCATTCCAGTCTCCCTTCCAATATCAAGGCCACCTTCGACGGGCCGTTGAAATTACCTACGCAAAAAAACATCGTGCGAAAACAACTTCCGATAATAACATCAAATCGTTAGCGCCGATTTTCTTGAGTGACATGAACATCTCCTCCCGGTCAACTCTCCAGCCCATTGATGTCCATTGAACTAAACTCCGGCAAGATTCATGCCAACTTTTTCGTAGGCAATAGAATCAATGACTTAAGGGTACTGCGCACATGACCAGTATCGAAATGTGTAAGAAATGCCGACACTATTTAGGTGCGAAACACGCGGTCAGAGAAAATTAATGGTAAATATCTCTTTGTTTTCAAAAGGGTGTGGAAAATAGACCGCGAATGTCAATAGTGTAAAGAATACCGACACCCGCTCGTGATAACTTAAGGGCCGTCGCGTAATGGCCGACGCTAAATGGAGCCGGCGACCAGAGTATAGCAAGGCATGAGTAGACCGACCGCACGCGGCGGCGGATAGCGGTTTGGAAACAGCGCGCCGCGCGCAAAGTGCCGGTTGCTGGCGGTGTCCCAGGTGATTTGGTCGTCAGGATAGAGCGAATAGAAAAGGCGCTGGGCTTGGCCTTCAGTGTCGAGTCTCTGAAGTTTCCTCTCCATCTTCAGAAGGTCCGCGGTCTTTGACCCTTCGTTCATCGAGTATGCCGCTGATGATACCAAGCAAGGCCCTCCGTCCCTCGAAATCGAGCTTCTCGTATGCGTTCGGCTCCTGATCGATAACTCTTTGGCGGGTGGCGGTCATGAACCTTATCGATCCACACCCCGTTCATGTCCGCCAAGGCTTCAACGTTTGCATCGCTCGCCAGGAGTTCCGTCTCGAAGCGCCCCATCTGGCTGGCCGAAGCGGCATGTCTCGTAACGGCCTTGCCGCCGACAATCCACCTAATGGCGGGATCACGTCCGAGACGCTCGGTGGCGTTCACGTCTTCATAACCGCCAGGGCGCCAAATACCGACTGACGGAACAACCCCGCCATGCCGTGCCAACCGTTCTTGCCGGTGCTGCTGTCGTGGAAAACATCCCCGGCGGAACCGGTCAGGCCAAGGGCATCGTCAAGCTCCCGATAGGCGAGCAAACAGGCGTCGGAAGTGATCTTGGAACCGTGAAATTCCAGCTTCAAGCAACGGTCGAAATCAACCTGCAAAGGAGTTGTCCCGTCATTACCCGCCGGGTGACTCGCGATGGGTCTGCTCTGATGTGTGTATGGTATTGATTTTGTGGTAAAATCCCGTTGTCACCACATGAAATATCGAGGTCACTTGGGAAATAGGGGGGGTAGATAACGACCTTTGTCGCCGGCGTGCGCGACGCGATCAGAAACGCCGGCGCATTCCTGCTCTACCTGCCGCCATACTCGCCCGACCCGAACCCGATCGAACAGGCCTTCGCCAAGCTCAAGGCCCTCTCCGAAAAGCCGCCGCAAAAACAGTTGAAGACCTCTACCACGCTATCGCCGACGCGCTTGACCAGTTTCCGCCCGAGGAATGCTGGAATTACATCATCAATACCGGATACGAGCCCGACTAAACTTGAATCGCTCTAATTGGTGAGATAGCGTTTGATTTCTCGTATAGCCGTTGACCGCGACGACAAAGGAGTATGCATGACGGTTGCCGAAATCTTCAAAGCGGGTTTGGAATTCGAAGAGGAAGATTTCGCCGAACCGGTGCAGGCCGAGATCGTCGCGGGGTAGTGGATAGCGATTGAAGATACTGGAATTGGAAAGGTACCGGACATGACCTGGACATCGAGAGAGCGGGTGCTCGCAGCCATCGATCACGAGGAAGCGGACAGGGTGCCGATCGATCTGGGCGGCGGGGGCGCCACTTCGATCGTCATAGAAGCCTATGACCGGCTCAAGGCGTATTTGGGACTCGATCATGAAACCGTTTCCCGCTCCAAGATAAAGCGGGTGGTCGATCCCGATTCGTCGGTGCTGGACCGGTTGGGCGTGGATACCCGCGGCATCAATAGCGGCGGCTACGACGGCGGCGGGGAATGGGTCGACGACTTGACCTTCATCGACCATTTCGGCGTCACGCACAAAACCACCGTCGGCACCGACGACAAGCATTTCCTGTACAAGGACGGTCCGTTATGCGGCGGCAAGCTCACCATCGACCGCATCGACGAGATGGATTGGCCGGACCCCGACAATCCCGGCATCGTGCGAGGCGTGAAGGAGGATGTCGCGCGTTTCAAGGCGGAAGGCGACTACTGCATCGTGCTGAACGTGCCGGACCAGGTGCTCCACCGGGCCTACGCCGTGCGGGGCATGGTCGATTTTCTCAAGGACCTCCACCGCGCGCCGGAAGCGGCCGGATATTTGATGGACAAGCTCGCCGACTACAATATCCAGGCGTCGGAAAACATGATCCGCGAAGCGGGCGCCGAAAATATCGACGTCATCTATTTCGGCGAGGATCTGGGCACCCAGGACGGCTGCATGTTCGATCCGGACAATACCTACGGACGTCTCATCAAGCCGCGTCATGAACGCGTCATTCAGACCCTGAAATCCAAGACCGGCGGCAAGTCGTTGTTCCATTGCTGCGGTTCGGCCTACGACTTCATTCCGCATCTGATCGATATCGGCGTCGATATCCTCAATCCGGTTCAGGTCACGGCCAAGAACATGGAGCCGGAACGTTTGAAAGAAGAGTTCGGCGACAGCATGGCATTTTGGGGCGGCGTCAATACGCAGGATATCCTGCCCTTCCAGTCCGCCGACGCCGTCAAGGCGGAGACGAAACGCTGCATCGATATTTTCGGCAAGCAGGGCGGCTATATCCTGAACGCGGTGCACAACATTCAGTTCGAGGTGCCGCCGGAGAATATCGTCGCGATGTACGAGACCGGCATGAACCATCGCTACTGAGCGAGCGCGACGGATATGCCGGCCGGCCCCGGCCGCGCTATCGAGAGACAGGTGGAGGACAGTACGTGCGCTATGAGGATGTGCAGGCCGCCCTGGAAGGCACCGGACTGATCTGCCGCGGCGGCTTCGTGCCGGGCCCGGATGACGGGGTGCCCGGCGTGACCGACGGAACCGACGCCGCGGTTGTCGTCGTCGGCAATGCCGGCTCGGAAATGTGGCGGCATTTCGATGCGGCGACGGGGGCCGCGCGGCGTCAAGAGGTGCAGAACCCTTTGAACGATTGGACGGCGGCGGTGATGCTGCCGATCGCCGGGAAGCTGGGCGCCCGCGCGCTTTTCCCGTTCGACCGGCCTTATCATCCGTTTCAGCGCTGGGCCATGAAGGCGGACAGTGTCTGGCAATCGCCGCTGGGGCCGCTGATCCATCCCCAATACGGTTTGTGGCATGCCTATCGGGCGGCCTTGGTGTTCGAGCCGGGATTCCCGGTCCCGCCGCGCCCGGTCGCCCAAAACCCGTGCCAAACATGTCCCGACCGGAAGTGCCTGGAAGCCTGTCCCGTCGACGCCTATGAGGTCGGACGATACGATGTCCCGGCCTGCGTCGGCCATATCGGCTCGCCGAAGGGGAAGGGCTGTATCGAACGGCATTGTCTCGCGCGGCGCGCCTGTCCGACGGGCGCCGAAATGGTCTACGAGCCGGCGCACGCCGAGTTTCACATGTCGAAATTCCTGGCGAACGCGGTCAAGAGGTTCGTCGTCGAGTTGCCCGAAAAGGTCAGCACCGCGCTGCCCGGCGAAAGGGACGCGTAATTTCAATGACAACTGAAATAACGCGCGGAAAACCGGCGCCGGAAAAACGGTCCGCCGCCGACGCGCTTGTCGTCTTTTCGCCGTCCGGCCATCGTGGCAGGGTCGCGCTGAACGCATCGGTTCTGGATGCGGCCCGCATGTTGGGGGTCGATCTCGATTCGGTGTGCGGAGGGCGCGGTCTTTGCGGACGCTGCCAGATCGAGGTCGGAGAGGGCGATTTCGCGAAACACGGCATTCGCTCCGCGGCCGGCCACTTGACGTCGGAAAACACCGCGGAAGCCACATATGCCGAGCGCAAGGGCTTGAAGCTGGGCCGCCGGCTGGCCTGCCATGCCCGGATATTGGGCGATCTCGTCATCGACGTGCCGCCCGAAAGTCAGGTGCATCGTCAGGTCGTGCGCAAGCGGGCCGAGGCACGCGCCATCGAACTGGACCCGGTGCTTCGTTTGCATGTCGTGGATGTCGCCGAACCGGACCTGCAAATCCCAAGCGGTGACGCGGAGAGATTGATCGCGGCGCTCGCCGACACCTGGAGCCTCGACAGGCTGACGGCCGATCCCGCCATCCTGGCGGAATGTTCGTCGTCCTTGCGTTCGGGGCGTTGGACGGTCACGGCTGCGGTTCGTGACGGGTCCCGGATCGTCGGCGTGCGTCCCGGTTTCACGGATCGGGCCTTCGGGCTGGCGATAGACGTCGGCTCGACCACCCTGGCGGCGCATTTGGTCAATCTGGCGGACGGCAGCGTGACGGCGACGGCGTCGGCCATGAATCCGCAAATCCGTTTCGGCGAAGACCTCATGAGCCGCGTTTCCTACGCCATGAACCAGGATCGGGGTGCCGACGAGATGACCGAGGCGGTGCGCGCGGCGCTCGACGAACTGGCGGGTCGGGCCGCGGCTGAGGTCGGCATCGAGCGCGGCGACATATATGAAGCCGTCATCGTCGGTAATCCGATCATGCACCACCTGGCGCTGGGGCTGAACCCGGAACCCCTTGGAGTCGCGCCGTTTGCCTTGAGTGTCGACGGCGCGGTACGCGTTTCCGCACGCGACTTGGGCCTTGAATTGGCGGCGGGCGCGGAAGTCTATTTGCTGCCCTGCATTGCGGGGCACGTCGGTGCCGACACCGCCGCGATGATCCTCTCGGAAACGCCTTTCGAGCGCGACGAAGTGTCGCTGTTGGTGGATATCGGCACCAACGCGGAATTGGTTCTGGGCAACCGCGAAAGGTTGTTGGCGGCCTCATCCCCGACCGGGCCGGCCTTCGAAGGAGCGCAGATTTCGGCCGGTCAGCGGGCCGCCCCCGGCGCTATCGAGCGCGTGCGCATCGATCCCGATACGCTGGCGCCCCGTTTCAAGATCATCGGCAGCGACCTCTGGTCGGACGATCCGGGCTTCGACGCCGCGATGGCGGCCACGGGCATTACCGGCATTTGCGGTTCGGGCATCATCGAGGCCGTCGCCGAAATGACTTTGCACGGCATCGTTACGCCGAAAGGATCCTTCGCCGCCGATGGCGAGCGCCGCTATGTCCTATACCGCGGTGAGCCTGAAATTTCCGTGACCCAGGCCGACGTGCGCGCCGTGCAACTGGCCAAGGGCGCGCTCTACGCCGGGGCAAAGCTTCTCATGGATTTGTTCGGAGTCGATAGCGTCGACCGCATCGTGCTCGCCGGCGCCTTCGGCAGCCATATCGATCCGGTTTACGCCATGGCGCTCGGCATGATCCCGGATTGCGATCCGGCTCATGTTTCCTCGGCCGGAAACGCGGCCGGCACCGGCGCCCGGATCGCTCTGCTGAACGCGGCGGCGAGAACGGAAATCGAAACAGTCGTGAAGCGGGTGGAAAAAATTGAAACCGCGGTGGCGCCGTCCTTTCAGAAATACTTCGTCGACGCCATGGCGATCCCGCACGCGAGCGACGCCTATCCCAATCTGCGACGAATACTCCCGATGCCATTGCCGAAAAAAAGGCGTCGAGCCGATCGAGACGGCGCCGACGTTAATACAAAGGAGCGCTTGTGATTACCGTAGATTAGGGGTGCCGAGATGTTCGGAGAACATTGACAACGAACCTAATATTTTTCTAACATATCACTAATATACCAGGAAAATATTAGGATCCTATGTAAAGGATTGATGCGATGACGGTTGCCGAAATTTTCGAAGCAGTATTGGAATACGAAGAGGAAGACGTCGCTGCCTTGGTGCAGGCCGAGATCGACGCCGGCACGGCCGTTAAAGTCATTCTTCAGGATGGCTTGGTCGGCGCGCTCGATGATATCGGAGAAAAGTTCAGTGCAGGGACCTTGTTCGTGCCTGAGATGCTGATGGCGGCGGAAGCGGTGCAGGCGGGGCTGGATATCTTGCGTCCGCTGCTGACGGAGACCGGCGTGAAGCCGATCGGGACGGTTGTGCTGGGCACGGTCAAGGGCGATTTGCACGATATCGGCAAGAACCTGGTCGGCTTGCTTCTGGAGGGCGCCGGGTTCCAGGTAATCGATCTCGGGACGGATGTCGACGCGGAGCAGTTCATCGCCTCCGCGCAAGAAAACGACGCCGACATCATCGCGCTGTCCGGGTTGCTGACGACGTCGATGCCGGAAATGGAGAAGGCGGTGTCGACGGTGCAGGACGCCAACCGGAGCCGTAACCTGAACGTCAAGGTGATGATCGGCGGTCCGCCGGTGCATCAGGATTTCGCCATGAAGATCGGCGCCGACGCCTACGGCATGGATGCCCCGGCCGCCGTCGAGCAGGCGCGCGCTTTCGTCGCCGCGTGAAAGTGGACGGGCCGCCGGCTCGGACAAATTGGGAGAACGGGATATGTCGTGGACGCATCGGGAAAGAATTCTGGCGGCGCTCAATCACGAGGAGCCTGACCGGGTACCGATTGATTTCGGTGGCGCGGAGTTCACCTCCATCACGCTGGCGGGATACGAGCGCCTCAAGAAGCACATGGGCGTCACGGCGCCGACCGAAGTCATGTCGATTATTCATTCGGCGGCGCATCCGGCTGAGGAAGTCCTGGAAAGGTTCGGCGTCGACACCCGGAACGTTCAACCGGGCCCCTACAAGGACGGACCCGATTACTGGATCGACGACAACAACTACATCGACATGTTTAGCGTTCTCTGGCAACGCACCGAAAAGGCGGTCGATCAGCACTTTCTTCACAAGGACGGCCCCTTTCACACCGGCAAACTGACGGTGGACCGGGTCGAGGAATTCGATTGGCCCGATGGCGCGAACCCCGGATTTGCCGCCGGCGTCAAGGAAAGGGTGCAGGAGATCAAATCGAAGGGCGAACATGCGGTTTGCCTGTATCTGCCGGGCGGCGTCGTTCATCGCGGCTACGCCATGCGCGGTTTCGAGAGCTATCTCAAGGATTTGTATAAAAGCCCGGAAGCGCTTCAAAGGATGATGGACAAGCTATGCGACTTCTGGTGCGACACCGCCAGGATCATGATTGAAGCCGCCGGGCCGGAAAACATCGATATCATATATTTCGGCGAGGATCTGGGCACGCAGGACAGTTGCATGTTCGATCCTGAAACGATCTATAAGGACTACCTCAAGCCCCGGCACCGCCGCATGGTTCGAACGGTCAAGGACCTCACCAACGATCGAGTCAAGGTCTGCTTCCATTGCTGCGGCTCGGCCTACCATTTCATTCCGCATCTGATCGATGTTGGGGTGGACGCCTTGAATCCGGTTCAGGTTACGGCCAAGAACATGGAGCCCGAGCGCTTGAAAGCGGAATTCGGCGACCGGATTTCGTTCTGGGGCGGCATCAATACGCAGCATATCCTGCCCTTCTGCACGGCCGAGGAAGTCGCCGAGGAGACCAACCGGATCATTGGAATTCTAGGCAAGGGCGGTGGATATGTTCTCAACAGCATTCACAATATTCAGGCCGAAGTGCCGCCTGAAAACATAATTTCGATGTTCGAAACCGGCGTGAACCACAGCTATCATTAATT
>CAYLTU010000063.1:0-22812 GCA_964386465.1 uncultured Rhodospirillaceae bacterium
CCGAAATTCGCGCAATTGGCCTGAAAATCCGTATTCTTCACGACCGACTAATTATGAACGAATTCTATTCTTTTCGCTTAAAGTGTTTCCATGCCATAGTAAGACTTGTTGTGAAACAGGGATAGAACCGTAAGGGGGGAAACGGGGATGAGCGGTGCGCGCCGCCAGCCACGGGTATTGATATACAGCCATGATTCGTTCGGGCTTGGCCATTTGCGCCGTTGCCGGGCGCTCGCGCATGCCATTTGCGAGGATGTCGACGATCTGTCGGTCCTGATCCTGTCGGGTTCGCCGATCATCGGCAGTTTCGATTTTCGCTCCCGCGTCGACTTCGTCCGGGTTCCGGGCGTCATAAAATTGCGCAACGGGGAATACACGCCGCTGACCTTGCCCATGGCGATCGAGGACGCGATCGGGATGCGCGCCTCGATCATCCGGCACACGGCGGAGGTATTCGATCCCGATATTCTGATCGTCGACAAGGAGCCGCTCGGCTTGCGCGGCGAACTGGCTGACACGCTTGAGGTGATGAAGGAGCGCGGCGTTCATATCGTGCTTGGGCTGCGCGACGTGCTCGACGACCCGGAACTGCTTCTGCCGGAATGGACGCGCAAAAACGCGACGCCCGCTCTGCAGGAGTACTACGACGAGATTTGGGTCTACGGTCTGCCGCAAATTTGCGAACCGCTCGCCGGTCTGGGCCTGCCGGCGTCGATAAAGCGCAAAATGACCTATACCGGCTATCTGCAGCGATTTGCCGACGAGGCGGCGACATTGGAATTGCCCGCCGCAAGCCGCGACAGGCCTTTTATCCTCGTCACGCCCGGCGGCGGCGGCGACGGCGAGGAACTGGTTGATTGGGTTTTGCGCACCTATGAGAGCGACGCGACGTTGCCGCATCCGTCGCTGATCGTGTTGGGACCCTTCATGCAATCCGAGCGGCGGACGGAGTTCATCACCCGCGCCGCTGCGCTGCCCGACGTCGAGGCGATCACCTTCGATGCTCATATGGAAAGCCTGATGGCGCGGGCGTTGGGTGTTGTCGCGATGGGCGGCTACAATATTTTCTGTGAAATCCTGTCTTTCGACAAAAGAGCGTTGATCGTGCCCCGCACGGTGCCGCGCCGCGAACAATTGATTCGCGCCAGCCGGGCGGAGGAGTTGGGATTGGTTACGATGTTGCGCGGCGATAACGAGCGGAGCGCCGACACGATGGCGACAGCGCTGCGCCATCTGCCGCAACAGCAGCGCCCTTCGGATTCCGTCGTGCCCGGGCTGCTCGACGGGCTTGAGAACGTCAATATACTGACCCGCCGCGCATTGGAACGGCAGCCGCGGCCGGCCGTCGCAGCGCGGCGGCGCGCCTGACGACCATGACGATCTGCGTCGTTCTGAAAGGCTATCCCCGTCTTTCGGAGACCTTCATCGCGCAAGAAATTCTCGCACTGCAGAAGCGCGGCGTAGCGCTAAATATCGCATCGCTGCGGCACCCGACGGACAGCCAGACCCATCCCGTACATCGGGACATCGACGCCGCGGTCAACTATCTGCCGGAATACCTGCACGACGAACCGGGTCGCGTCTTCAAGGCCTGGGCGCGGGTACGGAGCAGGGACGGCTATACGGCGGCGCGCGCCGCGTTCCACGGCGACCTCATGAGGGACCCGACCCGGAACCGGTTCCGGCGGTTCGGTCAGGCCTGCGTGCTGGCCGACGAGCTGCCACCCGGTACGAGCCGCTTTTACGCCCATTTCCTCCACACGCCGGCTTCGGTCGCCCGATACGCCGCGCTGATAACGGGGTTGCCCTGGTGTTGTTCCGCGCATGCCAAGGACATCTGGACGACGCCGCAATGGGAGATCGGGGAAAAACTGGCCGCGCTCGACTGGCTGGTGACATGCACGGCCTTCGGCGCCGATTATCTCAGTCAATTCGCGCCGCGGCCAGACACCGTATCGCTGCTGTATCACGGCCTGGATTTCACGCGTTTTCCGCCACCGCCACCGATCGAACGATCAGGCGACAGGCCGATCCGTATCCTTTCGGTCGGCCGGGCCGTCGCGAAAAAGGGATACGATGACCTGCTGCAGGCGCTGGCGCTGCTGCCGCAGGACCTGGACTGGGAATTTTGCCATATCGGCGGCGGGCCGCTGCTCGAGGAACTGCGCGCGCAGGCCGACCGACTGGAATTGACGGCGCGGATCGAGTGGCTGGGACCGCAACCGCAAGAGGCGATCCTCGACGCGTTGCGCGACGCCGACATTTTCACACTGGCGAGTAAAATCGCCGAAGATGGCGACCGCGACGGCCTGCCGAACGTACTGATGGAAGCCCAAAGCCAGGCGCTGGCCGTCGCCGCAACAAAGACGGCAGGCATTCCCGAATTAATAGATGACGGCGAAACCGGGTTGCTGGCGCCGCCGAACGATCCGGCCGGGCTGGCGGCAGCCATCACCCGGCTGATCGGTGATCCGAAACTGCGCCAGCGTCTCGGCGAGGCCGGCTTCGAGCGCGTCCGCAGTGTTTTCTCGCTCGATAGCGGTATAGACAGGCTGGCCGCTCGATTGGGCGGCACCGAGCACCCCGTCGCCGCGTGATGCGGATAGCCTTTTACGCACCACTGAAATCGCCTGACCATCCGGTGCCCTCCGGCGACCGGCGCGTCGCCCGACTGCTGCTGGAGGCAATGCGCCGCGCGGGGCACGACGTGCGCATTGCCTCGCGGCTGCGGGCATTCGAAGGCGAAGGCGATAGACGCCGGCAGGACCGGATCAAAAAACGGGGGGCCGCGCTGGCCCATCGCTACACGCTAAAGCATCGAAGCAACCCGCCCGACCTTTGGTTTACCTATCACCTCTATCACAAAGCACCGGATTGGCTCGGACCGGCGGTCAGCGCCGCGTTCACGATCCCCTACGTCGCGGCCGAAGCAAGCGTTGCCCCGAAGCGATCGGACGGTCCCTGGGCGGAAGGGCATGCGGCGATCTGCGACGCTGTTCGCATGGCCAGCCGCATTTTAGTGCTGAATCCGGACGATGCGGAGTGCCTGATCCCTTTGCTTATCGGAAAAGAAAGGCTGGTCAGCCTGCCGCCGTTCCTCGACACGCACGCGCTGCGGAAGGCCGCGAATGCGCGCCAAACGCACCGAGAGGCGTTGACCGCACGCTACGGCCTTCGACCGGAATCCCTATGGGTTGCCGTGACGGCGATGATGCGGCACGGAGACAAGCTTGATTCCTATCGACTGTTGGCCCTGGCGAAACGGCGGTTGCGCGATCTGCCCTTGACTTGGCTTATCGCGGGGGACGGACCGGCGCGCGGCGAGGTCGAAACCGCCCTGGGAGCGCTCGACACCGTCTATCTTGGCGCGCTCGATGCGGCCGGCATCGAAAGCTTGCACGCCGCTGCCGACTTTGCGGTTTGGCCGGCCGTTCGGGAGGCTTTCGGCATGGCGTTGCTGGAAGCGCAGGCCGCAGGCCTGCCCGTCGTCGCCGGCGCCTCGCCCGGTGTCGCTCAAATCGTCGCCGATGGTGAAACCGGACTGTTGACGCCGGCTGGCGACGACACGATGCTGGCGGACGCCGTGCGGCGGCTTGTAGAGAATCCGGCCCTGCGCGAACGCATGAGAGGCGCGGCAATGAAAAAAGCGGAACGGGTTCACGGCATCGGCGCAGCCACGCAGCGCCTAGATCGCGTCCTGCGGGAGGCGTTGAGCGCGTGACCCTGATCGCGCTGATACGTCATGGCCCGACGGAATGGAACGAGACCGGAATCGTTCAGGGCCGCAGCGATATTCCGTTGAGCGAGACTGGGCGCGCCAAGATCGCATCCTATACGCCGCCGAATGAAATCGCCGGTTTCGACTGGGTATCGAGCCCGCTGACCCGGGCGATGGAAACGGCGGAAATCCTGACCGGACGAACCGAACCGACGGATGCGCGGCTGGTCGAGATGGATTGGTCGGAATGGGAAGGCATGACCCTGCCCGATCTGCGCGCCCGGCTCGGCAACCTCATGACGGCGTGGGAAGCCGACGGGCTCGACTTCCGCGCGCCGGGCGGCGAAAGCCCGCGCGACGTGCAGGACCGGCTGCGTCCGTTCCTCGCCGAACGGGCGGCCGCCGGCCGCAACACGGTCGTCGTTTGCCACAAAGGCGTCATCCGGGCGTTTTATGCGCTCGCCGTTTCCTGGGACATGACCGACAAGGCGCCGGACAAGCTGCGCGACGATTGCGCGCATCTGTTCAAGCTTGCACCGGACGGGTTGCCGGCGCCTCACCGGCTTAACGTGCCACTCGTCGATAGGGACGAATGACCGCACGGCCGCGCATTCTTTTTTATGTCCAGCATCTGCTCGGCATCGGTCATCAAGTGCGCGCCTCGGCAATCACGCGCGCCATGCGGCGGCGTGGGCTGGATGTCGTCTACGTCAGCGGCGGATTTTCGAACACCGCATTCGATCTCGATGGCGCGGAAGTCATCCAGCTACCGCCGACGCGCACCGCCGACGCGACTTTCAGCACACTGCTCGATGGCGACGGGCGGCCCGTGGACGATGCCTGGGAAGCACAACGTCGCGCGGCGCTGCTGGACGCCTTCGAACGGACGCGGCCCGACGCCCTTCTCATCGAGAGTTTTCCATTCGGCCGTCGCCGGTTCCGGTTTGAGTTGCTACCGCTGCTCGATAAAGCCGGCGGCAGTGTGCCGGTCGCCGCTTCCGTGCGCGATATTCTGGTCGCGAAGGACGATCCGAAACGGGTCCGGTGGATCGTCGATACGGTCGAGGCGTATTTCGATGCGGTCATCGTACATGGCGACCCGGACATCGTTTCGTTGGACGCCACATTCCCCGGCGCCGCCGCGATCGGGGATCGTATTCGCTACTCCGGCTATGTCGCCCCCGAAATAATTCATCGGGAAGGTTCGAAACGGACCGGCGTTGCCGTTTCAGCGGGCGGCGGCGCGGTGGGCGGCCCAATCCTGCGCGCATCGATTGACGCGCGGCCGCTTTCACGCCTATCGGACGCGCCATGGCGCCTGATTACAGGCCCAAACCTGCCAAACGCGGATCGAAAGGCGCTAAAACCACAGCAAGGTGTGACAATCGACACATACCTTGAAGATTTTAACCGGTTTTTATGTACTGTCGCGGTATCCGTAAGTCAGGCAGGTTACAACACGGTGATGGATTTGCTTACAAGCCGTACGAAAGCCGTCTTGGTGCCCTTCAGTCAGCATGGCGAAACCGAGCAAACATTGCGCGCCTCGCTTTTGGCGCAACGGGGGTTTTTTCAGATTCTGCCGGAGTCGAATCTCACGCCGGCGACGCTTGCCGCCGCCATCGACGCCGCCCATGACGGCCCCGCGCCGGACCCCTCGGATATCGACCTCGATGGGGCCGCAAGGACCGCGCGAATCATGGGTGAACTTGCAACTGGTCGCCCGAATTCCGGTCGTCTATAAGAACCAGCCATGCTAGCGGCCTTACGCGAACATACCATCACGGGATGGACAGAATTGGAGAGCGAGCTCGACGCGTGGCACGCGTCGGGAACCCGCGCGACCTTCTGGTTGCGCGACGACGACGCGACGCGACCCGGACCGCGGCTTGAGCGTCTTTTAACGGCTGCCGGCACGGCGCCGCTCTCGCTCGCGGTGATCCCCGTGGAAGCGTCGGATGAATTGGCGGCGTGCGTCCGCCAACGGGGCACCGTGACGGCGCTGCAGCATGGCTATGCGCACGTCAATCACGCGCCGCCGGAAGCCAAGAAATCGGAATTCTGCGATTCTCGCCCGCTATCCGCGATGATGGCGGAAATCGCCGCCGGCCGCGAGCGTATGGCGGCGCTGTTCGGCGATCGTTTCGTTTCCGTATTCGTTCCGCCCTGGAACCGCTTCCCGGCGGCGATCGCTGAACCGCTGGCGGAACAAGGCTTCCTGGGGCTGTCGGCCTACGGGCCGCGCCGCCGGGATGCGGCTTGCCGCATGGTGAACTGTCACGCCGATCTGATCGACTGGCGCGGCAGCCGCCGTTTCATCGGCGAGAATGCGATCCTCGCGCAGATCGTCGATCATCTCTCGGCCCGGCGCCGCGGGATTGTCGACGCAACGGAACCGACCGGTCTGCTGACCCACCACCGCGACCATGATCCGGCGTGCTGGCGCTTCATCACGGCATTCGTTCGTGTCGTCGGAGACCATCCGGCCGCGGACTGGACAACGGCCGAAACGGCTCTCTCGGACGCGCCGCGATGACCCACAGCTATCCGCTGACGAATCTTTACGGCGACTATCTGCGCTCGATAATAGGCCTGGTTTTCATGGGCGTGCCCTTCATCTTCTCGCTCGGCAATTTGTTCATGACGGTGGTCTTGGGCGGCCTCACCTTGCTTTTCCTGGCTTTCGGAATTCGCACCGGAGTACGGCATTTTACGGTTATCGAGACGTCGCCGGAGGGTATCGCCGCCATCGGACCGCTCGGCCGCCGCATCGCCTGGTCTGAGGTCGCAAAGGTCGATCTGAAATATTTTTCGACCACCCGCGACAGGAAAAACAAGGACGGTTGGATGCAATTGAAACTTTGCGGCAATGCGGGGTGTCTAAAGATGGAGTCCAACCTGACCGACTTCGATCGGATCGCCTCGCAAGCCGCCACTGCCGGCTTCGAGAATGGCGCGGAGATGAACGAAACGACGGTGGAAAATTTCACGGCGATGGGCGTTACCGTGAACCTGCCGGACGAGGACGACGAATGACTGGAAACCTGCTTTCCGTCGAAGATCTGCGCGTCCATTTCGAACTGCCCGAGGGCAAGATCGAAGCGGTGCGCGGCGTCTCATTCCGCGTCCGGCCCGGTTCGACCGTCGCGCTGATCGGCGAATCCGGGTCCGGTAAGTCGGTCGTTTCGCAGGCGATCATGGGAATTCTACCCAAGGCCGCGCGCATTGGCGGCGGCCGCATCGCCTTTCACAATCAGGCGCGGGACGCGGCCCCCGTCGACATTGCCTCGCTCGATCCGCGCCGCGCGGCGATGCGGGCCATCCGCGGCGATCAGATTTCGATCATCTTCCAGGAACCGATGACGTCGCTGTCGCCATTGCACACGATCGGCGATCAGATCAGCGAAGCGCTTCACCTGCACCGCAACTGTTCCAAGCCGGAAGGATTGGAACTTACCGAAGAAATGCTGCGGCTCGTCGGCTTTCCAGACCCGGCGCGCGCGTTGCGGACCTATCCCTTCGAACTGTCCGGCGGGCTGCGGCAGCGCTCCATGATCGCCATGGCGCTGATCTGCCGGCCGGGACTGCTGATCGCCGACGAACCGACGACCGCGCTCGACGTCACGATCCAGGCGCAGATCCTCAAATTGATCGTGGATTTGCAGGCCGAGCTCGGCATGGCGGTGCTGATCATCACCCACGATTTGGGTGTGGTCGCGAATATGGCGGACGAAATCGTCGTCATGTATCACGGCGAGATCATGGAATCGGGAACCCTCGACCACATCTTCCGCGATCCCCAACATCCGTATCTGAAAGCGCTGCAGCACGCCGTGCCGCGTTTCGACATGGGACCCGGCGAGCGGTTGGTGCCGATCCGCGCGATCGAACCGACGCGCGGGTTCCTGCACGCCGAAAAGGAACCCTGGCCCGAAGGCGCTGACGATGCCGGGCCGATCCTGAAAGTCGAGAATTTGCGCAAGGAATACACCATCCGCAAAAGCGGCTGGTTCAGCCGCGGCGACGACAGTCGGATCGTCGCCGTCGACGACGTCAGCTTCGAGGTACGGCGTGGCGAATGCCTCGGCCTGGTCGGCGAAAGCGGCTGCGGCAAGACGACCCTATCGAAAATGCTGATGCGCGCGATCACTCCGGACAATGGCGCCGTGACCTACAACGACCGCGGCACGGTGCGCGACGTTCTGGCGCTGAGTCAGGAAGAGCTGATCCCGTTCCGGCGCAAACTGCAGTTCATGTTCCAAGATCCCTACGGATCGCTCAATCCGCGCATGACGGTGTTCGAAATCATCACCGAACCGCTGGTGATTCACGAGATCGGCAATGCCGGGACCCGCCGCCAATATGCGCGTGAGCTGATGGAGCTGGTCGGTCTCGACATTCGGCATTTGAGCCGTTATCCGCACAGCTTCTCCGGCGGGCAGCGGCAACGGATCGGCATCGCACGAGCGCTTGCCCTGCAGCCGGATATGCTGATCTGCGACGAGCCGGTATCTGCGCTCGACGTATCGGTGCAGGCGCAAATCCTCAATTTACTGAAAGATCTGCAGGAAGAACTGGGACTGACTTATCTGTTCATTTCGCACAATCTGGCGGTCGTCGATTATATCGCCGACAGAATAGCGGTAATGTGCCGGGGCCATCTGGTCGAAACCGCGCGCAGCGAAGACATTTTCAAGAATCCGATTCATCCCTACACTCAAGCATTGCTGCGCGCCGTCCCGGAACCTAATCCGGACCGGCCCTTGGATTTCTCCGGTATCATGGAAGACCGCGCTTCGAACCCGGCCGAATGGCCGCACCCCTTCGCTGGTCAAGGGGCCGGACGGCCGGTGATGCGTCAGGTCAGCGACGGCCACGCGGTACGGGCGCTTCCGGAATCGGATTTAGGGGCGTGGATGTCATGAAGTTCCCCTTCATAGTCGTTTCACTGCTCTTAGCGGTCCTTACGGGGCCGGCACTGGCGATGAGGTTCATCGAAACGCCGTCCCTCAAACCGTTGGTCGAAGAAGGCAAACTCCCGCCCGTCGAACAGCGCGTCCCCGGCGAGCCCTACGTGTCCAAACTGGCGGAAAGCGGCCGCCAGATCGGTCGGCATGGCGGTGTCCTCAACACGCTGATGGCGCGGTCGAAGGATGTGCGGCTGATGGTCGTCTACGGCTATGCGCGGCTGGTCAAGTTCAACCGCAAGCTTGAGCTCGAGCCCGACATCCTGAGGAAGATCGATGTCAAGGAAGGGCGAATTTTCACCCTTCATCTGCGACCCGGGCACAAATGGTCGGATGGCCAACCGTTCACGACGGAAGACTTCCGGTATTACTGGGAAGACGTGGCGAACCACGACATGCTGTCGCCGACCGGTCCGCCGACGACTCTGCGGGTAGACGGCGAACTGCCGACGGTGTCGATCATCGACAAGCATACGGTCCGCTACGCCTGGTCGAAGCCGAACCCGGCCTTTCTCCCTGCGCTGGCGGGCGCGCGGCCGTTCTACATCTACCGGCCAGCCCACTATCTGCGAAAATACCATGCCCGCTATAAGGACGAGGCGAAGCTGAACGCGAAAGCCAAGAAGAAGGGCCAGCGGAACTGGGCCTCGCTGCACAACAAGTACGACCACCAATACAAGAACAAGAACATCAAACTGCCGACCTTGCAGCCTTGGAAGAACACCACCAAGGGGCCGGCGGAACGCTTCGTCTTCAAACGCAACCCGTTCTACCACAAGGTCGATGCGGAAGGCCGGCAGCTGCCCTATATCGATCAGGTCAATCTACGCATCGCCAGCGGCAAGATCATCCCGGCCCAGGTCGGCACCGGCCAGTCGGATCTGCAGGCGCGCTATCTGCGCTTCGACAACTTCACCTTCCTGAAACGCAACGAGGAAAAGAGCGGCTACCGCACCTATCTGTGGCGGATCGCCAAAGGGTCGCACCTGACCCTGTTCCCTAACCTGAACGTCAACGACGCGGGCTGGCGAAAATTGCTGCGCGACGTGCGATTCCGGCGCGCCCTTTCGCTCGGCATCAATCGGCATGAGCTGAACCAGGTGATCTATTTCGGCCTGGCGCTGGAAGCGCAGAACACCGTCCTGCCGAACAGTCCACTGTTCCGCAAGGACTATCAAAAGGCCTGGTCGCAGTACGACCCCGAGAAGGCGAACAAGCTGCTTGATGGGCTCGGCCTCGACAAGCGCGACGATCGCAACATCCGTCTGCTGGCCGACGGACGTCCCTTGGAGATCATCGTCGAGTCGACGGGCGAGAGCACCGAGGAAGCCGACGTCCTGGAGCTGGTCACGGACAGCTGGCGCCAGATCGGTATCAAGCTGCACACCAAGCCCTCGCAGCGCGAGGTGATGCGAAACCGCGTCTATGCCGGAGAGACGATCATGTCGATCTCTTCGGGCCTGGAGAACGGCGTGCCGAGCGCGGATATGGATCCGAAGGGCCTGGCGCCGACGGCGCAGGTGCAATATCAATGGCCGAAATGGGGCCAGTATTACGAAACCATCGGCCGAATGGGCCAAACGATCGATATGCCGCGGCCGAAAAAGCTAATGTCGCTGCATAAGAAGTGGCTCGCGGCGACCTCATCCGGTACACGGGAAAAAATCTGGCACGAGATGCTGAAGATCAACGCCGACCAAGTTTATACGATCGGTCTGATTTCCGGTGTTCTGCAGCCGGTCGTCGTGCGCAACACGCTGCGCAACGTGCCCAAGGAAGGCATCTATAATTGGGACCCCGGGGCCCATTTTGGACTCTACGAACCCGATTGCTTCTGGTTCACCGATGCGCCGCCAAACAAGACCGCGAAGAACTAGGAGCCTGTCCTCGTAATGCTCGGCTACGTGACCCGAAGAGTACTGGTGATGATTCCGACGCTGATCGTTATCAGCGCGCTGGTCTTCATCATCATCCAGCTGCCGCCCGGCGATTATTTCACGACTTATATGAACGAGCTGCAGAGTCAGGGCGAGGCGGTCGATCCGGCGAAGCTGGAATTCATCAAGCAGCAGTACGGTTTCGACAAGCCGATGATCGAGCAGTATTTCGTCTGGCTGATCGGTATGCTGCAGGGAGATTTCGGCTATTCCTTCGAGTTTAGCCGGCCCGTGTCCGAGGTCGTCGGCGACCGGTTGTGGCTCAGCTTCCTGGTGTCCTTCACGACGATCCTTTTCACCTGGATCGTGTCCTTCCCGATCGGCGTCTACTCCGCGGTCAGGCAGTACTCGATCGGTGACTACACGTTGACTTTTTTCGGGTTCCTGGGTCTCGCGACGCCGAACTTCCTGCTGGCTCTGGTCCTGCAATGGCTGGCGTTCTCCTACTTCGCGACGTCGATCGGCGGTCTGATGGATCCCCAATTCATCGACGCGGGCTGGTCCATCGACAAGGCCCTGTCGATCCTCGAGCACCTCTGGGTGCCGGTCGTCGTCATCGGCACGTCGGGAACCGCCGGCATGATTCGGCGGCTGCGCGCCAATCTGCTGGACGAGCTGCACAAGCAGTATGTCGTCACCGCCCGCGCGAAAGGGCTGCCGCCGGGTAAGGCGCTGGTGAAGTACCCGTTGCGCATGGCGCTGAACCCGTTCATCGCCGACATCGGCAACCTGCTTCCGGAAGTGATTTCCGGCGCGGCGATCGTCTCGATCGTCCTGTCGCTGCCGACTACCGGGCCGATGCTGCTGAACGCGCTGCAGAGCCAGGACATGTACCTCGCCGGATCGTTCCTGATGTTCCTCGCGACCCTGACCGTCATCGGCACGCTTATTTCCGATCTCGCGCTCGGTATGCTCGATCCGCGCATCCGGCTCGGCGGGGGCGCGGCGAAATGAGCGAAACGCCGATGGAACACTACGTCAACAAGGATGAGTTCGACCCGAACCGAATCGTCAAGCTGTCGCCCGAGCAGGAACGCTACTACATGGCGTCGCAATGGCAGCTCATGTGGTGGAAGCTCAAACGCCACCGCCTGGCGGTGATCAGCGGCGGTTTCCTGCTCCTGGTGTATTTCTCGATCCTGATCAGCGAGGCGATTGCACCCTATAACCTGCATGCGCGGCACACGGATTACCTTTACGCGCCGCCGCAGTCGGTCCATATGTTCCACGAGGACGAATTCGTCGGCCCCTTCGTCTACGGCATGAAGGTCAGCCTGAATATCCGCGAGTTGCAGTGGACCTATGCCGAGGACACCTCGAAGGTCCACAAGATCCGGTTCTTCTGCGTCGGCGACGATTACCAAGGTGCGACCTACGATTTCTGGGGCCTGTTCGAGGGATCGTTCCACTTCTTCTGCCCGGCGAGCGGCGGGCAGATGTTCCTGTTCGGCACCGACCGGCTGGGCCGCGACGTGTTCAGCCGGGTCGCCTACGGGTCGCGAATATCGCTGACCGTCGGCTTGATCGGCATCACGATCAGCTTCGTCATGGGTATCACGATCGGCGGATTGGCCGGCTATTACGGCGGCTTCGTCGACACGGTCGTACAGCGGGTCATCGAGATCATCCGCTCCTTCCCGTCGCTGCCCCTGTGGATGGCGCTTTCCGCGATCTTGCCCGTCACCTGGAGTCCGATCCTCGTCTTTATGGGCATTACCGTCATACTCGGCATGCTCGACTGGCCGGGCCTGGCGCGCGCCGTCCGCTCGAAACTGCTGGCGCTGCGCGAAGAGGATTTCTGTACCGCCGCCCAACTGATGGGCGCCAAACCCAGCCGCATCATCGGCCGCCATCTGATGCCGAGCTTCATGAGCCACTTGATCGCCTCGGCGACCCTGTCGATCCCGAGCATGATCCTCGGCGAGACGGCGTTGAGTTTCCTGGGGCTAGGACTGCGCCCACCGATCACCAGCTGGGGCGTCCTGCTGAACGAAGCGCAGAACATCAACGTGGTCGCGCTCTATCCCTGGCTCATGCTGCCGGTCGTTCCGGTTGTGTTCGTCGTGCTGGCGTTCCAGTTCCTCGGCGACGGCCTGCGCGACGCCGCCGACCCGTACAAGTAGGCCTTTCGTCTGTGTCCTGATCGTGAAATTCAAGGGATTGAATTTCGCGTGAATCAGCGCACTAAACTATTGAATCTAGTGTGATTCAGATCCTAAATTTCATCGCATTCAATGCGACGAACTTCAGAATCATCACACTAACGCGCGGCGATCACGACGAGATCGACCCCGGCCGGAACGCCCTCGACAGCGACTTGCCTGATCCGCTCGCGCCTCGCCGGCGCCGCGTAGCCCTGCCGCGCCGCCAGATCGAAGGCCTCGCAGGTCGTCAGCGCGCGCGTCAGCGCAGTCCGGTTATGTTTCTCCAGCTTCGCGCAAAGGTTAACCGGATCGCCGATCACCGTGTATTCAAGCCGCGTGTCGTCGCCGACCGCGCCGAAGATGATCCGCCCGGTGACCACCGCCATGCCGATAGAGATCGGTGGCTGGCCCGCCGCGGTGCGATCGGCATTCCAGGCGTCCGCCGCTTCGATCAGCGTATCGACGGCGCGCAACGCGTCGGCCGCATAACTGTCGCTCGAGAGCACCGCGCCGAATGTCGCCAGGATCCCGTCGCCGAGGAATTTGTCGATATTGCCGCCATTATCCTGAATGACCGGCACCATGCGCGACTCGTACTCGTGCAGAAGCTGGATCAGGTCCGATGGATCCATCTCGTTCGCCATCGCTGTGAAGCCGCGAATATCGACATTGAGGATCGCCGCCTCGCGCGCTTCGCCCTGTCCGGGCCGTATCCGTTGGTCGGAATGGGTGATCTTCGACGCGATCTCGGGCGAAAAGAAGCGGGCGAGGTCCGCCGCCGCCGCGGCCTCGATGACCGACCGTTCGAGCAGCTCGCGCGCGCGAACCAGCGCGACCGCCAGGATACCGGTCACCATCAAGATCGAGATGATCTTGTCGAACTCCGCGCCGAGCAGAATCGTGTTGGACGTCATGTAGGCGACGTAGTCGCGGGTGATCATGTTGTCCTGCGGATCGATCGAGACCACGTAGAAGACCAAGATCAGCCAGCCGAGCGCCGAAAAAAGGCCGGCCAGCAACACAAACCGCGCTTCGAACCGAAGTGTGCGCAACGCAATGAAAATAAAGACATAAAGCAGTGTCGGCGCCTTCAGGTAGAAGGAAGCCGGCTGGTCATACTGGATGTGGAAACTCCAGATCAGCATCATCAGCAAGGTCAGGTCGGCGGCGACCGACAGGGACAGGAACCACGCCGGCAACCGGATCCGGTAGGCAAGCCACACCCGAAACACCGAAAAAACGAAGTAGGCGCCCAGCGACATGCCGACCGGCGTCATCCACGGATCAATGTCCGATGTCTTGGGAGAAATCGAATAGAGGATTCCGAAGGTGACGATGATGCCGAACTGTATCCAGGCGATCAGCCGCTCCGCCGCGTCCTGCTGCTCGGCGATGGCCAGGCGGACGCGGTCCGGAACGTCGACGCCCGAAGCGCTATTGCCGACCAGTTTGGAAATCGCTTGGAACATGGGGTCGCGTTCTACTTCCGAGGTCGCGGATAATCGTCCAGTTCGGTTCCGATGTCCCTTCAATCCGCGTCACCCTTTCTTGAGCCAAAGGCTCGATTCGTGAGCGCCGTCCGGCAGCGGCAACTGGCCGGCAACGGTCCCGGCCAGGGCCGCCGCCATGCGCGTGGCGACGAAGTGACCGGCGAACAGCGGCTGCCAGATACCACCGGTTAACAAGGGAGCGACGCCCAGCTGCTCGTTGTAGCCGCGCCAGGCCCAGGCAGCCGGGTAGTCGTCCGGCAGGAAAATGTCGTGGATATGTACGAGCACGCCGTCCGGGAGCGACGGCAGCACATGGTTCAACAGCAAATCGACGTCGCTGCCGGGCATCAGTATATGGCTCGAATCGATCGCCAGAACGTCACCCGAAGCCAGCTGTTCGAACGCCTTGAGGCCCGCTTCCTGTACCGTTTGGCGCAAGACCCGCACATTGTCGAGCCCGTCCAGCACGGCCCGTGGCACCGGATCGATCGCCGTTATCTCCGTCGTGAGGCCGCCATCCTTCGCGGCGCGGGAGAAGAAGCGCGTGGAATGTCCGGAACCGACTTCGACGATCCGGGACGGCGCGAACCGCCGGATCATCGCATAGGCCGCCGCCCCGTCGAGCCGGGGAAACCAGTCCTGCCGCCAGCGCGGCGCCGGCGCCGGTTGGTCGCCGATGGCACGCAACGCAGCGCCGTGCGTTTCGATGTTTTCGAGGAATTCGGCAAACCGGTCTTCGCAGGACCGGAACAGTGCCTCGATCGGAGCATAAGCGTCGCGGCTGCCGGCCGGCGGCAACGTTCCCGCATAGCGATAGGGAATCAGGAAGGCCCGCTGATCGATCCCCAAAACGGTCGGCAGTCCGAATCCCATGCGACGACGCCACGCGCGGAACCCCGTCATGGCCGTAAGGTCATCCCCTCGCACGCCACGACCGTGCCGGGACGCATCGCTTCGGCCTGTCGTGCGACCTCGTCCATGAAATCGTCGTCGTGCGACGGGTCATGATGGAAAATGACCAATTTCTTCGCCCCCGCCGCCTCTACGAGGCGTACGCCTTCCTGCCAGGTCGAATGGCCGAACCCCTTGAAACGGGGATATTCCTGGTCGGTGTAGCACGAATCGTAAATCACCAGATCGGCCCCCCCGATCAGGTCCAGGATGTTGCGGTCGGGGCCGTCCTCGAAATGTTCCGTATCGGTCAGGTAACAGATCGACCTGCCGTCGAAATCGATCCGGTAGCCGGTGGCGCGGTTGGGATGGTTGAGCGGCACCGTCCGGATCGTGACGCCATCGTAGGGCGAGATGGTTTCACCGCAGTGAAAGTTGTTATAGGCAACGTCCGCCTGGAAGATATCCGGCGGCACCGGAAACAGCGGCGCGATCATCATCTCGATCAGGACGTGCTGCAGCGTGTTCTCCGGCAGCAGATGGCCTGCCCAAAGCCGAATCTGGTTGCCGGGTATGAAGAAGGGGACAAAAAACGGCAGACCGCAGACATGATCGAAATGGCTGTGGGTGAAGAAAATGTCCGTATCCAGCTGCCCTTGCGCGACCAACTTGCCGCCCAGTTTGCGCAGACCGGTGCCGCCGTCGAAGATCAGCCGCCGCTCGCCGCAAAGGACTTCCAGGCAGGATGTATTGCCGCCATAGCGAACCGTTTCCGATCCGGGACAGGCAATGCTGCCGCGGACGCCCCAAAAGGTGACGCTAAAATCCTGCTGTTCCGCCATCTTTCATGGCTCTAGTGGACACAATCTAACATCTCCGCCCAAATCCATGCGCACCGCGCCGGTGTGCCTCGTAATCGCGAGGATAACCCACTCGCCATTCTTCGTCATGGATGAATAAGACTTGGTTAACGACAGGATCAGGACGCGAAGCTCGACCGCAATTGCGCCGCCCAGCGCCCGTCCAGCCTGGCGATGACCCAGAGGGAGCGGAAGTGGCCCATCGCCGAGCCATCGTCCCGGTAGCGCGTGAACTGAACATCGAAATGAACTTTGTCGCTTCCCGCCGCGACGACGTTGCGGAAATCCCATTCGCTGTGATCCCAGCCATCGCCGGCGCGAGCGAGGAAATCGGCGAAATACTGGTCCGGCGTTTCCCAGATCTGAACGCGGCCTCTTGATAGGCGGTAATGCGGGAAATGCAGGGTTGCGCTTATCGCCGCCTCGTCGCGTGCGTTAAGACCAGCAAAATGCGCGTCAAGCACGGCCATCGCCGCGGATATCGCGGTTTCATTCCCGTTCTCGGCGCTCATGCGGCCATCAATCCTTGAGGTCGTCCCAGAACTCCTTCACCTTGGCGAAGAAGCCCTCGGATTCGGGGCTGAACGATCTGCCGGCCCCGGCCTTCTCGAATTCCTGTAGCAATTCCCGTTGCTTGCGGGACAGGTTGACCGGCGTCTCGATCCGCGCCTCGACATACATATCGCCGCGCTGCCGCGCGTTCAGCACTGACATGCCCTTGCTGCGCAACCGGAACTGCTGGCCCGTCTGCGTGCCGGGCGGCACATTGACCTTCGCCTTGCCGCCATCGATCGTCGGAACCTCGACGACTCCGCCCAGCGCGGCCGCCGTCATCGACATGGGAACCTTGCAGAAGATATCAGCCTGCTCCCGCTGAAACAGCCGATGCGGACCGAGGCTCAGGAATATGTAGAGATCGCCCGCCGGCGCGCCGTTCAAGCCCGCTTCGCCTTCGCCGGACAGGCGGATGCGCGTGTCGTCCTCCACGCCCGGCGGGATTTTCACCGACAAAGCCTTTTCCTTCTGCGTCCGGCCGCTGCCGTTGCAGCCCTGACAAGGCTTATCGATGACCTGGCCCGCCCCGCGGCACCCCGGACAGGTGCGTTCGACCGTGAAGAAGCCTTGCTGCGAGCGGACCTTGCCCGCGCCATGACAGGTCGGACAGGAAACCGGTTGCGCGCCTCCCTCGGCGCCGCTGCCGTCGCAGGAGTCGCAGGAAACAGCCGTCGGCACCCGAATTTCAGCAGAGCGCCCGGCGAAGGCGTCTTCGAGCGATATTTCGAGATTGTAGCGCAGGTCGGAGCCGCGCCGGTTGCCGCCGCGACCGCGCCGCCCGCCGCCCATGAATTCGCCGAACATCTCGTCGAAGATATCGGCGAAGCCGGAACCGAAATCGAATCCGCCGCCTGGCGCCCCGGCGCCGCCATTTTCGAACGCGGCATGGCCGTAGCGATCGTACGCCGCCCTTTTCTCGGGATCCTTCAGGATCTCGTAAGCGAGGTTGATTTCCTTGAACTTATGCTCGGCCTCGTCGTCGCCCGGATTTCGGTCGGGATGGAATTCCTTCGCAAGCCCGCGGAAGGCCTTCTTCAGGTCGCCCTCGCTCGCTTCGCGCGCAACGCCGAGAATTTCATAAAGGTCCTTGGCCATCCCCCACCCCTAGTGGACAGAATCAAGAAACGGCCGGACGGTATAATTGCCGTCCGGCCTTTGCATGAATTTCGTTACGCTTCCGGCGCAATCTCCCCCACCGCGCCGGATGCCGGACAAATCAGGCCGACTTATCCTTGTTGTCGTCATCGACTTCCTCGAAATCGGCGTCTACGACATTTTCGTCCGCCGGCGCCTCCTCGCCCATCGGCGCATCGGCCGGCGCCGCGTCATCTTCCTGCGTCGCCTTGTAGATCGCCTCGCCGAGTTTCATAGAGGACTGCGACAGGGCTTCCGTCTTCGCCTTGATCGCCTCTCCGTCTTCGCCTTCGAGCGCTTCCTTGAGTGCCGTTACGTCGGCCTCGATCTGGGTCTTGTCGGCTTCCTCGATCTTGTCGCCATGTTCCGACAGATTCTTTTCCGTCGAATAGATCAGGCTATCCGCGCCGTTGCGGAGTTCGATCAACTCGCGCCGTTTCTTATCCTCCGTCGCATGCACCTCGGCGTCCTTGACCATCTGATCGATATCTTCGTCGCTGAGACCGCCGGACGCCTGGATGCGAATCTGCTGCTCCTTGCCGGTACCCTTGTCCTTGGCCGACACGTTGACGATGCCGTTCGCGTCGATATCGAAGGTGACGTCGATCTGCGGCAGGCCGCGCGGCGCCGAGGGAATACCGACCAGGTCGAACTGACCCAGCACCTTGTTGTCGGCCGCCATCTCCCTTTCGCCCTGGAAGACCCGGATGGTCACGGCGGTCTGGTTGTCTTCCGCCGTAGAGAAGACCTGGCTCTTCTTCGTCGGGATCGTCGTGTTGCGGTCGATGAGGCGCGTGAATACGCCGCCCAGAGTCTCGATGCCGAGCGACAGGGGCGTCACGTCGAGCAGCAACACGTCCTTGACGTCGCCCTGCAGTACGCCGGCCTGGATCGCCGCGCCGATGGCGACCACTTCGTCAGGATTGACGCCACGATGCGGGTCGCGTCCGAAGAATTCCTTCACCGCCTCAATGATCTTCGGCATGCGGGTCATGCCGCCTACGAGTATGACCTCGTCGATTTCGCTGGCCTTCAGCCCGGCGTCCTTGAGCGCCTTCCGGCACGGATCGACCGTCCGCTGGACCAAATCGTCGACCAGCGCTTCGAGCTTGGCGCGCGTCAGCTTCATGTTGAGATGCTTGGGACCGCTCTGATCGGCGGTGATGAACGGCAGGTTCACCTCCGTCGACATCGAGCTGGACAATTCGATCTTCGCCTTCTCGGCCTCTTCCTTGAGCCGCTGCAGCGCGAGCTGGTCGCTGCGCAGGTCGATGCCTTGCTCCCGTTTGAACTCATCGCACAAGTATTCGATGATTCGCTGGTCGAAATCCTCGCCGCCGAGGAATGTGTCGCCGTTCGTCGATTTCACTTCGAAGACGCCGTCGCCGATCTCGAGGACCGAGACATCGAACGTGCCGCCGCCGAGGTCGTAGACGGCGATCGTGCCGACGGCTTTCTTCTCGAGCCCGTAGGCGAGCGCCGCGGCGGTCGGTTCGTTGATGATGCGTAGGACTTCCAGACCCGCGATCTTGCCCGCGTCTTTCGTCGCCTGGCGCTGCGAATCGTTGAAATAGGCCGGAACGGTAATGACCGCCTGGGTCACGGTGTCGCCCAGATAGGCTTCGGCGGTTTCCTTCATCTTCTGCAGGATAAAGCCACTGATCTGGCTCGGCGCGTAGGATTTGCCATCGCCGCCTTCGACCCAGGCATCGCCGTTATCGCCGGCGATAATATTGTAGGGGACAAGCTTTTTGTCTTTTTCCACCTCGGCGTCGCCGTCGCGGCGGCCGATCAGGCGCTTGATCGAGAAGAACGTATTGGTCGGGTTGGTGACCGCCTGGCGTTTCGCCGAGTGACCGACAAGGCGTTCCTCGCCGTCCGTGAACGCCACCATCGACGGCGTCGTGCGGTGCCCTTCCGCGCTCTCGATGACTTTCGGGCTCGCGCCCTCCATGACGGCGACACAGGAATTCGTCGTTCCCAAATCGATGCCTATTACTTTGCTCATGACGGTTTACCCTCTTCTTGCAGCAATCTTCGCCGACCTGACGGGCAGCCCCGGCAAAGATCCTTTTTGCTTTGGATCACAATTAAGTTATTGACAGTCGCACATATGGGAACGGCGCAAATCCGCTACAAGCCACAGAAGCGCATAAAATTTCACCAATTTCCCGATAAAGACCGGATAAATCCGCCCGTTTGCCCGCGCACCGCACCGAAATCACGCCGTGGTGTCCACATGTTCGATATCGTCCGGCGATTTATCAGGCTTGCCCTTCGCAACACCGACCATGGCCGGACGCAACAGCCGTTCATGCATGATGTAGCCGGGCTGCATCATTTCGACCACTGTGCCGGCCGGTTCTCCGGTATTTTCCAGCTCGAACATCGCCTGATGTTTTTCGTAGTCGAATTTCTCGCCGAGCGGCAAAATCTGTTGAATGGCGTGCTTCTCGAAGGCCGACAGCAGTTCCTTTTCGGTCATTTCGACGCCGACGACGAAATTCTTCGCCGCTTCGTCGCCGCTTCGCAACTCATCCGGCACCGCGGCCAGGGCGCGGTGCAAATTATCGGCGACGTTCAACAGATCTTTCGCCAACCCGCTTGCGGCGTAGCGTAGGGTATCTTCACGCTCGCGCGCGCTGCGCCGTCGTATGTTCTCGGTTTCGGCCATAAGGCGCAGCATCCGGTCGTTGACGGAAGCCAGCTCGGTTTCCAGTTCGACGATGCGGTCCTCCGGTGTCGCCGCTTCGGCAAGCTGCTCGGATTGTTCGGATTCCGCGTCGGCTGCCGTTTCGTCAGCTGCCGCTTGCACGGATTCCGCTTCCGGCGTTTGATTTTGGTTCTTTTCTTCTTCCGTCATTCGATTTTCCTTATCGTTCAGCCGATCACCTGACCAACGATCTTCGCCGTATAGTCAACCATGGGAATGATCCGCCCGTAATTCATCCGCGCGGGCCCGACGACGCCGATCGCCCCGACGATTTTCTCTTCGCTGTTGGAGAACGGCGCGATGATCACCGAACAGCCGGCCAGCGAAAACAAGTCGTTTTCCGCGCCAATAAAGATCTGCACGCCTTCCGCACCTTCGGCCGCCTCGATCAGGCTCAACAGGGCCTCGTTGGTTTCCAGTTTTTGGAACAGCGCGCGAATACGCTCTAAATCGTCCATGCCGGTCACATCTTCAAGCAGATTCGCCTGGCCGCGGACGATCAGCACATCGGCACCGACCCCGCCACTCGACCATGTCGCCAGACCGGCTTCGACGACGCTGCGGGTCAATTCGTCCAGTTCCGCCCGTTCTACCGCAATTTGCGTGCTCACGCGTTCCTGCGCCTCGCCGAGCGTCCGGCCCGCGACATGAGAGGAGAAAAAATTGCTCGCCTCGACCAGGCTCGACGCCGGCATGCCGAGCGGTAAGTCGATCACCCGGTTCTCGACCAGTCCGTCCTGATTGACGATGACGACCAGCGCCCGCCCCGGGCCAAGGCTGACGAACTCGATATGCTTCAGCGGCGCTTCCTTTTTCGGCGCGACGACCAGGCCCGCACAGTGCGACAGCCCTGAGAGCAGCGACGATGTTTCCTCGAGCACCTGATTGAGCGTGCGGCCCGCGGCGGCGCATTGGGCTTCGATGTTCTTGCGTTCCGTCTCGGTCAGATTGCCGATTTCCAAGATCCCGTCGACGAACAGTTGCAGACCCGCATCCGTGGGCAGGCGTCCCGCCGAGGTATGCGGCGCGTATAGCAGCCCGGTATCTTCCAAGTCCGCCATCACGTTGCGGATCGTCGCCGGCGAGAGCGACATGCCGAGCTTGCGCGACAGCGAGCGCGAGCCGATCGGCTCGCCCGTTTCGACATACGCCTCGACGACGAGACGCAATACCTCTCTGGAACGTTCGTTCAAATCCGGGGCCATAGTGAGCCGGAATGTAGTAATGCCCCCTCAACGCGTCAATGCGGCGCGTTGCGACATCTTCTACGGCGTATGCCGTGCGAGGAACGCCAAGACCCGCTGCCTCTGTTCGTCGATATGCGCCGGACCTTTCCAGTCCTCGAAACATTCGGTTCCCGGCAGTATTTCGGCGAGTTTCCGCCCGATCGCCGCCGGATGGGGCACGTCGTCGCCCGGCAGTACGAGCGTTGGCACAGTGCGACGGTAAACGCGCTGGACAGCCGATGCGACAATGACTAGTGCATACAGTTTCAAACACCGTAAGGAATCCCACCATGAAGCGACCATCGGGCCGCACCCCGGACGCGCTGCGCGACGTCATCCTGGAGACCGGCGTGTCGAAATACGCGGAAGGGTCGTGCCTGGCGAAGTTCGGCGAAACGCACGTACTGTGCACCGCAAGCATCGAGGACCGCGTGCCGCCCTTCCTGCGCAATACCGGCAAGGGTTGGGTGACCGCCGAATACGGCATGCTGCCGCGCTCGACGCATTCGCGTATCGACCGGCGCCGCGCCGCGGAATCCGGCCGGACGCAGGAAATCCAGCGCCTGATCGGCCGCAGCCTGCGCGCAGTGACCCGCCTCGACGGGTTCGGCGAACGCCAGATCCGCGTCGATTGCGACGTCCTGCAAGCGGATGGCGGCACGCGGACGGCCGGTATCACCGGCGGCTACGTCGCCCTCTACCAGGCGTTCCAGCATATGCAGTCGCTCGAGGCGATCTCGGAAATTCCGATGACCGACTCGGTCGCGGCGATTTCCTGTGGGTTGTGGGAGGGTACGGCGGTGCTCGATCTTGACTATTCCGAGGATTCGACGGCGCAGGCGGACGCCAACTTCGTCTTCACCGGCAGTGGCGGGATCGTCGAAGTGCAAGGCACCGCCGAAGGCGACCCGTTCTCGCAGGACGAATTCCTCGCGCTCATGGCGCTGGCGCGCAAGGGCGTCGACGAGTTGGGCGCCCTGCAAAAGGCCGCTCTGTCCATATGACGCGCCGCTTCGAGGGCGGACAGCTGGTCGTTGCCAGCCATAATCCGGGCAAGGTCCGCGAGATCGACGACCTGCTGCGTCCTTTCGACGCCGCGCCCGTACCGGCCAGCGAACTGGGTCTGCCGGAACCGGTCGAAGACGGTCTGACCTTCGAAGCCAACGCCATCCTGAAA
>CAYLTU010000064.1:0-22735 GCA_964386465.1 uncultured Rhodospirillaceae bacterium
AAAATCGAACCTGGGTGCCAAATCATGCTTGACTGCAAACACAGATGCTCACCCTAGCCCTCTCCCCAGGGAGAGGGAACCAACCGCGATAACGCAATCTACCCGGTTAGATGAGGCAAACGACTCACTCTGGTGACGCCAAGATCGCTATGCTATCCAACGGCGAAACAAGCAGCTGAGGAGAGCCTCCATGGCCGAAGTGCTTTGGAAACCGTCCGCCTCGCAGATAGAGAACGCCAACATGACCGCGTTCCGCCGTGCGGCCGAACAGCAGTGGGATACCAGCCTGCCCGATTATGCGGCGCTGCATGCATTCTCTGTCACCGAGCTCGAAAAGTTCTGGGTCAGCGTACGCGACTTCTGCTACATCCGGGCCGAGAGCTGGGGCGACCGCGTCCTTGTCGACGGCGACAAGATGCCGGGCGCAAAGTTCTTCCCCGACGCGCGGCTTAATTTCGCGGAAAACTTGCTGCGGCGACGCGATGACGGATCGGCCCTGATCTTCCAGGCCGAAGACAAGGTCAAGCGCACGATGTCGTGGCGCGACCTGTACGATTCAGTCTCGGTGCTGGCGCAGGCGCTCAAGGATCTGGGCGTCGGGCCGGGCGACCGTTGCGCCGGGTTCGTGCCGAATATGCCGGAGACGATCGTGGCGATGCTGGCGACGACCAGCCTCGGCGCGGTATGGACCTCCTGTTCGCCGGATTTCGGCATCAACGGTGTACTCGACCGGTTCGGGCAGACGCGGCCGAAGATTCTCTTCACCGCCGACGGCTATCACTACAACGGCAAAGCACATGACTCCCTGGGCCGGGTCGCCGAATTCACGGCCGACCTTCCGACGGTCGATAAAATCATCGTTCTCCCAATGCTGAGCGACGCGCCGGACCTGTCCGGTCTTTCGAACGCCGCGACCCTAGCCGACGCGACGGCGGCCTATGCACCAGGCGAAATCGCCTTCACCCAGATGCCGTTCAACGATCCGCTCTACATCATGTATTCGTCGGGCACGACGGGTAAGCCGAAATGCATCGTGCACGGCATCGGCGGGTCGCTGCTGACCCACATGAAGGAACACATCATCCAGTGCGACGCCAAGAAGGACGACCGCATTTTCTATTTCACGACCTGCGGCTGGATGATGTGGAACTGGCTGGTCACCGCGCTGGCGCCGCAGGCAACCTTGATCCTGTATGACGGCGCGCCGACCTATCCCGACGGCAACGTGCTGTTCGACCTGGCCGACGAAGCGAAGATGACCCTGTTCGGCACGTCGGCGAAGTATATCGACGCGCTGGCCAAGTTCGGGCTCGATCCCATGAGCACGCACGATCTGTCTTCGATACGAACCATGACGTCGACCGGGTCGGTGCTGGCGCCGGAAGGCTTCGACTATGTCTACAGCCACGTGAAGAAGGACATCTGCCTCGCCTCGATGTCCGGCGGCACCGACCTGCTCGGCTGCTTCGTCGGCGGCAACCCGACCCTGCCGGTCCATCGCGGCGAGATTCAGTGCCGGGTGCTCGGCATGGCGGTCGAGGTGTTCGACGATGCGGGCAATTCCGTCTACGACGAGAAAGGCGAGATGGTCTGCACCAAGCCCTTCCCGTCCATGCCGATCTATTTCTGGGACGATGCAGACGGCGCGCGCTACAAGGCCGCCTATTTCGAGCGCTTCCCCAATGTCTGGTGCCAGGGCGATTTCGTCTCGCGCACCGAACGCGAGGGCTGGGTTATCTTCGGCCGCTCCGACGCGACCCTGAACCCCGGCGGCGTGCGCATCGGCACCGCGGAAATCTATCGTCAGGTCGAGCAGTTCGACGAGGTCGTCGAAGGCATCGTCATCGGCCAGGATTGGGACAACGACACGCGCGTGATCCTGTTCGTCATCCTGCGCGAGGGGCTGACCCTGGATGACGACCTCGTCGACCGCATCCGCAAACGCGTGCGTCAGAACTGTACGCCGCGCCACGTCCCCGCCAAGGTCATCCAGGTCACGGATATCCCGCGCACGAAATCCGGCAAGATCACCGAACTGGCAGTGCGCGACGTGGTGCATGGCCGCGACGTCAAGAACAGCGAGGCGCTGGCCAATCCCGAGGCACTCGACCTCTACCGAGACCTGGCACCGCTGCAGAGCGCCTGACGATGAGGTTCGCGATCATGGGCGCCGGCGGCGTCGGCGGCTATTACGGCGCTTGTTTGGCGCGGGCCGGCGAGGACGTCGCCTTCATCGCCCGCGGCGCGCATCTGGCGGCGATGCGCGAGAAAGGCCTGCTGATCCACGACCGGGACGGCGATTTCATGGTCGCGCCGGTAACCGCGACCGACGACCCGGCGACGCTCGACCCGGTCGATGCCGTCCTGATGTGCGTGAAGCTTTACGATACGGAATCCTCTGCCGAGCTCATTCGACCCCTCGTCGGTCCCGATACGATCGTCGTGACTTTGCAGAACGGCGTCGAAGCGCCCGAGATCGTCGCCAATGTCATCGGACCCGGCCGCACCTTGGGCGGCGCGACCTACATCTCGGCGACGATTACGGGACCGGGCGCGATCCGGCGCAACAACGACCTGACCCGCATCGAGTTCGGCGAACCGGACGGGCCGGCGAGCAACCGCGTCAACGCATTGGTCGAGATCTGCAAGGAAGCCGGCCTCGACGCTGCTCCGGTCGATGACATGGCGGCGCTGCTGTGGTCGAAATTCGTCCTGCTGTCGGCGAACAGCGGCCTGACCGCCCTGACGCGGCAGACGACGGGCGAGACCCGTTCCGACCCGGTCATGCGCGCTGCCTTTCTCACCGCGATCCGCGAGTCCGCCGCCGTCGGCCGCGCCTTGGGCGTTACGTTGCCGGATGACGTCGAACAGCGCTACACAGATTGGCTCGACACGAATGCTCCGATCAAGGCGTCGCTGCTGGTCGATCTCGAACGAGGCCGCCGCCTCGAAGTCCCCTGGCTGTCCGGCGCCGTGCACCGTCTCGGCAAAAAGGCCGGCGTCCCCACACCGACGCATACAGCGATCTACGCCGCGCTACGGCCGTTTGAGGAGGGTTCGAATTAAAATTTTGCCGAATCTCCCTCTCCTTGGAGACCTCTGCAAGCTATCCAACGCCACCGTTTCCACCCCCCATCCTAACCCTGAAATGCCTGTAATGGACATTTCAGCCCGCAAGGGGGGGGAAGGGATAAGTATTTTATATCAAACAATTAATCTCCTCCCCCTTGATGGGGGAGGATTGAGGTGGGGGTGGACGGCGGCCACTTTCGCTATTTTGCAGAGGTCTCGCTTGGGAGAGGGCAAACACCCTAGAAATCGACGCAGCGGCCAGACTTTTCCCAGTCGCCGTAGCGTGTCGGCTCAAGGCCCTTGGGGCCGCCGATTTCACCCGTCCCTTCGCCGCTCTCTTCGGCAGCCTCGCGCGCGGCCTTTCCTGCCGCTTCGGCCTTCATCTCGGCCATCCGCTTGGCGTCGACCTTTTCCGCCGGATTGACCGGCAGCGGCGCCTGTTCCGCGGCGTCGCGCGGCTTAAGCGCCTTCTGTTTGAATTTCTCGAACATACTGCTCATCGTCCCCTCGCTCGGCATCTTGAAGCAGGCCTAACGCAACTCAATATATGCCGCGACGGAAGGATGACCAAGATGAACTACGCGCGCACCGCGATGCTGCTTGCCGCCATGACGGGCCTGTTCCTCGCCGCGGGCTTCCTGATCGGCGGCGAGGCCGGCATGCTGTTCGCGCTCACCATTGCCTGCGGCATCAACCTGTTCGCCTACTGGAACTCCGACAAGATGGTGCTGCGCATGTATGGCGCGCAGCAGGTCGACGAACGGTCCGCGCCGCAGCTCCACCGGCTGGTCGAACAGCTGGCGAAGCGGGCCGGTCTGCCTATGCCGAAGCTGTTCATCATGGAGAACGACCAGCCGAACGCGTTCGCGACCGGCCGCAACCCGGAGAACGCCTCGGTCGCCGCTACGACCGGTCTAATACGCAATTTGAACCAGGAGGAGATCGCCGGGGTCATGGCGCACGAGCTGGCGCATGTGAAAAACCGCGACACCCTGATCATGACGATCACGGCGACGATCGCGGGCGCGCTATCGATGTTGGCGAATTTCGCGCTGTTCTTCGGCGGCAACCGGGACAATCCGCTGGGCTTCGTCGGGGTGCTGCTGGTCGCCATCCTGGCGCCGATGGGTGCGATGATCGTGCAAATGGCGATCAGCCGGGCGCGCGAGTACGAAGCCGACAGGATCGGCGCGGAAATCTGCGGCCGGCCGCTGTGGCTCGCTTCGGCGCTCGGCAAGCTGGAGCGGGGCGCCGCCGTCCTCGACAACGGTGCGGCGGAGCGCAACCCGGCGACCGCGCATATGTTCATCGTCAATCCGCTGCACGCGCACGCGGCGGACAAATTATTCTCGACCCATCCAAATACGGCAAACCGCATCCAACGCCTTCGCGAGATGGCCGGCGCCGCCGGTCCCTGGGATTAGGCTTTATATGACGGGTCTACGCCGGTAGGACTCCTCCCGTGAAACGTAACGATCCCAGAATCGCGGCCTTCGAACTGCTGAAAGCGGTGTTCCAGAAACGCCGCCGCTTCGACGAGGCCCTGGCTGAGCAGAAAGATCTGTCCGCCCTGGACCCGCGCGACCGGGCGCTCGCCCGCCTGCTCACCCTGACCGTATTGCGCCGCGCCGGCGAACTGGACGCAATGATCGCGCCGCTTTTGCGCAAACCGCTGCGCGGTAAGGCGGCGGCGGTGCAGAACCTGTTGCGGATCGGCGCGGCCCAGCTCGCTTTCCTCGAAACGCCCGCCCATGCCGCGGTCTCGACGACGGTGGATGCGGCCGAAGCGACCAGGAACGGTCCGTACAAGAAGATGGTGAACGCGGTCCTGCGTCGTTTGACGCGCGAAGGCGTTCCGAAAGCGGAAGATCCGGGACGGCTCAACACGCCGGATTGGCTTTGGAAGAGTTGGGAAAGGGCGTACGGCGCGGAGACGGCGGCCGCCATCGCGGCGGCGCACCTTACAGAACCGCCGCTTGACCTAACGGTCAAGCAGGCCCCCGAAGAATGGGCCGAACCCTTGGACGCCATGTCGCTTCCAACCGGGAGCCTGCGCCGCACTGCCGGCGGCATCATCCGAGACTTGCCGGGCTTCAACGCCGGTGCTTGGTGGGTCCAGGACGCAGCGGCGGCGGTTCCCGCACGGTTGCTCGGCGACGTTGCAGGCAAGACAGTCTTCGATCTCTGTGCCGCGCCCGGCGGCAAGACCGCGCAGCTCGCCGCCGCCGGCGCCAATGTCATCGCGGTCGATAGCGACGAGGCACGCCTAAACCGCGTCCGGGAAAATTTGGACAGACTAGGGCTGGACGCGCAACTGGTTGCCGCCGACGCGACGCAATGGACGCCGCCGCAAAAGGCTGACGCGATCCTGCTCGACGCCCCCTGCAGCGCGACGGGCACCATCCGCCGACGGCCCGATATCGCCCGGCTGAGATCGCAGCAGGATGTCGAGCGGCTGGCCACGCTGCAAAGCGAACTGTTGTCACGGACGGCGGACCTGTTGCCGCCCGGCGGTACGCTCGTCTACGCAACCTGTTCGCTGCAACCCGAGGAAGGGCCGGACCGAATCGCCGACTTGCTGGAACAGGATGCGCCGTTCGAGCGCCTTTCCATCGAAGCGGCCGAAGTCCCCGGCCTCGAATCCGCGATCACGCCGGAAGGCGCGCTGCGGACTTTGCCGTGTCATTGGGCGGAAATCGGCGGGATCGACGGTTTCTACGTGGCGCGATTGCGCCGGTCGTGAAAATCATCGGATTGCCGCTTGCGCCGGTTTTGCGAAAACACTAGTTAAAACCCATGCAGCAGCCCACGCGCATCGCCCCGTCGATCCTGTCGGCAGACTTCGCCAAACTCGGCGACGAGGTGCGCGCCATCGACGAGGCGGGCGCCGATTATATCCATATCGATGTCATGGACGGGCATTTCGTACCGAACATCACGATCGGCCCCGACGTGGTCAAGGCGCTGCGGCCGCATAGCGAAAAGCCGTTCGACGTGCATCTCATGGTCTCGCCAGTCGATCCCTATATTCAGGCCTTCGCGGATGCGGGCGCGGATATTCTCACGGTTCATCCGGAAGCCGGCGCGCACACCCATCGCACGATCCAGCTGATCAAAAGCCTCGGCCGGAAAGCGGGGCTGGCGCTGAATCCGGCAACGCCGGTCGCGGCGGTCGAACATCTGCTGGACGATATCGACCTGGTTCTCGTGATGAGCGTCAATCCCGGATTCGGCGGGCAGAAATTTATCGCGGCACAGCTCGACAAGATCAACGACTTGCGTGCGCGGATCGACGCGACCGGCCGCGCCATCGACCTCGAAGTCGATGGCGGTATCAACACGGAAACGGCACCGCAGGCGATCGACGCGGGCGCCGATCTGCTGGTCGCGGGCACCGCGACCTTCACCGGCGGTCCGGCCGCCTATGCGGACAATATCGCGACCTTGCGATCCGGGACCCGACCCGACGCACCATGACCGACCTCATCCGCGAGCACCCCGCCTGGCCGCCCGTTCAACGGCGATTGTTGGGGATGGTGTTCGCGACACCGCTTTACGGTCCAACGTTGCTGCGGCGCAATCCCGCGGGATTGTCGGCCGCGCCGCCGGACCCGTGGCCGGGAGATGCAGAGCGCGGCGGCGCCATGATCCAGGGAAGCTTCAACTTCGCCGGCGCGGTATTGCGGCCGGAAGAGTCGCCTTGGGACGAAACAGGAGCGGACGCACGCTGGCAGGACGCGCTGCACGGTTTCTCCTGGCTGCGCGACTTGCGGGCGTTCGGCGGCGACGAAGCGCGACGCTTCGCCCGCGGCCTGACCGGAGAGTGGCTGTCGCGCCATCAGCACTGGTCGGCAAGCGCCTGGCGCGCCGACATACTCGGCCGTCGCCTGGTCGCGTGGACGGCGCATTTCGAGCTGTTCTTTTCCGGCGCGCCGGACCCGTTCCGCTCGCAGCTCCTGGCCAGCATGGCAAGACAGGCGCGGCATCTGGGCCGCACCGCGGGGGGCGAGGTCGACGGCTTCGCGCGCCTCGCCGCCATCAAGGGGCTGTTGTATGCGGGGCTCTGCATCCCAGGCGAGCTGCCGCTGCTGGCCCGCGCCACCCGGCTGCTGGAAATCGAGCTGGCGCGGCAGATCGCGCCCGATGGCGGCCATGGCGAACGCAGCCCTGCGGTTCAGCTCCGCCTCGTGCGCGATCTCGTCGATATGCGCGCGGCGCTCAGCGCCGGCAGGCAGGCGAGCGTGCCCGCCCTTACCAAGGCTATCGAGCGCGCGGCGACGGCATTGCGTTTCTTTCGGCATGGCGATGGGAGGCTGGCTCTGTTCAACGGAAGCGGCGAGGGCGATGCGTCGGAGATCGACCTGGCCCTCGCGCAATCGAACGTCCGCAAACGTGTACCTTCCCACGCCGCCGACAGCGGTTTCGAACGGTTGTCGGCAGGCAAACTATTGGCGCTCATCGATACGGGCGTCCCGCCCGGGCCGGGCTGGAATCAGCACACGCACGCCGGGACATTGGGTCTGGAAGTCAGCTTCGGAAAGGAGCGGCTGGTCGTCAATTGCGGCCCCGCCGTATCGCCGGGCGCGGAATGGCACCTTGCGGCCCGTGCGACCGCCGCCCACTCGACATTGTCGATCGAGGACACCAATTCCAGCGACTGCAGCGCCAAGCGCAGCTTGTCCCGGGTCCATGTCGAGCGGCAGGAATCGGACGAAAATGTCTGGCTGACAGCCAACCACAACGGTTACGGCAATTCATTCGGGCTAATCCATCACCGCCGGCTTTACATGGCCGCGCGCGGCGATGAGTTGCGCGGCGAAGACCGCCTCGCCGCCGTGGAACGGGACGACAAGCAAATCCGGCCCCGCATTCCCGAGAACCGGGCATATGCGATCCGTTTCCATTTCCATCCCGCCGTACAGGCGTCGATGGTGCAGGACGGCGCCGCCGTACTGCTGCGACTTCCGGGCGGCACCGGCTGGCGGTTGCGCGCCAGCGGCGCCAAGATCGATCTGGCGGAAAGCATTTATTTCGGCACGGGCGGCGCGAAACGGACGCAGCAGGCCGTCTTGTCGGGTCGCACGGACGGCGATGGCGCAACGGTGAAATGGGCGCTACGCCGCGAAGGCGGCAAGAGCTGAGGGACGTGGCATGGCGAAACCCTCCATGCGGGCGATGCTATTCGAGGGCAGCCATAAACCCCTGCGCCTGACCACAGTCGCGCAACCGGAACCCGGACCAGGCCAAGTGCTGATTAAGGTCCACGCATGCGGTGTCTGCCGGACCGATCTGCATCTGGTCGACGGCGAACTGCCGGACCCTAAAACGCCCGTCGTACCGGGTCACGAAATCGTCGGGACAATCGTCGAAACGGCGCCGGACGTGGATCGATTCGCGATCGGCCAGCGCGTCGGCGTTCCCTGGCTCGGTTTCACCTGTGGAATTTGTGGTTATTGCCGAACCGGGCGCGAAAATTTGTGCGAGTCCGCCCGGTTCACCGGTTACCAGATCGACGGCGGCTATAGCGACTACACTGTCGCGGACCAGCGCTATTGCTTCTCGATCAGCGGCGACTATTCCGATGCGGAGGCGGCGCCGCTGTTATGCGCCGGCCTGATCGGCTATCGCGCACTGACCATGGCGGGCGATGCGGAACGGCTTGGAATCTATGGTTTCGGCGCGGCGGCCCATATCGTGGCGCAGGTCGCCCGCCATCAGGGCCGCCGGACCTACGCTTTCACCCGGCCCGGCGACGTCGAGGCGCAGGCGTTCGCGCGCGGTCTTGGCGCCTTTTGGGCCGGCGGGTCCGACGAAGCCCCGCCCGAACCGCTCGACGCCGCCCTTTTGTTCGCCCCGGTCGGCGCGCTGGTGCCACTGGCGCTGCGCGCGCTTGCGCCGGGCGGCACGGTCGTTTGCGCCGGCATCCACATGAGCGACATTCCCAGCTTCCCCTACGACATCCTGTGGCGCGAACGGCGCATCGTCTCGGTCGCAAACCTGACGCGCCGCGACGGTGAGGAATTCCTGGCGATGGCGCCGCAAATTCCCGTACGCACCACCGTGGAACCCCTGCCGCTAACGCAGGCGAACGACGCGCTGACGCGTCTGCGCAACGGGCGGATTACCGGTGCCGCCGTACTGATTCCAGACGGTTAGCCGGCTGCGAACGAGCGCTCTGCCTATTTCTGAGACAATCGGCAAGTTATTGACTCTACATATGTTCATCGATTGAACCTTGACGTTCAGAGTCTGAACACTCTATGTTCGCGCCGTGAACACAATGATCGATCGTGGGATCCGGCATGGCGAACGACAGGACATCCGGCGGCGCTCCAGACGGCGATGCTGAAATTACGCTCGGCCTGCTCAATGCGGTGCAGGAGAACAGTGCCGCCACACAGCGGTCGATGGCGAGCGATCTCGGTATCGCGCTTGGGCTCGCCAACGCCTACCTGAAGCGATGCGCACGCAAGGGCCTGATCAAGATCAGTCAGGTGCCGCCGAATCGCTACGCCTATTATCTGACTCCGAAAGGGTTTACCGAGAAATCGCGGCTGACTTCCGAATATCTATCATCCTCCTTCACCTTCTTCCGGCGTGCCCGCGGCCAGTGCGGCGATACACTTGAATATTGTGCCGCGCGGGACTGGAAACGGATTGCGCTGGCCGGCTGCGGGGAACTCGCCGAGATCGCAACACTTTGCGCAACGGAGCATCGGATCGGTCTGGTCGCTATGATCGACCCCGAGGCGAAGAGCAAGGAGTTCGCCGGCCTGCCGGTCTGCGGCAACCTAAAGAAACTACCCGAACTGGACGCCGTCATCGTAACCGACTTGCGCGCGCCGCAAGCGGTTTTCGACAAGCTGGTGCAGGTGATGCCGGCAGACCGCGTACTGACGCCGCCCTTGCTGGGGATTGCCCGGCAGGAACCGGAGGCCCCGGCATGAGACGGTGGTATGTCGTCTATACCCGCACCGGCATGGAACGCATGGCGCTCGGTCACCTTGAGGAACAGGGATACACGGCCTATCTGCCGAAACGCCTTAAGGAGCGCCGTCACGCGCGCCGAATCGATACGATCAAAACACCCCTTTTCCCGCGCTATCTGTTCGTGGAACTCGATTTGGCGACCGATGCGTGGCACGCGATCAACGGCACTTACGGGGTCGGCTATCTGGTCGCGATGGGCGAGCGGCCGTCCGCCCTGCCACAAGGTATCGTCGAGGCAATCCGCGTCCGGGAAAATACCGAGGGTCTGGTCGAGATCGTCGAACCCTGTCCCTATGCCACAGGCGACGTGGTTGAAATTACCCGAGGCGCCTTGGCCGACCAGACGGGCATCTTCAAATGCGGTGACGATAAGCAGCGTGTGACGTTGCTGTTGAGCCTGCTCGGCCGCGAGACGGAAGTCCGGCTACCGGGCAGCGCTGTCCGCGCTTACGGTTAGGCATGCTTACCGCCGCGGTAGCCGTTCTGACCGCGACCGTCGCCGCCACGGGGCTCGTCCTCAAATTGCTCCGCCGCCACGCGATTTTCGACCGCCCGAACGAGCGATCCAGCCATACCGAGTTGACGCCGCGCGGCGGCGGTATCGCGGTTATCGCGGTCCTCGTCGTCGCGTGGGGACTCCTGGCGCCGGCGGCTGATCGCGGCGAAATATATACAGTCGTGCTGGCGCTGCTGTTCCTGGCCGGCGTGTCATGGGTCGACGATCTGCGCTCCCTGTCACCCGGCATCCGGCTATTGGCGCAGCTCGCCGCGATACTGCCCGCGCTCTACTGGATGAGCGAAAAAACATCAATTTTTCAAGGCATTATTCCAGCACCATTCGACTTGATATTGGCCGGTCTTATCTGGGTCTGGTTCATCAACCTGTTCAATTTCATGGACGGTATCGATGGCATATCGGGCGTCGAAGCCGCCAGTATCGGCGGCGGCATCGCCTTGCTCGCCGTCTACAGGCCGGATGCCGGTGTCGATCCCTTACTGGCGGCAACGGTATCCGCCGCGGCGGTCGGATTTCTGTGCTGGAATTGGCATCCCGCGAAAATTTTTCTCGGCGATGTCGGCAGCGTGCCGCTCGGATTCCTGCTCGGCTGGCTCCTGCTCAACCTGGCAAGCGGCGGCGCCTGGGCGGCGGCGGCGATCCTGCCGCTGTACTACCTTGCCGACGCGACGATCACGCTCGCGCGCCGGGCCTTGCGCGGCGAAATGATCTGGCAAGCGCACCGCGAACATTTCTATCAACGCGCCGTACGGAACGGCCGCAGCCACGCCGCCGTAAGCCTCGGTGTCGCGCTCTGCAACGTTATTCTGGTCGGCTTGGCGATGCTGTCCATGACATGGCCTTGGGCCGCGCTGACCGCCGCCGCCGCCGCCGTCTTCGCCTTGCTGGTCTGGCTCTCCCGATAGATTTTTGCAGCGGCACGCGAGGGTAGAACGCTTCCATCGGATGCGGTCAGAGGACGGTGTTTGATGTACGCTTGCGTCTGGTATCGCAGGGGACTAATAAGTCCCGAACATGGCGATCATACCAGCCTTCAAATCAAGCCGCGCACGCGTCGCATATCTGCACGATGTCTCCATGGCGGCAATCTCGTTTCCGCTGTCGCTCTACCTGCGCGTCGGCGGCGAGATTTATTATTTTGCGGCGTCATTCCTGATCGAAGGGACGATCATCTTCACGGCGGTCGCTGCTCTCGTTTTCTGGCTCGCGAACATGTACCGCGGCGTTTGGCGTTATGCCTCGCTGAACGATCTGATGGCGATCACCAAGGCCGTCACGTTGGTCGTATTGATCTTCCTGCCATTGCTGTTCCTGGCATCGCGCTTGCAGGACGTGCCGCGCTCACTGCCGCTGATCAACTGGTTCGTGCTACTGGTCCTGCTCGGCGGTCCGCGGTTCCTGTACAGGATATTCAAGGACCGGCGCCTGGAGCACGTTCTGGAAGCAAACAGCACGAACCGGGTCCCGGCCCTGCTGATCGGCGCCGGCGATGCCGCCGAACTGTTTATCCGCGAGCAAAGCCGCGATAGGGCAGCAGCCTATAGGCTGGTCGGCGTCATCGATGAAACCGGCGGCCGCGTCGGCCGGGAAATACACGGCATCCCTGTACTCGGAAAACTTGAAGAAATCGAAGACGTCGTCGCGCGTCGATTGCAGACGGCGCCACAACGCCTCATCCTGACCCACGACGGGATAGACGGCGAAAAAGTACGCGCGCTGCTCGGCTTCGCGGAAACCCATGGCATGAGTTTAGGACGCCTGCCGCGTCTGGCGGAATTGCGTGACGGTGTCGGCGACCCAATGGCGATTCGGCCCGTTGCGGTCGAGGATTTGCTCGGCCGGCCGCGCACGGTGCTGGACCGGGACTCGATGCGGGCCCTGGTGAAGGATCGCCGGGTCCTGGTGACCGGCGCCGGCGGCACGATCGGCTCCGAGCTGGTGCGCCAGATCGCCGAGATCGGTCCCGCAACGCTGGTGCTGTTCGATTGCGCGGAATACCTGCTTTATGAAGTCGACATGGCGCTGGCAAATGAGCATCCGGCACTCGACCGGCGACCGGTGCTGGGCGACGTGCGCGACCGGGAGCGGATCGACGACGTAATCGCGCGAGAGAGGCCCGAACTTGTCTTCCACGCCGCCGCGTTAAAGCACGTACCGATGGTCGAAAGGAATCCGAACGAAGGCGTCCTGACAAACGTCATTGGAACGCGCAACGTCGCCGACGCCTGTGATGCCGCGGGCGTGAAGCTGATGGTGCATATCTCCACGGACAAGGCGGTCAACCCGGCGAACGTCATGGGCGCAACGAAACGTCTGGCGGAAGGTTATTGCCAGGCCCTCGACCTGTCGGAAAGCGCGGAGGACGGCACACGGTTCGTCGTCGTCCGGTTTGGCAACGTCCTCGGCTCGAGGGGTTCCGTCGTGCCCCTATTCCAGAGCCAGCTCGCACGGGGCGGCCCGCTGACCGTGACCGATGCAGGCATGACCCGCTATTTCATGACCGTTCATGAAGCAGTTGAACTCGTGCTGCAAGCCTCCGCCCTGGGACTTTCCGATGCCCAGTCGGAAGGCCGTATATTCGTGCTCGATATGGGAGAACCGGTCAAGATCATCGACCTGGCGCGACAGATCATCCGCCTTGCCGGTCTGCAGCCGGAGAAGGACATCGCCATAGAGATCATCGGGCCGCGACCGGGCGAAAAGCTGCACGAAGTTCTTTTTCACGAAAAGGAAACACCCGTTCCAACCGCTTGCGAGGGGCTGACCCTGGCAGCGCCGCGGACGCCGGACCTGGCGCTCATGGCGCGGACGATCGAGGAGTTGGAACGCTCGGCCCAAGCACGAGACGCGGCGCGGACTTTGTCCTTGTTGCGGCGTCTCGTGCCGGAATTCGAAAGCGCACATTCAGACCCACCGGCGGTTGCTCTTTAGCACCGGTGGTCCTTCTTCGATGGAGTGAAAGATGGCGGATGGCAAAATCACGCGAGCCCTGATTTCGGTTTCCGACAAACGCGGACTGGTCGCGTTCGGAGAATTTCTTGCGAGCCAGAGCGTCCGGCTGCTGTCGACGGGCGGCTCCGCAAAGACGCTGCGCGACGCCGGATTGGCGGTAACGGAGGTCGCCGATCATACCGATTTCCCGGAAATGCTGGACGGCCGAGTCAAGACGCTGCACCCTAAGGTCCATGGCGGCATCCTCGGACGCCGCGACCTCGACGCGCACCGCATGGCGATGGAAGCGCACGATATCGCGCCCATCGACCTGGTCGTCGTCAACCTTTATCCGTTCCAAGAGACCGTGGCCCGGGGCGCCGAATTCGAGGAATGCGTCGAGAATATCGACATCGGTGGTCCCGCGCTGATCCGCGCCGCAGCCAAGAACCACGACTTCGTCACCGTTGTCACCGACCCGTCCGATTACGACGCCGTAATCGCGGAGATGACCGACAACGAAGGATCGACAACGTTGGAGTTACGGCGCCGCCTCGCCGCCGCTGCATTCGCCCGCACCGCCGGATACGATTCGAACATCGCGGCCTGGTTCGAGATTCAGCGCGGCGACGTGTTCCCGCGGCGCATGGCGGGCAGCGGCACGCTGAAACAGAAACTGCGCTACGGCGAAAATCCGCATCAGGAAGCCGCCCTCTATTTGAGCGGCCGGGGACGGCCCGGAGTCGCCCTGGCCAACCAGGTCCAGGGTAAGGAATTGAGCTACAACAACATTAACGACACGGACGCCGCCTTCGAACTGGTCGCGGAATTCGGCGATCCGGCGGTCGCCATCATCAAGCACGCCAATCCCTGCGGCGTCGCCGTGGGCGAAACGCCGCTCGACGCCTATCGTCGGGCACTTACATGCGACCCGGTCAGCGCCTTCGGCGGTATTGTCGCACTGAACCGGCCGCTCGACGGCGACACGGCGCGCGCGATCGGGGAAATCTTCGTCGAAGTGGTCATCGCACCCGAAGCCAATCCGGACGCCCGCGCCGTCTTCGCCGAGAAGAAGAACCTGCGCCTGCTGCTAACGGGCGACATGCCCGACCCGGAATCGGTCGGTATGATGATGAAGACCATCTCCGGCGGCTTCCTGATGCAGGGCCGGGATACGGGCCGGATCGGCCGCGACGATCTGAAATTCGTCACCGCGCGCAAACCGACCGACCGCGAGATCGACGACATGCTGTTCGCCTTCAAGGTCTGCAAGCACACGAAATCAAACGCCATCATCTATGTCCGCGACGGCGTCACCGTGGGCGTCGGCGCCGGCCAGATGAGCCGCGTCGATTCTTCCCGTATCGCCGCCGAAAAGGCCAAGGATCAGCTCGGTACCGAAAGCTCGGTGGTCGCTTCCGACGCCTTTTTCCCCTTCGCCGACGGTCTGATCGCCGCGATCGACGCCGGCGCGACCGCGGTCATCCAGCCCGGCGGTTCTATCCGGGACGAAGAGGTGATCGCCGCCGCCGATGACGCCGGCGTCGCCATGGCTTTCACCGGAATGCGCCATTTCAGGCATTAGAGCCCGTTGGTATCCTCGTCCCAATTCAATATAGTCGGTGACTATGACACGGCCAAAGATCGAGACCGAATTCCAAGAAGCTGTTCGTCAGGCAATAGCCGACAAGCATGCCGTCGGCCTGCCTGCTTTTCAGGGGATCGACGGATACCTAGTGGCCATCTACCCGGGCGGCAGGCATGTTAGGCTCAAGAAATTGACAACCGAATTTTTGGAGCAAGACGCGCGTGAGGAGACCGCGACTAACAATTCTCGGCGGCCCCAACGGCGCAGGTAAGACGACGCTGGCAAAGTCGAGCTACGCCGACCTTCTTGAAACTGACCGCTTTCTGAATGCAGACGAATTTGCGGCCGAATTGTCCTCCGACGCACCGAGCGACAAAGCCGTGCCCGCGGGGCGCCGTCTCATCGAATTGCGCAGCCTCTGGCTCGACGAAGGGTTCGATTTCATCATCGAGTCGACGCTCGCCACGAAGACCTTACTGAGAAGCGTCCATATTGCATCTGCCAAACAATACCGGATTACGCTGGTTTTCCTTTGGGTTTCCGATCCGGATATTTGCATTCAGCGTGTCGCCAACCGGGTTAGCCAAGGAGGTCACTACATCCCGGCCGACGTCATAAAGCGAAGGCATGCACGAGGACTCCAGCTGTTCCCCAGTTACCTTGCTGTCGCCGACGACGCAGACATAATCGATGCGAATGGGCCGCCGAAGCTGGTGGCAAGGCGGCAAAAGAACCAATGGAGAATTTATTATCCCGAACGGATTCCGCCGAATTTGCGAAGCATCGTCTAACCCAACTCAGCTGTCCCGCTCGCGCACTCGCAACAGCAACGTCAGTCCCAATGCGAAAAACACAAGAATGACCCCCATGCCGACGCGTTGGCTGCCGGAGGCGGTAGTCGCGGCCGCCAGCGCAAAGGGGCCCAGAAAGCCGGTCGCCTTGCCGGAGAAAGCGTAGAGGCCGAACATCTCGGTGCGGATCGCTTCGGGCGCGAGCCGCGCCATGAGAGAGCGGGAGGCGGCCTGCGCGGGGCCGACGAAGATCCCCAGCGCGACGCCCAGCCCCCAGAACCAGTACACCGACTCGACGATCAACATGCCGCCGCCGAGACCGATCAGCGCCAGCAGCGAAACGACGATCACGGGTTTCGCTCCTATTGAGTCATCAAGCCACGCGAAGGCGGCGGCCCCGAGGCCCGCCGTGACGTTCAGCGCGATGCCGAACATGATCACCTCGCCGAGTTCCATCCCGAAGGTCCCGGCCGCGTAGATGCCGCCGAACGCGAACAATGTCCCCAGACCGTCGGTGTACAGCATGCGGGCGATCAGGAATTGCAGGATGTTGCCGTACCGCCGCACCTGCTGGACCGTTTCCACCAGTTCCGCGAGACCCGCGCGAACCGATGCCGTAAGCGAAAGTCCGGTTGACGGTTTGTCGGGTGTAAAAAGGAACAGCGGTACCGAGAAAACCGCGTACCAGACAGCGACCAGCAACACGACCGCGCGGATATTTTCCGCTTCCGATTTCGACAGTCCAAACCAGGGCGTGTCTGTCTGAACGAAGCCGACGAGGCAGAGCGCGAGCGCCGCGAGACCGCCGACATAACCAAGACCCCAGCCCCAGCCCGAAACCCGTCCAACATGGCTCATCGGTGCGATCTCCGGCAACATCGCGTTGTAGAACACCATGGTGAATTCGAACGCAGCGCTGGCCAGGGCAACGAACGTCAACGCCCAGAGGGCCGAAGAGGCATTGGGGTAGGCGAACCACAGCAGCGCCGTTGCGATGACGCAAAGCGCTGTAAACCCTCCAAGCCAGGGCTTGCGGCGGCCACCTTGATCGGCAATCGCCCCGAACACGGGGCTGAATACAGCAACGACGATACCGGCGACACCCAGCGCCCAACCCCATTGCGCCGATCCGATTTCCGGCGTCTCGGCGATCGCCTTGGTGAAATAGGTGCCGAAGATGAAAGTGCCGACGACCGTTGGAAAGGCGGAATTCGCCCAATCGTAGAAGCACCAGGACGCGATTGCGCGATGATTGCTCATTTTCCTTGATCTCGGCATTGGAACAGACGCCGATCGCGCATAAATTAGCTCCTAGAGCAGATCGGGGTTGATTGGAATCACCTTCGGTGATCCAACAATCGCGTGAATCTGCTCTAAAAATATGGAAGATAGAGCGGATTCACAAATTCGTTTGAACCCACGTAGCGGGTTCCACCAAACTTGATCCGCTCTATAACCCTCACACTTTAAAGGACGCACGATGATCATTACGACGACCGACTCCGTCGAAGGGCACAAGATCACGGAATATTTCGGGGTCTGCACAGGAGAAGCGATTCTCGGCGCCAACGTCGTGCGCGACATGTTCGCCGGCGTCCGCGATTTCGTCGGCGGCCGGTCTGGCGCCTACGAGAAGGTCATCCGCGCCGGCAAGGACGCCGCGATAGAGGACATGCAGGCCGGCGCCGAAGAATTGGGCGCGAACGCGGTCGTCGGCGTCGACCTCGACTACGAAGTGGTCGGCGACAAGGGTTCGATGATGATGGTCGTCGCCAGCGGCACGGCGGTGCGGATCGGATAAACGCGATCCGCTCTACCTAGCCACCATCCCCCGCAGTTCGCGGTTGGCGACGGCAAGCATGGCGAGGTCGACCTGACCCACCGATTCGAGTTCGCCGATCAGGCTCTCTACACGGTCGACGACCTCTCGCCGCGCGGCGACCCAGCTATCGATCGCCTCGCTGCCCGTGCCGCCATTGCCGAGCACCTTGCGGGAGAGGTCGCCTTGCGTACCCCACATATCGTCGATAATCGCCTCGACCGCCAACTTGTGCCACGTACTGTCCGGCGTGAGGCGATTGGCGCCGCGCCTGAGCCAGTCGAGGCGGAACCGACTGCCGACCGCGAAGTAGGTCGTCGCCGCATCGAGCACCGGTACGTCCGCGCCGCCGGCGAGCCGCACGATATCGCACGCCGTCGACAGCATCTTCAGCGCACCGATCCGCTGGCTTAGCGTTTCCGGCACGCCGGGGCTGACGAAACGTTCGGTCCGTTGCGCGATATCTTCACGCTGATCGGGCTGCAAGACATCGTCCATCTGTGCGGCGAGCGTCTTGATGCCGGGCGCGAATTCCTCCATCAGCTTGGTGATATCCAGCGGATGGTCGACATTGCGCAGGAACCATTGCGTCGTCCGGTCGACCGTTCGGCCGATTTCGCGCAACACCAGTGTCTGAGCCTCTGTCGAGGTCTTGTTGTCGAGCGCTTCGATCTCCGCCCACAGCGCCCGCAGCCGGAACGTTTCCCGGACGACGGTGTAGGCGCGGGCGATCTCCGGCGCTTCGAGACCGGTCCGGTCGCGCATCTCGTTGACGAAAGTCGGCCCGGTCCGGTTGATCATCGAGTTGGTTACGGAGGTCGCAATGATCTCGCGTCGCAGCGCATGCGCCTCGGTCGAGTCGTGGTGGCGTTCGCGCAACGCCACCGGGAAGTAGCGCGACAGATCCCCTTCAAGCAACGGATCGTCAGGAAGGTCGGATTGCAGCAATTCCTCGTACGTGACGTTCTTCGCATAAGCCAGCAACACGGCGATTTCCGGCCGTGTCAGACCGACCTTCATGGAATCCATGGTATCGATCGTCTCGTCATCCGGCAGGAACTCGATCGACCGGTCCAGGGTTCCGGCGCGTTCCAACGACCGCATCAGCCGTTGGTGCCGGTCAAGCAAGCGGTAGGCCTCGCTTTCGGTCACCGTGATCGCCTGAGTTTGCGCGTAATTGTCCTGCAGGCACAACGCCGCCACATCATCGGTCATTTCGATCAGCATATTGTTGCGCTGTTTTTCGGTCATATCGCCGCGCCCGACGACCTGGCCCAAAGCAATCTTGATATTGACCTCGTGGTCGGAACAGTCGACGCCGGCTGAATTGTCAATCGAGTCGCTGTTGATCCGGCCGCCAGCCCGCGCAAATTCGATTCGGCCCAGTTGTGTCGCGCCCAGGTTGGCCCCCTCGCCGACAACCTTGCAGCGCAGTTCGCTACCATCGACGCGCAGCCCGTCATTGGCACGATCGCCGGCGTCGCCATGCGATTCCGAGGTGGATTTGATATAGGTACCGATGCCGCCGAACCACAGCAGATCGACTTCCGCGCGCAGCATGGCGCTGATCAAGGTATTCGGCGGCACCGATTTCTCCTCGATGCCGAACAATTTCTGCATTTCGGCCGTCAACTGAACGGATTTCGCGCTTCTGTCGATGATGCCGCCACCTTTCGAGATCAATTTCTCGTCGTAATCGGTCCAGCCGCTGCGCGGCATCTCGAAGAGACGCTTGCGCTCGGCGAAACTGGCCGCGGGATCGGGGTCAGGATCGATAAAGACGTGCAAATGGTTGAAGGCGCCGACCAGCTTGATCTGCTCCGACAGCAGCATGCCGTTGCCGAAAACATCGCCCGACATGTCTCCGCAGCCGACGACGGTGAATTCCTCGCTCTGCGTGTCGCGGCCCATTTCGCGGAAGTGACGTTTCACCGATTCCCAAGCGCCACGCGCTGTAATACCCATGCCCTTATGGTCGTAACCGGCGGATCCGCCCGACGCGAACGCGTCGCCGAGCCAGTGGCCGAGCGATACGGCGATCTCGTTCGCGATATCGGAGAACGTCGCCGTGCCCTTATCCGCGGCGACGACCAGATAGGGGTCGTCGTCGTCCTTACGGACGACCCTTTCCGGCGATACCACGTCGCCGCCGACGAGATTGTCGGTGATCTCCAGCATCGCGCGCACGAACAGCTGATAACAGGCGACGCCTTCGGCCTGGAACGCTTCGCGGTCGCTCGGCGCCGGCGCCTTTTTCAGAACGAACCCGCCTTTCGATCCAACCGGAACGATCACGGCGTTCTTGACCTGCTGCGCTTTCACCAGGCCCAGGATCTCGGTTCGGAAATCCTCGCGCCGATCCGACCAGCGCAAACCTCCGCGCGCGACCAAACCGAATCGCAAATGCACCGCTTCGAAGCGCGGGCTGTAGACGGAGATCTCCCGCATTGGCCGCGGCTCGGGCAGGTCGTCGATCGACCGGCTGTTGAATTTGAACGACAGGTACGACACGGGCCCACCGTCGTCCGCGTTCTGGAAGTAGTTCGTTCGCAGGGTCTCTTGAATGAGGTTGCGGTAACGCCGCAGGATCCGGTCCTCGTCCAGATTGGCGACCCGGTCCAGTTCCTGGTCGATCGCCATCTCGACCGTCGCTTCGAGGCCTTCGCGGTCGCCGTCGAAATCGGGATCGAAGCGCAGCTTGAACAGCCGCACCAGCAGACGCGTAAGGTCGGGATAGCGCGCCAGGGTTTCTTCCATATAGGCCTGGCTGAACGGGATGCGCGCCTGACGCAGATACTTGCAGTAGGCGCGCAGCATGACCACCTCGCGCCAGTCGAGATTGGCGCGCAGGACGAGGCGGTTGAAGCCGTCATCCTCGATATCGCCGCGCCAGACGCGCGCGAAGCTGTCATGGAACATCTGCCGGACGGTCGTGTAATCGACCGGCGAGCCATCCTCGGTCAGGAGGCCGAAATCGTGCAGGTAAACCGGCCGCTCGGCACCCACGGGGACGATGTCCGCCGGAGACTCGCGGACGACTTTCAAGCCCATATTCTCCAACCGCGGCAGAATATCGCTGAGCGCGATCGGCTCACCCACGTTGTAGATCTTGAACGACAGCTCGTTCTCGTCGGCTTCGATCGGCCTGTAGAGATTCATGCCGAGCGTCTGACTGTCGTTCGATTCCTCGATCCGCGCGATATCGAAGACCGCCGTCTGCGCACTGTAATTTTCGCGATATCCGGTCGGGAAGGCGTCGCGGTACTTCTTGAACAGCAGATTGCCCTGCGCCTCACCGCGACTCTCGATCAACGCCTGTTCCAGCCGGTCCTGCCATGTGCGAGCCGCTTCGCGCAGCCGGTTTTCGATATTCTTGGTATCGAAGTCGGGAATGGCGCCGGGCGTCGTCTTGACGATAAACAGCCAACGGCCGAGCAATTCATCGGAAACATGTGTGAAGACCGCCTGAACCGAGCCGTTGAAGGCCTGGCCCAGAATGCCGTCATAAGCGCGGCGCAGATTTGTGTTGAGCCGTTCCCGCGGCAGATAAACCATGGCTGCGACGTAACGCTCGAACGGATCGCGCCGCAGGAAAATAGCGATCCGCTGCCGTTCCTGAAGCCGGACGATGCCATGCGCTACATTGGTCAGCGTGTCGAGATCGCTTTGAAACAATTCGTCGCGCGGGAAATCCTCGAGAACGTGGATCAGCGCCTTGCCGTCATGGCTGCCCGCGTCGAAACCTGAATTCTCGACCACGGCGGCGACCTTGTGGCGCAGCAGGGGGATCTTGGTCGGTGTCTCGCTATAGGCGACAGAAGTGAAGAGCCCGACATAGAGATGGTGCCCGACAACGACTCCTTTGTCGTTGAAAACCTTGACGACGATCGCGTCCATGGGAACGCTGCGGTGTACCGTCGAGCGCCTTGTCGCTTTCGTGATGAGCAGCAGTTCAGGATCGCGCACGAAGGCTTGGACCTCCGGCGTTTGCGCGCCCAGATTCCGTAACCCCTCGAAGACTTCCACCTCCGGATCGCGCAACACGCCGTGTCCGGAATCCGGCACGATGTTTATGCGCGCGCGTTTGCCCGTGCCGGCGAAAGTGAGTTCGCGATAGCCGAGGAACGTGAAGTGATCGTCATGCAGCCACGACAGGAATGCGAACAATTCCTCCCGCTCCACCTTGGACACGGTCTTCGCCGGGCTTTATCTTCAGCCGGTCGCGTTCTTCGATGATCTTCTGCCGCATCGCCTGCCAATCGCCGACGGCGGCTCGGACGTCGGACAGGACGCCACGGACTTTCGATTCAAGCTGCTTGCGTACGTTTTCCGTCGGCTGTTCGTCGATCTGAATGTGAATGCAGGATTCCCGTACCGCGCCGTTTCCCTCGTGATCCACCGCCGCCATGGAAAGTGCCTTGCCGTCCTTGCTGCGATTGACAGCGAAGACGGGATGGATCAACTGATGGATGGTGATGCCCAGATGGTTCAGGTCGGCGGAAACGGAATCGACCAGAAACGGCATATCGTCGTGGACGATCTCGATAACCGTATGGGTCGAGTGCCAGCCATGTTGGTCGAAGCCCGGATTGTAGACACGGACCTTGGCGGTCTTCGGTTTGCGGCTCGCCGCGAAACTCCACAGTGACAAGGCTGCGCCGTAAAGGTCCTCGGTTTCCTCCGAAACGATATCGCCGGCCGCAACGTTTTCGTAGAACCGGCGAACAAATGATTCAGCGAATGTCGCCTTCTTGCCAGACATTCTCGTCTGCACGGCTTCCACGACCTTCTCGATGACTTCATCCTTGAGTACGTCCGTCCGCAGCGCCATCGCGGTTCTCCGCTAGTGGTTTCGTCTCTGTTAACCCTATTTTCTTAAGCTTTTGTGAAGTTACCTGGTGATTATACCCCTACTTTTTTCCCGGTTACCATCCCGCTTTGCCGTTGTTGCGAGCGCACTCGCACAGGCCGGCCGTCGCGGTCTACAATCGCACCGACACCGGATAACCGGCAGGCCAAAGGAGCGA